>NZ_MUFV01000001.1:0-321666 GCF_002017875.1 Deinococcus sp. LM3 | reverse complement strand
CGGCCCGCAAGGCGGTCGTGAAGGCCCTCACCGAGAGCGGCGACCTGATCGAGGAGAAGGACCACGACACCGCCATCGGCCTGAGCGAACGCACCAAGGTGCCGGTCGAACCGATCATCAGCGAGCAGTGGTACGTGAAGACCAAACCCTTCGCCGAGCAGGTCCTGGCCGGACTGGAAAACGGCGACATGACGCTGGTTCCCGACCGCTACGGCAAGGTCAACCGCGACTGGCTGGAGAACATCCGTGACTGGAACATCAGCCGCCAGCTGTGGTGGGGTCACCAGATTCCCGCGTGGTACGACGAGGACGGCAACATCTACGTGCCGGACCCCGAGAACCCCGACCTGGACTGCGACCAGGACCCCCGCTACGCGCACCTGAACCTGCGCCGCGACCCCGACGTGTTCGACACGTGGTTCTCCAGCAACCTCTGGCCGTTCAGCACCCTCGGCTGGCCCGACACGGACAGCGAGGACTTCCGCAAGTTCTACCCCACCCAGGTCCTCGTGACCGGCTACGACATCCTGTTCTTCTGGGTGGCCCGCATGCAGATGGCCGCCTACGGCCTGACCGGACAGGCCCCCTTCGGCACGGTCATGCTGCACGGCCTGTACCTGGACGCCAAGGGCCAGAAGATGTCCAAGAGCAAGGGCAACGGCATCGACCCCCTGAACCTGTTCGATCAGTACGGCGTGGACGCCAGCCGCTTCGCCTTCGCGTACCTCTCGACCGGCGGGCAGGACATCCGCCACGACCCGCGCCGCTTCGAGCAGGGCCGCAACTTCGCGAACAAACTCTGGAACGCCGCCCGCTTCGCCCTGCTGCGCCTCGGCGAAGCCCTCCCCAACCTGGAAACCAGCGGCGCCGAGGGCGACACCGACCTGATCCGCTACGTGCAGAGCGCCCTGGACGACACGGCAGGCGAACCGGTCCGCAGCCGCGACGCCCTGAGCATGCTGCGCGCCCGGACGGACCTGAGCCTCGCCGACCGCTGGATCCTGTCCCGCCTGAACGCCGTGACCGCCGAGGCGACCGCGCAACTGAACGCCTTCGACATCGGCGCGGCCACCCGCACGCTGTACTCGTTCACCTGGGACGAATTCTGCGACTGGTACATCGAGGCCGCCAAACCCGCTTTGAGTGAAGGCAAACTGTCCACGCTGGTCACCCTGAAAGCCACGCTGGAGCACATCCTGAAGATGCTGCACCCCATCATGCCGTTCATCACCAGCGAACTGTACGCCGCGCTCGGCCACCGCCGCCAGCTGGCCGTGCACACCTGGCCGGAACCCGACGCCGCCCTGCACGACGCCGAAGCCACCCGCGCCTTCGACGCCCTGCGCGCCGCCGTCGCCGCCGCCCGCAACCTCAAGAACGAACTCGGCATGGCCCCCCAGGAACGCCTGAACATGGCCGTCGAGGGCGACCTGGCCCCCACCGTGCTGGAAAACGCCCGCGTGGTCGAGAGCATCGCCCGCGTCACCCTGACCACCCTGGAAGGCCGCACCCTGAGCGCCGTCGAGCAGGGCGTCACCCTGCGCGCCCCGCTGGAAGGCACCGTGGACATCGCCGACTGGCTGGGCAAACAGAAAAAACGCCTCGCGGAACTCGACAAGCAGATCGGGCAGGCGCAGAACAAACTCGGGAACGCCGGCTTCGTCGCCCGCGCCCCCGCCGAGGTCATCGAGGAAGAACGGCGCCGCGTGACCGACTTCAGCGCGCAGAAAGAGCGTCTGGAAGCCGTGCTGGCGCAGTTCCAGTAACCCCAAGGAGAGAAGGCCGGACCCTGCACCGGGGGTCTGGCCTTCCTGCTTGCCGTGACTCGGCGTGACTTCAGGTCAGGCGCGGCTCCAGGCGGCGGCCTGCGCCAGCGCGTGCACGGCGGCGTCCACGTCCTGCTCGGTGGTGGCCGCCCCGAAGGAGAAGCGCAGGGTGGCGCGGGCGTCAGCGTCGTTCAGGCCCACGGCGGTCAGGACGTGGCTGGGCTGCATGGTCCCGGCGCTGCATGCGCTCCCGGCGCTGGCGGCCACGCCCAGCATGTCGAGGTTCATCAGCAGGGCCTCGCCGTCCGCGCCGGGCAGGGTGACGCTGGCGACCTTGGGGCTGCCGTGCGGCGGGTGGTTCAGGCGCAGGTCCGGGATGGCCTGCGCGCCCGCCTCGAACCGGGCGCGCAGGGCGCTCAGGTGGGCGTGCGTGGTTTCGCGCGCCTGCTCGGCGTGGGTGAGGGCCACCCCGGCCGCGTACACCCCGGCGGTGTCCTGCGTGCCGGGGCGGGTGCCGCCCTCCTGCCCGCCGCCGAGCGTGACGGCGTTCAGGTGCGTGCCGCGCTGCACGTACAGGAAGCCCACGCCGCGCGGCCCGCCCCACTTGTGCGCGCTGAACGTGGCGAACGTGACGCCCCAGGTGCCCAGGTCTACCGGCAGGACGCCCGGGGCCTGCACGGCGTCCGTGTGGTACGGCACGCCCCGCGCGGCGGCCAGCGCGGCCAGGGCGGGGGTGTCCTGCACACTGCCGAGTTCGTTGTTGGCGTGGTGAATGGACACCAGCGCCGTGTCGCCCCGCAGCGCGCCCGCCAGTTCGGCCGGGTCGTACTGCCCGTGCCGGTCGGGGGTCAGGAACGTGACCTGCCAGCCCTGTGCGGCCAGGGCGCGTGCCGGGGCCAGCACCGCCGAGTGCTCGGTGGGGGTGGTGATCAGGTGACCGGGGCGGCCGTGCGCGTCCTGCCACGCGCGGGTCACGCTCAGCAGCACGTGGTTGTCGCCCTCGGTGCCGCCGCTGTTGGCGATCAGGGTGCGCGGATCGGTGTGCAGCGCGGCGGCCACGCGGGCGCGCCCTTCCTCCAGGCGTTCGCGGGCGGCCTGCCCGGCGGCGTGCACGCTGGCCGGGTTGCCGGGCAGGGCCGCCGCCTGCGCGTACGCGGCGAGCGCCTCGGGCGTCATGGGGTGCGTGGCGGCGTAATCGAGGTAGATCATCTCCGGTCAGCGTGTCACGCGGTTCAGGGCGTGACCGTGGCGTAATCCACGCCGTCACGGCGGATGATGAACACCGCGTCGCCGCGCACGGGAATGTCACCGGACGCCCGCTGGTTGGCCAGGGTGTCGGCGGGAGCGGCCGACCGGACCACCCGTTCGCCGTCGGCGTCCCGGACCAGGATGGCGTAGTTGCCGTCCGGCAGGTCGGCGGGGAACACGTACTCGAAAGTCACGGTGCGCGTGGCCGCGTTGCTGGGCGGAATTTCCGGTGTGGCCGGTGCTTCCGGAAGGGCGGGCACGCTGTCCGGCGTGACCGGCGTGCTGTCCGGCGTGGGGGCGGTCGGTTCGGGCGTGACCGGCTCGGCCGGCGCTTCCGGCTCTACCGGGACGGGCGGCACGTACGCGGGCGGCAGCGGCAGGTCCCCGGCGGGACGGCTGGGCGCGCTGTACCGCGCGGACGCGATCGTCAGTTTCACGGGGCTGCCCACGGTCACGCGCACGTACGGCGCGGGCGTCTGTTCCAGGACGCTGTTCTCGGCCTTGTCGCTGGGCTGGCGTTCCACCGACGTCACGACCAGTCCGGCGGCGCGGGCGTGGGCGCGCGCCTGCTCGTACGTCAGGCCGGTCAGGTTCGGCAGCCACGTTTCCTTGCCGCTGACGCCCGTGCTGATCAGCAGCTGCACGGCCTGACCACGCTGCGCGCTCGATCCGGCCTCGGGCAGTTGCGCGATCACGCGGCCCTCGGCGGTGTTCGACAGCGTGCCGTCCACTTTCAGGACCTTGCCGATCAGCATGTTGCGGTCTTTCAGGGCGTCGCGCGCCTGATCGAGGTTCATCTCCTCGAGGCGCGGCACCTCGATGGCCGGGGGGTTGTTCACGGTCAGGGTCACGAGGCGCCCCATCGGGAGTTTCGTGCCGCCCGCCGGGTCCTGCCGGATGATGCTGCCGATGGCCCGCCCGCCTGCCTGTCCCTGCGTGTACTCCACGCGGAACCCCGCGTCGGTCAGGGCGCGTGCGGCGACCTTGGCTTCCTGCCCGGTCACGCTGACCACATCCCGCACCGGGGGGTTCAGGTAGATGTTGACCGCCTGCGAGCCCAGGTACACCGCCCCGCCCAGCAGCAGCAGGCCCGGCACGAAGGTCAGCCACGCGCCCGGCTCCCGGCGGCGGCGCACCCGGCCCTTCTGGAGGGGAGCGAGGGTCTGCGCGTTGCGGGCCGCGATGTCCTCCGGGGTGCGCGGCGCGTTCAGTGGCGTCAGGTACGCGATCTGCGCGGTCTGATCCTCGACCACGATTTCCGCGTCTGCCAGGGCGTAGCCCTGCCCGGCCAGTCGCGCGGCGAGGGCCTGCACGGCGTCCACGGTCTCCTGCGGGCGGACCTTCTGCTCCAGCGCGGCCGCGAGCGGCTGCCCACCCACGGGTTTCCACACGGCGTAGTACGCGCCGGGCCGGGCGACCACGTCGGTCAGACCGGCGGGTTCCAGGGCGCGCAGCGCCGTGCGGTACGCGTGGAACACCTGCCGGTCGGCGGGAGTGGACACGGCAAACCACGCGACGTGCCGCGTGACACCCTCGGCCGCGCGCACCTCGGAGAGGGTCACCATGCCCCCTGCCGAGAGTTCACGAAGAACCTCGTACTTGCCGTCGATGATCCTGACCCTGCCCTCCTGACCCGTCATGCGCTGCCCAGCATAGCGCGGCCACGTGGGAACGCGGCGTCGCGCCCACCCAGACGACCGGGCCGGGGCGACCCCCACCTGAACGCCCCCTGACTGCCGCGGCTCTACAGGCCGGCCAGCCGCGCCGCCCAGTACGCTGCGAAGCCGCCCAGAATGCCCAGCGCGAGGTTGCGGCTGCGCCACATCAGCAGCCCGCCCGCCAGCGCCCCCACGATCCGCCGCGCCCACTCGGGGCTGCCCAGCACGTCCGGCACGACCAGCGCCGCGAACACGCTGACCGGCACGAAGCGCAGGAACGCCAGCCAGAACGGCGGCAGGTTCAGGCGGCCCAGGCTCAGGCCCAGCAGCCGCGCCGGGTACGTGACCGCCCACATCAGCACGATGACCAGCCAGCCGCTCACGCGTCCCCCGAACGCGCGGCGCGGCGGGTGGTGATCCACGCGCCCAGCAGCGCCCCGCCCACCCCGGCCAGCAGGATCACCAGTCCGCCCGGCAGCACCCGCCCCAGCCCCCACGCCCCGAGGCCCGACACCAGCGCCACCAGCAGCGTCACGCGGTCCACGAGCAGCGGCACCAGCAACCCCAGGAACGCCAGCGGGAAGATCACGCCCACCCCCAGCGCCTGCGGGTCCGGCAGCGCGGCGCCCGCCAGCGACCCCAGCAGCGTCGAGGCGTTCCACACGGCGTACAGACTGAGTTCCGCGCCCAGCAGGAACGCGACACTCAGGCCGCCCGGATCACGCGGCCCCGCCACGACCGTCACGCCGTACGCCTCGTCCGTCAGGAACTGCGCCGCCAGCAGGCGCTGGCCCCACGGCAGCGGGAGTGTGCGCGACAGGCTCAGGCCGTACAGCACGTGCCGGGCATTCAGCAGGAACGTGGTCGCCACCAGCCCCAGCGCACCCGCCACGGTCGGCAGGCCGCCGCCCACGAACTGCCCGGCCGCCGCGAACTGACTGGCCCCGGCGAACACGGTCAGGCTCATCAGTTGCGTCTCCCAGATGCTCAGGCCCCCGGCCCGCGCGGTCACGGCGTACGCGGCGGCAAACGGCACCATGCCCGGCCACAGCGGCAGCAGCGCCCGGAAGCCCCGCCAGAACGCCGGCCGGAACGTGGAACCAGGGGAGTGGGGGGCCGTCATCGCCGCGCAGTCTGGCACAGCGCCGCCCGGCCCGGAGTCCGTATTATCGGATTCCGTTTGTTTCGCCGACAATCCGGAACTTCACCGGATTGTCGGTTCCACGTCCGGAACCCGTTTTGCTCCCACTCGCTTCGCTCGGATTGAATGGGCTTTGCAGCCCATTCAATCGGAGTCCGTATTACTGGCCGGGCGTGGCGGGCCGGACCCGGCCGGCCTGCAGGTCGGCGCGGTAGTTCGCCAGTTCGCGTTTCACGACCGGAATCAGCAGGTACAGCCCGATGATGTTCGGGATGCTCATGGTGAACAGCATCGCGTCACTGAAGTCGATCACGGCGCCCAGGTCCATGCTTGCGCCGATCACGATGAACAGCAGGAACACGCCCTTGAAGACGTTCGTGACGAGTTCGTTCGGCCCGAACAGGTACCGCACGGCGCGGGTGCCGTAGTAGGCGTAACTGATCATGGTGGAGTACGCGAACATCAGGACCGCCAGCGTCAGCAGCCAGCTGAACCACGGTGCCACGGTTCGGAAGGCGGTGTCCGTGATGCCCACGCCGTCCAGGCCAGACACCGTGTAAGAGCCGGTCACGACGATGGCGAGGGCGGTCATGGTGCAGATGACGACCGTGTCGATGAACGGTTCGAGCAGGCCCACGAAACCTTCCGTGACGGGCCGCTGCGTCTTGACCGGACTGTGGGCGATGGACGCCGTGCCGATCCCGGCCTCGTTGCTGAACGTGGCACGCCGGATGCCCTGGATCATCACGCCGATCACGCCGCCCGCCACGCCCTGCGGCGAGAACGCCCCCTGCACGATGGCCGCGAGCGCTCCCGGAATGGCGCTGGCGTTCAGGATCAGGATCACGGTCACGGACCCTACGTACAGGACCGCCATGAGCGGCACGAGTTTCCCCGTGACGTTCGCGATCGAGCGGATGCCGCCCAGGATGACCGCGCCCACCAGCGCCGCCAGGACCAGACCGGCCATCCAGCCGTTGCCGGCCAGCGGGCTGGTCGCGCCGCCCGTGGCGTTCACGAGCTGCTGGAACGCCTGGTTGCTCTGGAACATGTTCCCGCCGCCCAGACTGGCGAACACCATGCACACCGCGAACACCGACGCCATGACGCGGCCCAGGCGGGCGCGGCCCAGTTCGGCCAGACCGTCGCGCAGGTAGAACATCGGGCCGCCGTCCACGCGGCCGTCCGGCTGGATCTGGCGGTACTTCACGCCCAGCGTGCACTCCACGAACTTGGTACTCATGCCCAGCAGGCCGGCCAGGATCATCCAGAAGGTCGCGCCCGGCCCGCCCAGGCTGATGGCGACCGCCACGCCCGCGATGTTCCCCAGCCCGACCGTGCCGGACACCGCCGTGGACAGCGCCTGAAAGTGAGTGATGGTGCCGGGCGTGTCGGCGGTGGGCGTGTCGAATCGCCCCCGGACGATCTGGATGGCGTGCCAGAACCCGGTCAGGTTCACGAAGCGGAACGCGACCGTACACACGATCGCCGCCACCAGCAGCCACACCACGATCAACGGCACCGGCACGCCGCCCACCGGCAGGCTCGCGAACACCACGCCGCTCAGGAAGGAACTGACCGGGGCCACCACTGCATTGATGCGGTCGTCGAAGCTGACCGGGTCGGTCGTGGGGCGGAGGCCAGGGCCGCGCTGGACAGGGCAGCGCCGGACAGGAACGGCAGGAAGGCCGCCCGGCGTCCGGCGGACGGGAAGAGGGTTGCGCTCATGTCCTCTCACCCTAAACAGACACGCGGTTCCAACATGAAAATCAGCTGAAGTGCGCGTCATCTGACCGCCGGGGCGGATGCCGTTTGCGCCGTGCCGGAGGTCACCGGGCCGGGTCAGCCCAACATGAAGGCCGCCGATCATACAGACTCCAGCCGTTTCGTTGACCACCCGGAACGGTGCCGGGTTCCCAACTCCACTCCCGAAGCCCGCCTTGCTCCCACTCTGCAGGGCAGCTCTACGAGGCGCATCCGCTCGGACCCAGCGGCTCTGCAGGCCATTCAATCGGAGTCCGTAGCAGACCGGGCGGGCACTCCGGCTTGACCCTCCCGTCACGTCAGGGCCTACTCTGGCCTTCAGGGGGGACGGATCCCCCCCGCAGGAGGATGCCACTGAACGCCCCGGAACAGCCCCGCTGGACGGTGGGCGAGGTCGCGGCCCTGACGGGCGTCAGCGTGCGCCTGCTCCACCACTACGACGCCATCGGGCTGTTGCGCCCCGCCGAGCGCAGCGACGGAAACTACCGCCTGTACACGCCGGACGACCTGACGCGGCTGCGGCGCGTGCTGACGTGGCGGGCGCTGGGCGTGCCGCTCGCCCAGGTGGCCGGGGTGCTGGACGCCCCGCCGGACCTGGAACGCGAAACTCTGCACGCGCACGCTGCCTGCCTGCGCGACGACCTGCGCCGCACCCGGCACACGCTGCGGCAGGTACAGGCCCGCCTGGACGCCCTGAACGGCAGGGCAGAGGAGAGCAGCATGAACAACGAGGACATCAGGGCCGCGTTCGACGGGTTCGACCCCGCCCCGTACGAGGAGGAAGTGAAGGAACGCTGGGGCGACAGCGACGCCTACCGCCAGAGCGCCGCCCGCACCGCCCGCTACACACGGGCCGACTGGGAGCGCATCCGCGCCGAGATGGACGGCCTCACCGCCGACTACGTGGCCCTGATGGCTGCGGGCGTGCCCGCCACGGACCCACGCGCGCAGGGGGTGGCGGCGCGGCACCGGGCGCACATCAGCGGCGCGTACTACGAGGCGTCGCCCGCCATGATGCGCGGACTGGCACAGATGTGGGTGACCGACGACCGCTTCCGGAGCAGCATCGACCGCGCCCGCCCCGGACTGGCCGACTACCAGAGCCGCGCCGTGACCGCCTGGGCCGACGCGCAGGACCACCTAAGCTGACTGGAGGGCCTGACTGGGTGGCCTGACCACGGGGGCATTCAGATCACGCGGCGGTCCGGCAGGGTCAGGCCCCGGCTCAGGCGGCGTTCCATCAGGCGCACCAGCCACGTCAGGGCGAAGGTCAGCCCGAAGTACACCAGCGCCAGCACCGCGTACACCTCGAACTGCCGGTACGTGGCGTTCGTGATGTACCGCCCCTGACTGAACAGTTCCTGCAGCGTCACGGCGCTCGCCAGACTGCTGCCCAGAATCAGGCTGATGAACTCGTTCCCCAGCGCGGGCAGCGCCACCCGCCACGCCTGCGGCATGACCACGAACCTCAGCGCCTGCCCGCGGCTCAGGCCCAGACTGCGCGCCGCCTGCGCCTGCCCGTCCGGCACGCTGCCCAGCCCCCCGCGCACGATCTCGCTGGTGTACGCCGCCGAGTACAGCCCCAGCGCCAGCACCGCCGCCGGGAACCCCTCCAGCGTCACGCCCAGCGCCGGCAGGCCGTAGTACACCACCGACAGCAGCACGATCAGCGGAATGCCGCGCACCACCGTCACGTACGCGTTGCCCAGCGCGCCCAGCAGCGGCACCCGCAGCACCCGCACCGCGCCCAGCGCCGTGCCGACCACCACCGACACCAGCAATGCGCACCCGCTGACCGCCAGCGTCAGGCCCAGCCCCGACAGCAGCAGACGCGGGTACTCGCCGGACAGCACCGTTCCGAACCCCGTCAGAATCTCGTTCAACACCCGCCTCGCCCGGAGGCCGTCAGGCCGCTCACCCTGGGAACCGTCACGCCCCCGAGGATAGCGCGCCCCTCACGCCGTGAACGGCCACCAGCCCGGAAGGCGCAGCGGGCCCTGACCTGCCAAAAGTGAATGCGCAGACGGTCACCTGACAGGAACCCGCTAGGCTGGAAGGCAGCGGGTCAACGTGACCTGCTCTTCAACCGGGCCCCCGCACGCAGCGGGCGCGGCCCGACGCCCGCCCCGACCGGCGGGCCACACGGGAAGAGTGAAACACCATGTCCATCACCTGGACGAACACGAGCGCCGCCACACAACTCAGCATCCGCCTGGACCGCCCGCCCCCCGGAGCCCCGAAGGCCAGCTGACCCGGCCCACGCCCCCACACCGGGGGCCGGCCGCGTCATCCCTGCACGCAGGGTCCGCACCACACGCGGACCGGCGTGACCCTTCAGCTCGCCCCGCCACGCGCGGGGAAGGAACGGTGTTGTTTCATGCGCGCCTGGACGGCGCTACTGTGCGCCATAGCCCTGGAAGTCACGGGCACCCTCAGTCTCAAGGTCTTCACCAGCGGGGCTGCCGGCCCCGGACTGGAACTGATTCTCACCTACGCCCTGCTGGCCGCCTCGTACGTGCTGCTGTCACGCGCGTTCCGGCAGATTCCGGTCGCCGTGGCCTTCGCCGTCTGGGAAGCCGCCGGCCTGATCCTCATCACGGGCCTGGGCGCCCTGATCCTCGGCGAGCACCTGACCCCCACGCAACTGGGCGCCCTGATCGCCCTGAGCCTCGGCGCGGCCCTGCTGCACCACGGCACCCAGTACGCCGCCCGGCCGGCCAGCCCGCCACCCGGCGTGACCGACCAGGCCCGCGCGCTTCCCGGCATCCGGCAGGAACCCGCATGAACCCGGCTGCCGTCCTGTTGATCCTGGGGGCCGTCACCCTGGACATCCTCGCCAACGTCCTGCTGAAACGCTCGGACGGCTTCCGGCACCGGCGACCCGGACTGGCCGCCATCGCCCTGATCCTGCTGGCCTTCACGCTGCTGGGCGTCGCCGTGCAGCACATGCCGGTCGCCGTCGCCTACGCCGCGTGGGGCGGGCTGGGCATCGTCACGACCGCCCTGCTCAGCCGCCGCATCGACGGAGCGCACCTGACGCCCACCGCCTGGGCCGGCCTGACCCTGATCGTCGGGAGCGTCATCGTCCTCAGCAGCAGCCACTGACCCCGAAGTCCGTTCTACTGCCACGCGCTTCGCTCAGATTGAACGGTGTTTGCAAACCGTTCAATCTGAGTGGCTTATGGATTCCGTCTGTTTCGCTGGCAACCCGGAACATCGCCGGGTTGCCAGCTCCACGCCCGGAATCCGTTTCTCTCCTGCTCGCTCTGCGGCGCAGCTCTACGAGTCTGCTCGGACTGGACGGCTTTGCAAGCCATTCAATCGGAGTGGGCCTTACTTCTGCACGATCCAGCGGTTCAGCAGTTTCTGGTACTCACCGCTGGCCTTCAGGCGCGCCAGCGTCTTATTCGCGGCGGCCGCCAGATCACTGCCCTTCTTGAAGACCATGCCGTAATCCTCGGCGGCCAGGTCCTTGCCGGCCTGCTCGAACTGCCCCGGCAGGCGCTTTTTCAGGTCCGCGACGGTGGGGGCGTCCCCGACCAGCGCCGCCACGCGGCCGGCGCGCACGTCGGCCAGTCCGGCCGCGAAATCGTCGTACACCTTCAGGGTCGCGCCCTTGGGTTTGAGCAGGTCGGTCGCCACGAACTGCCCGGTCGTGTTCGCCTGCACGCCGATCACCTTGCCCTTCACGCTGGCGGGCCACGCGAACTTGCCGGGGTTCCCGCCCCGCACGATGAACACCTGCGCGCTGCGGTAGTAGGGCTGGCTGAACGACACGACCTTCGCGCGTTCGTCCGTGATCGTGATGCCGCTCATGGCCATGTCCACCCGCCCGGACGTGACCGACTGCGGCATCAGCGACCCGAAGCCCACCGCGCGGATTTCCAGCCGCACGCCCAGGTCCTTCGCCACGGCCCGCGCGATGTCGATGTCGAAGCCCTGGATCTGCCCGTCGGCCCCCTTGAACTCGAACGGCGCGAACGTCGGGTCGGTGCCCAGCACCAGCACGCCCTTCTTCTTCACCTCGGCCACCGTCGTGGCGTGCGCCGCGCCCACCAGGGCCGAACCGAGGACTGCCGTAACGATCAGGAAACGCTTCATGCGCCCAGCATAGAACCCCGCGCGGCGCGGCGTACCCTGCCTGCATGGAATGGCCCGCCCCCACCGACTTCGTGCACGGCGACCCCCTCCCGGCCCCCGGCGACTGGACACGGCCGGGTCTGGTCATGACCTTCAACCTCGAATGCCCCGGCTGCGTGTCGCGCGGCATTCCGTTCCTGAAGCGCCTGCACGCCGAATTCGGCGACTCGGTGCACCTGCTGGCCGTGCACACCAGCCACGGCCACCGCCTGCTGCCCAGAGGGGAGGTCGTGCCCACCCTGCAGAAGTTCGCGCGGGACTACGCGAAACTGCCGTTCCCGGTCGCGCTGGACCTGAGCGGCGACCTGGCCAGAGGCTGGCAGACCGAGGGCACCCCGCACTGGCTGGCCTTCGCGCCGGGCGGCGAACTGATCCGCAGCGTGTACGGCAGTCAGGAGAACGCCCAGACCAGACTCCAGTACCTGCTGGAAGAATGGACCGGGCGCGCCGACCCTGCCGGGTCGTGACGGGGATTATCCCTGACGGGGCCGCAGGGGCAGGGTCCGCAGGCGCTCGCCGGTCAGGGTGAACACCGCGTTCGCCACGGCCGCCGCCGCCGGACCCATCACGGGTTCCCCCATGCCCTGCGGTTCGTCGCCACTCTCGACGAGCAGCACCTCGACCGGCGGCGCGTCCCGCATGGGCAGCAGGCGGTAGCGGTCGAAGTTCGACTCGACCACCCGCCCGTCCTGAACGGTCAGTTCCTCGTGCAGGGCGGAACTCAGGGCCATCATCACCGACCCCTGCACCTGCAGGCGCGCGCCGTCCGGATTGATGACCAGTCCGGGGTCGGCCGCGACCGTCACGCGGTGCACCTGCACCCGCCCGCCCTGCACCGAGACCTCGGCCACCAGCGCCGAGGCGGTGCCCAGGTCCAGGCAGCAGGCCACCCCGCGCGCCCGGCCCGCCGGAACGGGAGTGCCCCACCCGGCCGACTGCGCGGCGCGTTCCAGCACCGCGCGCAGCCGCCGCCCGTCCTCGCCGGGCCCCAGGTGCCGCAGCCGGAAGGCCAGCGGGTCCGCGCCCGCCGCGTGCGCCAGTTCATCCATGAAGCTCTCCAGCGCGAACGTGTTCGGCAGGACACCCAGCCCCCGCCAGTAGCCGGTCGGGACGGGCAGCGCCTCGCGGCGGTTCACGACCCGGTACGCCGGGAAGTCGTACGGCATGAACTGCCCCAGCAGGCCACCCGGATCGAAACCCAGCGCGTCCCGCACGAACTCCGGTATCCCCGTCTGTCCCCAGATGATGTCGCCGCCCGCCGTGAACTGCTCCACGCCCCGCAGCCGCCCGTCCGCGCCCACACTGCCCCGCAGAACGTGATGGGTGGGCGGCCGGTAGAAGGCGTGCTGGAGGTCCTCCTCGCGCGTCCAGCCGACATGCACGGGCTTCCCGACTGCCGCCGAGAGTCGCGCGGCCTCCAGCGCCGCGTGCTGCCCCGCCTTGCGCCCGAAGCCCCCGCCCAGCTGCGTCGGATGCACCAGCACCTCGCGGTCCTTGCCGAACACGTCACGCAGGTCGTCGATGACCATCTGCGGGTACTGCGTGGACGCCCAGACCTCGATCCGCCCGCCCACCTTCACGTCCGCCAGCGCCGCCAGTGGCTCCAGGTGCGCGTGTGCGGCCAGCGGCGTGCGGTACTCGCCCTGCACCACCGTCCCCCCCGAGAGGGCCGCGCGGACGTTCCCGCGCCGCCGCAGCACCGACCCCGACCCCGCCTGAATCTGCGCGTCCAGATCGGCGCTGCTGGCGGTCGTGCCGCCCTCCCAGCGCAGCTCCAGCGACGACAGCGCCGTGCGGGCCTGCGTGCGCGTCTGCGCCGCCACGCCCGCAAAGCCCGCCTTCAGGTCGATCACGACCCGCACCACGCCCGGCTGCCGCCCCGCCGCGCCCGCCGACGCCGACACCAGCCGCGCCCCGAACCTGGGCGGGCGGGCCACCGCGCCGAACAGCATGCCCGGCAGGCGCGCGTCGTACCCGTACGTGGCGGTGCCCAGCACCTTGTCCCGGAAGTCCGTGCGTGGCATGGCCCGCCCGATCCGCTTGAAGTCCCGCCGCGCCTTCAGCGTGGGCGTGGCCTCCGGAATCACCCACTCGCCCTGCTTGCCCGCCACGACCTGCGCGTACCCGATGCGCTCGCGCGAGCCCGCCACGAAGAACGAGCCGCCCGCCGCCGTCAGCCGCGCCGCCGGAACGCCCAGCTGCCGCGCCGCCTCCTCCCGCAGCAGTTCCCGCAGGGTCGCCGCCGCCTCGCGCAGCGGCCGGTACAATGCCTTCACGCTCGTCGAACCGAACGTGAACATCGTCCCACCCGCGTACCCGCGCGCCGTGTCCGCCTGCCGCACCGTCAGCTGCTCGGGCGTGACCTCCAGCTCCTCGGCCGCGATCTGCGCCAGCGCCGTGTGAATCCCCTGCCCCATCTCGATCTTCGGCACGAAGAACGTCACCCCGGCGGGCGTCACCTCGAACCACAGGTCCGGATTGCGGGGCGCGTCCTGCGGGCCCGTCCCGTTCTCCTCGATGTAGTTCACGATCGCCGGGCGGCCCGCGTTCAACGCCAGCGGCACCCCCACCACCAGCAGGCCCGCGCCGCTCCCCAGCCCGATCAGCACCCGGCGGCGCGTGACGGGCTTCATCCGTCCTCCCGCTTCAGTTCAGCGGCGCGGGCCACCGCCCGGCGGATCGCGTTGTACCCCCCGCAGCGGCACAGATTGATCCCCGCCGCCTCCTCGATCTGCGCGTCCGTGGGGTTAGGCGTGCGCTCCAGCAGCGCCGCCGCCGACATCAGATGCCCCGGCAGGCACCACCCGCACTGCAACGGATTCTCCAGGAACGCCCGCTGCACCGGATGCAACTGCTCCCCGCGCGCCAGTCCCTCCACGGTCGTCACCTCCCGCCCCGCCGCCGCCCGCGCCGGAGTCAGGCACGCCCGCGCCACCTGCCCGTCCAGCAGCACCGTGCAACTGCCGCACGCGCCAATCCCACACCCGTAATGCGTGCCAGTCAGGCCCAGCTCATCACGCAACACCCACACCAGCATCTCGTCCGGGTACGCCACCTCGCGCCGCCGCCCATTCACACTTACCTGCACGCCACCCGCCACACGAACCCGATCATGCCGCCATGATACGGACCCGCCAGAAACGAAACAGTCCGTGCGGGCGCAGATCGGGGAAACGCGCTGTCAGGGCGTCTGTTCTTGCACGTTCAGGGTGCTGCTATCGGTGTCCTCGCTGGTCACGTCGGGGGCGGCTTCGGTGTACGTGCCGGCCTGTTCGGCGGCGGCTTCGGCGTCGCCACGGTCGACGTAGCGGAACGTTTCGTCGTTCAGGCTGGTGACGGTGACGGTGTAGTCGCTCAGGCGCTGGGGGTCCAGGGTCACGACGCTGGCCTTGACGGTGGCGGCCATGTCGTCGCTCAGGGCGTAGTCGCCCAGCAGGGCCGAGGTGCAGGGCTGGCCGTTCAGTCCGGCGGGCAGTTGCTGGGGCGTGGCGGTCGCGCGGGCGCGTTCGAGGGCCGTGACGCACTGCGTCCGGAAGTACAGGGCGTTGTCGTGCCGGAGTTGCCGGGCGCGTTTCTCGTTGTGGGCTTCGAAGGTGCCGCTGCACGAGGCCAGCAGGACTGGGAAGGTCATGAGCAGCAGGGGAGACCGGGACATGACCCGAGTGTAGGGGCCGGGTCGGCGCGGCGTTGCGGCAGGTGCGGCCGGTAGGCCAGGGTGCGTAGCAGGGGCAGCGGGTACGTGAAAATCCCCCGGACCGCTGGGGCGCCGGGGGGAAGTATCAGAGACGGGTGATCAGTCGATGCTGACGCGCCAGCGCCATTCGCTCGCGCGTTTCATGACGTGGGCGATACCGCCGGTGATGGCGAGCTTCTGGTTCCAGGGGAGTTTCATCCAGCCGACGGCCATCAGGCCGCCCAGGCTGACGAATTCGCCCAGGGTGGTGGGTTCGTACGCTTCGAGTTCCTCACCCTTGGCGAGTCGCATGATGTTCTTCCCGGTCAGGCGGCCCTGCTGCCCGGCGTGCTGGGCGGTGGTGGGCACGGGCTTGCCTTCCTGGTTCAGGGCGAGGCCCATGTCACCGATGACGAACACTTCGGGGTAGCCCTTGGCGCGCAGTTTGTCGTCCACGGCGATGCGGCCGCCGGGGCCTTTTTCCAGTTTCTCGCCCTTGACGATGTCGCGGGCCTGAATGCCGCCGGTCCAGATGATCTTGCCGGCCCCGATGACTTTCTGTTCGCCCTCGGCGGTCTGAACGGTGACGGTGTCGGCGGTGGCCTGCATCAGGCGGTGCCCGACGAGGATGTGGATGCCGTATTCCTCGAGGGTCTTCTGGGCCTTGGCGCGCAGGGCGTCGTCGAGGATCGGGAGGATCTTGGGGCCGGCCTCGACGAGGTAGATGTTGAAGGGGGGCAGGCCGCGTTCCCTGGTCAGGAGCTGGGCGCGCTGCGCGAGTTCCGTGACGAGCTCCACGCCGGTCAGGCCGGCGCCGCCCACGACGATGTCGCGGTTGCCCTGGTACTCGGTGGTGTAGGCGCGGTTGACGAAGTTGAAGATCTCGTCGGCGTCGCTGAGCTGCTTGAGTTCGGCGGCGTTCTCGGCCAGGCCGGGAATGCGGTAGAAGTTGGTGACGCTGCCCAGGCCGACGACCAGGGTGTCGTAGGTCAGGACGCGGCCGTCTTTCAGGGTGACTTCGCGCTCGTCGAGGTTCACGCCTTCGACCTGGGCCTGTTCGAGGTTCACGCCGGTGCCGCGCAGCAGCGGGGCCAGGGGCAGGGTGACGGGGGTGTTGTGCGCGGCGGCCTCGTGGAGGCGGGTTTCGAAGGTGTGGTAGGCGTTCTGCTCGACCATCAGCGCTTCGAGTCCGGGCGCGGGTTTCATTTTCGTGGCGACAGCAAGGCCGGAGTAACCAGCACCGAGGATGAGGGTCTTCATGTCAATCTCCTGTGAACGAATTCACGAGTTCTGTGGGCGGTCGGCCTACTCCCCCGCAAACACCGTCGGAATCACACGCTTCCGAATCGGCAACAGTGTACATCTTACACCAAATCGGTCATGGGTGACCCGCTCACCCACAACACCACGAAGCGTACGTCCACAACGCAGGAACACCCACAATGCCCCCCACGCGCCTCACCGGGCGTCCAGCAGTGCCGCGCGCCGCGCCCGCACCACCTCCACGCGAGGATCACCCGCCGGCAACACCGACTCCAGCAGCGACAGCGCCTCCAGGTCATCGAAGCGCGCCACGTACTGCCACAGCAGCGCCGGGTCGCGCCCGGCACACACCGCGCGGCGCAGCGCCCCGTCCAGGTACGAGCGCCAGTACGACAGCAGCGGCGACTCGCTGAGCGGCAGCGGCGGCCCGCCGAACAGGTCCAGCGCGCCACTCACGTCCCCGGCCAGCAACCGCCGCTCCAGCCGCAGCAGATCCAGGTCCACCGCCACGCTCAGCCGGTACGGCCGCGACGCGATCTGCCCGCCCAGCAGCCCCCGCAGGGTGCTGACCTCGGACTTCAGGGTACTGGCCGTGATCGGCGCGTCCCCGTACATGTGCGCGTGCAGGGCGTCCAGCGTCAGGCCGTCCGGGTGCAGGGCCAGCACCGCCAGCAACTCCAGCTGCCGGGGCGTCAGGTGCAGCGCGCGGCCCCCCAGCGTCACCAGCGGCGACCCGCACAGCGTCACGCGCAGCGTCACCTGCGGCCCCGCCGCCAGCTGCGTCTCGATCCGCTGCGCGTAATGCTGCGCGCTCGCCAGACCCAGCGGCGTACTCTGGTGCCACACGGTACTCAGGTTCAGCACGCCCAGCAGCGTGCCCTGCGCGTCCCGCAGCGGCGCGCCGTAACACACCCAGTCATGCACCGCCTGCACGTAATGCTCGGCCGCGAACACCTGCACCGCGCGCCGTTCCCGCAGCGCCAGCGCCAGCGCGTTCGTGCCCACGCTCTGCTCGTCCCAGTGACCGCCCGGCACGAAATTCAGGGCGCGGCCCAGCCGCTGCATGCGCGCGCTCCCGGCCGTCCAGAGCAGCTGTCCGCGCGCGTCGGCCAGCGCCACCATCAGGTCGCCGTCCTGCGCCAGGGCGCTCAGTTCGGGGCGCAGGTCGCGCGTGGCGAACTCCAGCGGCGACCCCGCCCACGCGGGCGTCTGATCCGACACCGGGGCCGTCAGCCGGTCCGGCGCGACCGACGCGGCCGACCGCTCCCACGACGCCAGCACGCCCGCCGGGAGCGGGTGCGCCGCCCGGTCTGGCCCGGCGCGGGAAACGAAACGCTGCCACGCACGCACGCGCCGCTGCCTTTCCAGTACGAGTCGCTCGTTCATGCCTGCGCGCCACCCTCCCCGGTCCCGGTTCCTGCGGCCTGCGCCGCGCCCCACGCCCTGACTGCAACGTCCCGCCTGCACGCCCCGACTGCCCGGAGCGCCCCGGCGCCCTGATTTCCTGACTTCCTGACACCCCAGGCTACCACGCGCCGCTCCCCACCCCGGCGCCCGGTTGCGTGGGTACCGGCACCCTTTTCCAACCTTTTTTGTGTTTGAATGGACGGGTCACACAATCCAGTCCTGGCGGCCGGCCACAGAGCGGCCGCGCCCCACGAACCCCGCATTCCCACCGGAGGTCCGCATGAACGTCACCCTGACCGTGAACGGCAAGTCCTACACCCGCGACGTGGAGCCCAGAACGCTGCTCGTGCATTTCCTGCGCGAGGAACTCCTGCTGACCGGCACGCACGTCGGCTGCGACACCAGCCAGTGCGGCGCCTGCACCGTCCACGTGAACGGCGACGCGGTCAAGAGCTGCACGCTGCTCGCCGTGCAGGCCAGCGGCGCGGAGGTCACCACCATCGAGGGCATCGGCACGGTCGCGGATCTGCACGCCCTCCAGACCGGCTTCTGGGAGGAACACGGCCTGCAGTGCGGCTTCTGCACACCCGGCATGATCATGAGCGCCGCCGAACTGCTCAAGCACACCCCCAACCCCACCGAGCACCAGATCCGCCACCACCTGGAGGGGAACTACTGCCGCTGCACCGGCTACCACAACATCGTCCGGGCCGTGCAGCACGCGGCGGGTGCCATGCAGGGCAGCGCCGCCGCCGATGACTGACGCTGCTGACCCCGACGCCCGACGCTGACCACCCCCCGCAGGTTCCCAGGCCGGGCGCCGCCGCGCCCCCAGGTTCACCGCCCACTCCCAGGGAGGCATCACCCATGAGCGACACCAGAACCGAGAAGTACTTCGGGCAGGCCCTCAAACGCAAGGAAGACCCGCGGTTCATCACGGGCACCGGCAACTACACCGACGACATCGTCATTCCCGGCATGCTGCACGCCGCGATGGTCCGCAGCCCCTACGCGCACGCGAAGTTGGGCGGCATCAACCGCGACTCCGTGACCGGCATGCCGGGCGTCGTTCACGTCCTGACCGGACAGGACGTCGCGGACGCCGGGCTGGGCAGCATCCCGGTCGGCTGGCTGCTGCCGGACCTGAAAACCCCCGCGCACCCCGCCATCGCCCTGACCGAGGCGAACCACGTCGGGGACATCGTGGCGGTCGTGATCGCCGAGACGCGCGCGCAGGCCGAGGACGCCGCCGCCGCCCTGGAAGTCGACTACGAGGCGCTGCCCGCCGTGTCCACCGCCAGCGCCGCCATCGCGGACGGTGCGCCGCTGGTGCATGACGACGTGCCGGGCAACGTGGCCTTCAACTTCGAGATCGGGGACGAGGCCGCCACCAACGAGGCCTTCAGGGGCGCCGCCCGCCGCGTCAGCGTGAAACTGAAAAACCACCGGCTGGTCGCCAACCCCATCGAGCCGCGCTCCAGCCTCGCGCAGTTCACGCCCGCCAGCGGCGAGTACCTGCTGTACACCACCAGCCAGAACCCCCACATTCACCGCCTGATCCTCGCGGCGTTCGTGATGAGCATCCCCGAACACAAGCTGCGCGTCGTCTCGCCGGACGTGGGCGGCGGCTTCGGCACCAAGATCTTCCAGTATCAGGAGGAAGTCATCGTGCTGCTCGCCGCGAGGCTGCTGGGCCGCGCCGTCAAGTGGACCGCGCGCCGCTCCGAGGCCTTCGTCAGCGACGCACAGGGCCGCGACCACGAGACCGAGGCGGAACTCGCCCTGAGCGACGACGGCCTGATCCTGGGCTTCCGCGTGAACACCCTGGCGAACCTCGGCGCGTACCAGACACTGTTCGCGCCCGCCGTGCCCACGTACCTGTACGCCACGCTCCTGAACGGCGTGTACCGCATGCCCGCCATTCACGCGCGGGTCACGGGCGTCATGACGAACACCGTGCCCGTCGACGCCTACCGCGGCGCGGGCCGCCCGGAAGCCACGTACCTCGTCGAGCGGATCGTGGACATCGCCGCGCACGAACTGAACATGGACCCCGCCGAACTGCGCCGCAAGAACTTCATCGGGCCCGACGAATTCCCGTACCAGACGCCCGTGGCCCTCGTGTACGACAGCGGCAACTACGAACCAGCCCTCGACAAGGCCATGACCATGATGAACTACCCGGCCCTGCGTGAGGAACAGCAGCGCATGAAAGGCAGCAACAAGATCCTGGGCGTCGGCCTGATCTCGTTCCTCGAAGCCTGCGGACTGGCCCCCAGCGCCCTCGTCGGGCAGCTCGGCGCGCAGGCCGGACAGTGGGAATCGAGCCTCGTGCGCGTGTTCCCCACCGGGAAGGTCGAGCTGTACACCGGCAGCCACAGCCACGGCCAGGGCCACGAGACCGCCTTCCCGCAGATCGCCGCCGACGAACTCCAGATTCCCATCGAGGACATCGACCTGATCCACGGCGACACCGGCCGCATGCCCTACGGCTGGGGCACCTACGGCAGCCGCAGCGCGGCGGTGGGCGGCAGCGCCCTGAAAGTCGCCCTGCAGAAGATCACCACCAAGATGAAGAGGATCGCCGCGCACCTGCTGGAAGCCAGCGTGGACGACATCGAGCACGAGGACGGCGTGTTCCGCATCAAGGGCGCGCCCGAGAAGAGCAAGACCTTCTTCGACATCTCCCTGATGGCCCACCTCGCGCACAACTACCCGAGGATCTCGAACCCGGTCTGGAAGCGACCGCCTTCTACGACCCCAAGAACTTCGTGTACCCCTTCGGTACGCACATCGCCGTCGTCGAGATCGACACCGATACCGGCCACGTGAAACTGCGCAACTACGGCTGCATCGACGACTGCGGCCCCCTGATCAACCCCCTGATCGCCGAGGGACAGGTGCACGGCGGCATCGCCCAGGGCATGGGTCAGGCCCTGCTGGAAGACGCCGCGTACGACGAGGACGGCAACTTCCTGGCCGGCACGTACATGGAGTACGCCATGCCCCGCGCCGACGACGTGCCCACCTTCCAGATCGGGCACACCGTCACGCCCAGCCCCCACAACCCCCTGGGCGTCAAGGGCATCGGCGAGGCCGGCACCATCGCCAGCACCGCCGCCGTCGCCAACGCCGTCATGGACGCCCTGTGGCACGAGTGCGGCATCGCGCACCTCGACATGCCCTACACCGCCGAGAAGGTCTGGAAGGCCATACGCGACGCCCGCAACCAGCCGCAGGCCGCCGACGACTGAAGCGTTGACAGGTGAAGGTTGATGGTTGATAGAAACCGCCAACCCTCTCCGTCAACCCTCACCTTTCAACCATCAACCGCATCCCGGAGGGATTCATGTATCCAGCCAGCTTCGATTACCAGAAAGCCGACAGTGTCGATCAGGCCATCGCCGCGCTCGCCGCGAACCCGGACCTGAAACTCATCGCCGGGGGCCACAGCCTGCTGCCCGCCATGAAACTGCGGCTGGCGCAGCCGCCCGCCCTGCTGGACATCTGGGGCATTCAGGAGATGAAAGGCATCAAGCGCGACGGCGACTGGTTCGTGGTGGGCGCCATGACTACCCACGCCGAGGTGCTGCGCAGCGACCTGCCGCTGTTCCCCGAGGTGGCCGGCTGGGTCGGTGACCCGATGGTCCGCAACCGGGGCACCATCGGCGGCTCCCTGGCCCACGCCGACCCCAGCGCCGACTACCCCGCCGCCGCGCTGGCGCTGGGCGTGCAGTTCGTCATTCGCGGCCCCGACGGCGAACGCACCGTGGACGCCGACGACATGTTCGTCGGGATGTTCGAGAGTGCCGTGCAGCCGGGCGAACTCCTCACGCACATCCGCGTTCCCGCCACCATCCAGGCCAGCGCCTACGAGAAGTTCCGGCACCCCGCCAGCCACTACGCCGTCGTGGGGCTGGCCGTCGCCCGCCACGCCAGCGGCGAGGTCCGCGCCGCGTACACCGGCGCGGCCGAACGCGCCCACCGCCTCCCCGCGCTGGAAGAGGCCGTGAAGGGCGGCCACGCCGTTCCCACCGGTCTCGTCGAGGCGGGCGACCTGCTTGGCGACCGCTTCGCCAGCGCCGAGTACCGCGCGCACCTCGTGGATGTCCTGGCCGCGCGCGCCCTCGAACGCCTCGGCTGACGGAACCCCCACGCAGCGGTACCCGCGCATCCAGCCGGGTGCCGCTGCCCGTTCCAGGGTGTCTGCCGCTGCGGAGTCCGTCTCAGGGCAGAGTCTGTCTCAGCCCCCGCTCGCCAAGCGTTCATCACCCGTGGCTACCGTGAAGGGATGAAGCGACTGACCCTGGCCCTCGCCACCCTGATCCTCGGAACCGCGCAGGCCGCCACGCCGCCCGTGCAGGTGAACTACCGCGTCTACCAGTACACCTGCGCGGGCGGGCAGAACCTCAAAGTGTACTACGTGCAGTTCGGGGATCAGCCCATGTTCGCCATGCTCGACTGGAAGGGCCAGCGGCACGGACTGGCGCAGGCGATCAGCGCCAGCGGCGCCCGCTACGCCAGCCTCAGCGGCCCGGCCGGCGCACGCGGCGGGCTGCAATGGTGGGAGCATCAGGGCACGGCGACCCTCAGCACCTTTACCGGCAACAGCACCACCACCACCAAGACCCTCCTGACCGGCTGCAAGACCCCGGGGCGCTGAGGCTGGCCCTTCGCTAAGTCTTTTCGCTCTCTGTTTCCGGCGCGGGGGGCGCGTACACTCTTCCGGTGACTGTTGCTGCGCCGAACCTGTCGAAACTTCTGCCTGCCGCCCCGCCCGGTAATCTGCTGCTGCTGCCGCAGGTGGCGCGGGCGGCGCTGTTCGCGGCGTTCCCCGGCCCGGCCGTGCTGCTGACCACCCCGGACCGCCTGGGCAGTTACGTCACGGCGGGAGTGCTGGGCGCGCCGGTCAGCGTGAACCCCGGCCTGCGTGACTGGGACGCCCGCCACGAGCATGTGGTGCTGGACGTGAACACGGCGCTGGACCTGTTCCCGTCCCGCCCGGAGGATCACGCGCTGACGCTGCGGGTCGGGTCGAACTACCCGCGTGAGGAGTTGCTGTCGCGCCTGGAACGCCTGGGTTACGAGCGCGGGGAAGAGCCGGGGTTCGAGATTCAGGGGGACACGCTGGAACTGCGGCTCGCGCCGGGCCTGGGCCTGCCGGCCGAGGCGGAGGAGGGCGTGTGGGTGCGCGCCGAGTTCTTCGGGGACGAGCTGGACACCCTGCGCTTCCTGAAGCCGGGTGCGCTGACGGGCGAGAAGGCGCAGAGCTTCACGCTGGAACCCACCGCCGAGTACCTGACGGCAACGAAGTGGGACGCCACCCGCCTGGAACTGCTGCCGGGGCGGGTGTTCCTGGACTCGCCGGAGTTCTACGCCTCGGCGCTGGGCGTGCTGATCGACACGCTGTGGCCGAAACTCGCGGGGCGCGAGATCACCAGTTTCGGCCGCACGGCGCTGGCCCTGCCGGACCTGGATACCGGCCTGACCACGCTGCCGTTCTACCGCGCGCGCCTGGGCGACCTGGAACGCGACGTGAACGAGTGGCGGGGGGCGAACTACCGCGTGATGATCCTGGTGCGGCACGACCGCACCGCCGCGTACCTCGCGGATAAACTGCTCGGCACCCACGAGATTCCCTGGCTGAAGGTGCCGCGCGTGCCGCAGGGTGGCCTGGGCTTCCTGCGCGCGGCCGGTGAGGGCGGCTTCGTCATTCCCGAGCACAACACGGTGATCCTGACCGAGGACCTGATCTACGGTTTCCAGGGCGGCAGCGCCCTGCGCGGCAAGCGCCTGAACGGCAAGCCCGTCACGGACGCGCTGGGCCTGCACGTCGGCGATTACCTGATTCACCCCGAGCACGGCATCGGGCAGTTCGAGGGCCTGGAGACCCGCAAGGTGCTGGGCGTCACGCGCGACTACCTGAACCTGACCTACCGGGGCGGCGCCCGCCTGAGCGTGCCCATCGAGCAACTGCCCGTCCTGCGCCGCCACCCCGGTACCACCGACGACCCGCCCTCCCTGAGTTCCTTCGACAAGAAGGACTGGGCGAAAGCCAAGGAGAAGGCCCGCAAGAACGCCGAGGCGGTCGCCGCGAAACTGCTCGTGCAGTACGCGGCGCGGCAGGTCACGCCCGGCAACGCCTTCCCCGCGCAACCCGACTGGGACGACCAGATCGAGAAGAACTTCAGTTTCGAACTGACCGCCGATCAGAAAACCGCCCTGAAAGAAACCATGCGCGACCTGGAGAAAGCCAACCCCGCCGACCGCCTCATCTCGGGCGACGTGGGCTTCGGGAAGACCGAGGTGGCCCTGCGCGCCGCTCACCGCGTCGTCGGGCACGGCAAGCAGGTCGCGGTCCTCGTGCCCACCACGCTGCTGGCCGAGCAGCACACCAGCACCTTCGTGGAACGCTTCAAGGGCATGCCGGTGCGGGTGGAGGGCCTGTCGCGCTTCACGACGCCGCAACAGGCGCGCAGCATCCTCGCGGACGCCGCCGCCGGCAAGGTGGACATCCTGATCGGCACGCACCGCCTCCTGAGCGGCGACGTGCAGTTCCGCGACCTGGGCCTGATCATCGTCGACGAGGAACACCGCTTCGGCGTCGGCCAGAAGGAGAAACTCCGCGCGCTGCGGGGCCTGCCGCCCACCGCCAAGGACGGCAAGATCGACATCCCCGAGGACGCCCGCGCCGTGGACACCCTGGCGCTGTCCGCCACGCCCATCCCCCGCACGCTGTACATGAGCATGGTCGGCCTGCGCGACATGAGTTCCATCCAGACGCCGCCCAAGGGCCGCAAACCCATCCAGACGGTCCTCGCGCCCTTCGATCCCATCACGGTGCGCGACGCGATCCTCACGGAAATCGAGCGGGGTGGCAAGGTCTTCTACATCCACGACCGCATCGCCAGCATCGGCGCGCGCAGCCTCTACCTGCGCAACCTCGTGCCCGAAGCCCGCATCGGCGTGGCGCACGGCCGCATGAACGAGGAAGAACTCGAGGAGATCATGCTCGGCTTCGAGCAGGGCGCCTTCGACGTGCTGCTCGCCACCACCATCGTCGAAACCGGCCTGGACATCCCCGAAGCGAACACCATCCTGATCGAACGCAGCGACCGCCTCGGCCTCGCCCAGCTGTACCAGCTGCGTGGCCGCGTGGGCCGCCGCGCCCAGACCGCGTACGCGTACCTGTTCTACCCGCCCCGCATGACCGAGAACGCCCAGCGCCGCCTGTGGGCCATCGCGGACCTCCAGGACCTCGGCAGCGGGCACCTGCTGGCCGAGAAGGACATGGAGATCCGCGGCGTGGGCAACATCCTCGGCGAGGAACAGCACGGGCACGTGCAGGCCGTCAGTATCGACGTGTACACCGAACTGCTGGCCGAGGCCGTCGCCAAACTCAAGGGCGAGAAGATCGACGCCCCCACCACCATCAGCATCGACCTGCCCATCGACGCCCGCCTGTCGCCCGAGTACTTTCTTACCGCCGACGGCAAAAGCGACGAGGAAGCCCGCATCGCCACCTACGGCCGCCTCAGCGAGAGCCGCACCCTCCAGGCCATCAGCCGCGTCGAACGCGACCTCCGCAAAAAATACGGCCCCCCCACCCCCGAAGTGCAGAACTTCATCGACCTCGCCAAACTCCGCCTCACCGCCGCCGCCCGCCGCGTCCTGAGCATCGGCGAGACCATGACCCAGATCCAGATCACCTTCGCGTACAAGACCCTCGACTACGACGCACCCGGCCTGCGCGCCTTCCCCTTCAAGACCGAAGTCGTCACCTTCCCGCCCAGCGTGAAACTCGAAAAACGCGGCATCAAACCCAACGATTACGCCCGCACGCTGATCGACCTGCTCGGGTACTTCGGGTAGATGACCTGGAAGGTGGGCGCCTAGCGGCGGGGTTCCCGTGTGCTGCCCCACCCCCCAGCCCCCTACCCCAGAGGGGCAGGGGAGCCGTCGTTAGCACTGGGCAAGAGTTTCTACTCGTGCGGCGGAGTTGCAGTGGGCGGTGACGTGTCTGGCCTCGACGCCATCCTGCCGCCCCCCTGCTAGGCCCGCGCGCTGCGCGCACGACGGCCGGTGGTGATCTGCGGTGGCTGGCAGGGTGCCTTGCTGAACGCCGCTGATCTACTTTGAAAACCAAGCGTTTGCCGAGGCCAGAAAAGTAGAACCTTCTGACCCGCACCAAATTGCGTGGCCCCACAACCGTCGTAGCAGACGAGCCCGTCGTGCGCGCAGCGCGCGGGGCGAACGGCGCGAATGTGGAAGATGGCGTGTGAGGCGTGGCCGTCCCCGCCGATCAATCACCAGTAACCTCAGCGAAATACCTGCCCAGTGCCAACGTAAGCTCCCCCTGCCCCCCTGGGGTAGGGGGCTGGGGGGTGGGGAGGCCCGCCGCCAGGCGCCCACCTTCCACCGCCGGGGAAAAGCTGGCGATACCGCCTGCCTGCTCAGAGAACGGGCACGGCCCCCGGTACACTGGTGGCATGACCACCGTTTCGCCCCCAGTGGCGGAGGCTGCACCGGCCGACGCCGCGTACCGCGCCTCGACCCGGCAGAACCTGCTGACCATTGCGCTGGGCTGGTGGTTGCTGGGCGGGATCTTCGTGGACGGGTGGGCGCACAATCAGTTCGGGGAGTCGCTGGAGACGTTCTTCACGCCGTGGCACGCGTTGTTCTACAGCGGCTTCCTGGCCGTGGCGGGCTGGTGCCTGTTGCTGGCGTCGCGTGGGTGGCGGCAGGGGTGGCGCGGTCTGGCGGCGTTCCCGGAGGGGTACCATCTGGCGGCGCTGGGTGTGCCGCTGTTCGGGCTGGGTGGGTTGGGGGACATGGGGTGGCACACCGCGTTCGGGATCGAGGTGGGGATTGAGGCGCTGCTGTCGCCCACGCACCTGCTGCTGTTCGCCGGCGCGGCCCTGATCGTGGCGTCGCCCCTGAACGCGGCGTGGCGGTCCCCGGCGACGCGCACGGCGGCGGGAGGCGTGCGGTGGGTGGCGGCGCTGTCCGGCACGTCCCTGCTGGCGGCCACGGCGTTCATGCACATGTACCTGTGGGGCCTAATGACCGTTCCGCAGGGCCTGGGCTGGGTGCAGACGCGTGGCGAACTGAGCGCGATCCTGCTGACGGCGCTGATCATGACCGCGCCGGTCCTGCTGATCCTGCGCCGGTTTGCGCTGCCGTTCGGGGCAGTCAGCGTCATGTACTTCGTGACGAACCTGGGCATGAGCTTCATGCTCGCGCCGGGCGAGTGGCGCGTGCCGCTGCTCGCGGCGTTCAGTGGCCTGCTGGCCGACGCGCTGCACGCCCTGCTGCGCCCCAGCGCCGCGCGGGTGTGGCCGCTTCGGGCCTTTGCGTTCCTGCTGCCGCTGTGCGTGTGGGTGCCGTACCTGGGCGGCACCGTGCGCCTGGGCCTGAGTAACCTGAGCCTGGAACTGTGGCTGGGCGTGGCCGTCATGACCGGCCTGGGCGGCGTGGCCCTCAGCGCCCTGGTATTCCCCGCGCCGCTGCCCCCGCAGGCGCTGGAGGAGTAGCTCCGGGCAGCAGGTGGGCCGCTGACCGTCAGTGGTGGTGCGTGGGCGCCGGGCTGCCCGGCTCCAGTCCCGGCGGGGGCGGCAGCGGGGTCTGGGCGCGCCGCCGCAGCAGGGCGCTCAGGGTGGTGATCTCGCCGCGTTGCGTGCCCGTGATCTGCCGCGCCAGCAGGCCCACCTGCGGAAGCACGCCGGCCTCCAGCGCGGGCCGCGCCATGATCAGCGCTCCCTGGTGGTGGCGGATCATCAGTTGCACGAACAGCGTTTCGGCTTCCGGGACGGGCCGGGTGTTCAGGGCGGTCAGTTCGGTGGGTGACGCCATGCCCATCAGGCGGGCGTGCGCGGCGGGCAGGGGCGCGGCCGGGTCCACGGGCGGCAGGTTCCACAGGTGCAGCCAGCCCTGCATCTGCCGGATCTGTTCCTGCTGCCCCAGCTCGATGTCCAGCGCCAGTGAGCGCAGCGTGCGGTCCCCGGAGCGCCGCCGCAGGGCCTGCGCCATCGTGATCGCCTGGGCGTGGTGAGGGATCATGCCGCGCACGAATGTCGCTTCGGCGCTGTGCGGGGTGGGCGGTGCCTGCCGGGGCGTGAGGGCCAGCAGCGCCCCGCCGCCCAGCAGCAGCGCCGCCAGCACGCCCGCCGCCATGCGCCTCACGCGGCTGCCTTCACGGGGTGGCAGCCTGCCGGTCGAAGTGCCGTTGCCGCGCCCGGAACGCCGCCTTCTGCTCCGGCGTGGTCTGCGCGTGGCAGTGACGGCAGCTGACGCCCTCCTCGAACAGCGCGTCCGCGCGTTCCTGCGCGTCCAGCGGCCACCCGCACGAGTGGCACATCACGGCCCCGCCCTCACGCAGCCCGTGACCGACCGTCACGCGGCCGTCGAACACGAAGCACTCGCCGTCCCAGCGGCTGTCCTCCTCGGGCACGTCCTCCAGGTACTGCAGAATCCCGCCCTGCAGGTGGAACACGTCCGCGTACCCGCGCTGGCGCAGCAGGCTGGTGCTCTTCTCGCAGCGGATGCCGCCCGTGCAGAACATCGCCACGCGTTTGCCTTCCAGCTCGGCGGCGTGCGCGTCCAGCCACGCCGGGAACTCCCGGAACGAATCGATCCCAGGGTCCAGCGCGCCCCGGAACGTCCCGGCCTTCACCTCGTAGCGGTTGCGGGTGTCGATCACGACCACGTCCGGCGCGCTGATCAGGGCGTTCCAGTCCTGCGGGGCCACGTACTGCCCGGCCTCGCGCGTCGGTTCGACCGGTACGCCCATCGTCACGATTTCGGCCTTCACGCGCACCTTGAACCGCCGGAACGGCTGCTCGCTGGCCCCGGCTTCCTTGTACTCCAGGCCCGTGAAGCCCTCGGCCAGCAGCGCCCCGCGCAGCGCGTCGATGCCCGCGCGGCTCCCGGCGACCGTGCCGTTGATGCCCTCGGACGCCACGATCAGCGTGCCGCACAGGCCGTGCGCGGCCCCCAGCGGCAGCAGCCGTTCGCGCAGGCCCGCCGGGTCGGCCACCACCCGGAACTGGTACAGCGCCGCCACCACGAAGGCGGGCGCGGCGACCGGGTCGGAGGGAACGTCGGGCAGGGAAGGGGCAGGGTGGGGCGCAGACATCCCCCGCATGATACCGAGCGGCTGCATGATACCGAGTGGCTGCGGGCAGCCGGGGGCCGCGCCTCACGGTTCCCGTCACATCTTCGAGGCGTAGCGGAAGTAGGCGTTCACCTGCGGGACGAAGCACAGCGCGGCGGCGCCCAGCAGCGGCACGGCGCCCAGGACGGCGCTGAACGGATTCCCGGCGCTCAGCAGCAGCGCGGCGTTCACGATCAGCAGCAGCACCAGCAGCGCGCGCGCCCAGCCGCGCCCCCGGTACACGTTCCAGCACAGCGCCGCTTCCAGCAGCAGTCGGATCTGACCGCCGCCGCCCTGCCCGGAGAACAGGGCCGCGAGCACGCCGGCCAGCGAGGTCAGCAGCAGCGCACCCAGGATCAGGGTGGTGACGGTCCAGCCGTTCCGGATGGCGGCGGCCTCGGCCGGGGACTCGGCGGGCGTGTCGGTGTCCAGGAAGCGGTCGGTCATGCCCTGAGCGTACCGGGGCGCGGCGCGCGGCGTTGCCGCATGTGACCGGCCGTCATGCGGGTGCGGCTGCGTGTGGGAATGCGCGTTCTGGCGGAGTCGCGGGGGGCGGGCCTCTGCTAGCCTTGCGGGCGTGTCTGTGCCTTCCACCCTGATCACCGCGTCCGGCCTGAGCGTCCTGTACGGCGAGCGGGCCGTGCTGAGCGGCGTGGACCTGAGCGTGACGGCCGGTGAGCGCGTGGCGCTGCTGGGCCGCAACGGGGCGGGCAAGACGACGCTGCTGCGCGTTCTGACCGGCGAGCGCGCCCCGGATGACGGGGAGGTCTGGCGCGCGGAGGGGCTGCGGGTGGCGGTGCTGGCGCAGCATCACGCGCACCCGCCGGGCCTGAGCGTGCGCGCCCTGTTGGACGCCGCGCACCCCTACCGGGAGCTGGAGGCCGACCTGCTGGCGCTGGAGGCGGACCTGGGCGACCCGGACACCCTGGAACGCTGGACGGCGCTGCACGCCCGCCTGGACGACCTGGACGCCTTCCGCTGGCCGGCGCGGGCGGCGCGGGTGCTGGGCATGCTGGACCTCACGCGCTTCCTGGGGCGCGAGGCAGCCACCCTGTCCGGCGGGGAACGCACCCGACTGGCGCTGGCGCTGGCCCTGGCCAGGGAACCGGACCTGCTGGTGCTGGACGAACCCACCAACCACCTCGACATCCGCATGCGCGAGTGGCTGGAAGGCTGGTTGCGGGACTTCCGGGGCGGCGTGCTGCTCACCAGTCACGACCGCGACTTCCTGGATGGCGTGGCGACCCGCAGCGTGTGGCTGGACGCGGGCGAGGCGACCCCGTACGCGGGCGGGTACTCGCGGGCGCGGGCGCAGCGGGACCTGGAGCGGCGCACGCAGTCCCGCGCGGCCCGCCTGGGCGAACGGGAGGCCGGGCGGCTGGCGGGCAGCGTGGACACCCTGGACCGCTGGGGCCGCCGCTCGCGCGCCCTGAAGAGCCGCGCCGAGCGGGTCGCGGTGCCCGAGGCGCCCCTGCCGGAACGGCAGATCCGGATGCGTCTGCTGGCCGGCACGGCAAAAGCGCCGCTGGTCGCGTGGGGCGAGTACCTGAGCAAGGGGTACGCCGGGCAGCCCGTCCTGCACGGCGCGGCCTTCCGGCTGCGGCAGGGCGACCGCGTGGCCCTGATGGGCGCCAACGGCACCGGCAAGACCACCCTGATGCGCCTGCTATCCGGCGAACTGCACCCGGACCCGCCGGGCCGCGACCCGGACACCGGGCTGCCGCTGCCGGGGCCGCTGCTGCGCGTGGCGGGCGGCGTGACGGTCGCCAGTCTCGACCAGACCTGGCATGGCCTGACACCCGGCGAGGGCCTGCACGCGCAGTTCGAGCGGCGGTTCGGGCGGCAGGCGACCACGCTGCTGGGCCGCGCGGGCTTCAGCGCCGCCGACTGGCCCAAAACGCCCGAGGTGCTGTCCGGCGGGGAACGCGCCCGCGCCGGACTGGCGCTCGTCAGCGGCCTGCGCGCCGACCTGCTGCTGCTGGACGAACCCACCAACCACCTGGACGTGGACGCCCTGCTGGCCCTGGAGGGCGCGGTGCAGGCGTACGCGGGCGCGGTCGTGATCGTCACGCACGACCGCCGCTTCGCGCGGGAGGTCGCCACGAGGTTGTGGGTGATCGAGGACGCCACGCTGCGCGAGGTGGGCGGCTGGGGCAGCCGCGAGTACCGCGACCCGGCCGCCACCCTGCAGGGCGACCCGCCGCCCCCACCGCCCGCGCCCACGCCCCGGCAACGCCTCGCCCCGCTGGAGGCGCGGCTGGGCAGCCTGCGCGCCGAACTGGACCGCCCGCCCGGTACCCTGACCGGCCGCGAGGAAGCCCGCGTGCGCGCCCAGGCGCACGAACTGCAGCAGAGCCTGTACGCCCTGTACGCGCAGGTGTGGCACGAGGCGCAGTACGACACCCAGGTCCGCGAGCCGCCCCTGACCGTGCGCGCCCAGCGCCTCGGGGAGGAGGCGGGCGAGGGGGGTGGCATGTTCTGGGCCGCGCAGGACCCCACCTGCCCGCACCTCGCCTGGGACGGCCACACCCTGCGCTGGAACGGCACGCCGCCCGCCTGGTTCGGCGCGGCCCTGCTGGGCGGCACCCTGCGAATCCTGTTCGAACGCTGGAACGTGGGCCGCGTGCAGCTGGGCGACGGTGGCCCTGTCCTCACGCGCCGCGCGTACTTCGGGCGACTGGGCCTGATCGGCGGCACCTGACCGGGCGGTCCGGGCACGCCTCATGCCGGACCCCGCTATACTTCCGCGCATGGAAGACCTCATCAAGGGACGCCTCGGTGGCGCGGACGGGTACGACATCCGCTGCACCATCGACGGCGACACCATCAAGGGCCGCGCAGGTGGCAAGCTGCACGGTAAGGACATCAACCTCGAAATCACCGAACGTGGCGTGCAGGGCAGCGTCGGCGCGGATCCCGTCAAGATCGAACTTGACGACGGCGAACTGCGCGGCAACGTCGGCGCGCAGAAACTCACGCTGCGTGGCGTGGACCGCGTCACGGGCTTCATGGGCGAACCCATCATCGGCTGGAACGTCGTCGCGCAGCAGACCGGCGAGCGCCTGACCGGACAGCTGGGCAGCACCGTCCTGGGCCGCCCCTTCGACCTCGAACTGGGCAGCGCGCCCGGCTGGGTGGGCACGCTGGTCGCCATCGTGGCCTTCTACGCCCTGGAACCCCGCGCGAACATCACCACCAGCCGCTGATATGGACTCCGATTGAATGGGCTGCAAAGACCATTCAATCCGAGCGGACTCGGAGAGCTGCGAAGCAGAGCGAGTAGGAGCAAAGCGGGTTCCGGACGTGGAGCCGGCAATCCGGTGAAGTTCCGGATTGTTGGCGAAACAAACGGAATCCGTATGATTCGACGGCAACAGGAAGGGCCGCCCAGGTGTAGACCGGGCGGCCCTCCGCGCTGCCTGCCGCCCAGGGGTCAGCGGCCCCCGATGCGGTAGGTGACCCCGAAGCGGAACTTGGTGCCGCGGTCCGCGTCGCCGCTTTCCAGGCCCAGGCTGACGTTCGTGCGGGTGTTCACGTTGTACCCGGCCTTGAAGCTGGGGCGGATGGACTGCAGGTTCAGGCCGCTCAGCGGCGTCGTGACCCGGAACGTGAAGCGGTTGTCCGGGGTGCTGTACGCCGCGTCGATCAGACCGTTGCCGTTCAGGTCCACCTGATACTGCAGGTACAGGTCCCGCGTCAGGTACGACCCGAGCGTGATGGTGGCGCCCAGTGTGCCGTCCGCGTTCGACAGCTGCGGCGTCAGGCGGAACACGTCCAGCCCGAAGGCGGTGGCGATGGTGCGTTCCAGTTCGCCCAGGATGAACACGTTCAGGGTGGTCTGCAGGGCGCTGCTGCCCAGCGCACCCAGGTTCAGGTTGGTCAGGTTCGGCACACCCGTCGCCACCAGTGCGTACAGTTCCGCCTCGCTGTAGGTCGCGCCGGTGGTCGGGTCGGCGCAGTCCGGGCTGTCCTGCGTGCAGCGCAGCGTGGTCGTCAGGTTCAGGGCGCTGCTGCCGTCCGGGCGGGTCGTGAACTCGCCTTTCAGGTTCAGCGTGACCGGCACCCGCTGGCGCAGGCTGTCCGTGCCGGCTGTGGTGGCGGTCACGAGGCCCGAGGCGCCGATGTCGAACTTCGGGAACAGGTTCTCGCCGCCGAACGTGACGACACTGTCGTTCAGCGTGAACTCGTTCTCGCGCAGGTACACGAAGCCGCGCTGCGAGCGCAGCTCACCGTTCAGGCGCGGGCGGTCGCCGGTGCCCGACACGAGCAGGTTGCCGGTGAATTCGGCCCGCACGAGGTTCTCGTCGATGCGGATGCCGTTCGGCGCGCGGATGGGAATGTCGTCCAGCACCAGCCGCTGCAGGAAGGGCCGCGCCGGGCGTTCCTGCGCGTCCGTGACGGGCGCGGGGAAGGTCGTGAGGGCCTCGGGCAGCGGACTGACGAAATTGTCGGTGGTGCGCCCGCTGTCGTTCGCCGCGTCGGCACTGGTCTGACCGGGGGCGGGCAGGGTGGCCGCGGCGTTCACGCGGCCCAGGATCAGGCGCGTGAAGTCCGCCGCGCCGCTCACGCGGATGTTCGTGCCGTCGTCCACGGCGCGCAGGTCGGCGTTCACGGCACTCTCGCGGCCGTAGATGATCGCCAGCGGCAGGTTGTAGTTACGGGCCGCGAGCGTCAGGTCCCAGCGGGGCGAGAGGTCCCCGCTGAGCGTCAGGCTGCCGGCCCCGCTCACGGCGCTGCTGCTGCGGCTCAGGCCGCTGAGGGTCCAGCGGTCGTCCTGCTGCGCCAGCGTGACGGTCGTGTCGGGCAGCGCACCCAGCACCTGCGGGGCCAGCAGGCCCGTGAAGTCCACGCGCGTACTGCTCAGTCGGCCCAGCGTGAGCTGCCCGGCCAGCGTTACGCGGCCGTCCGAGCCGACCGTGCCGCCGGTCCGGACCGTGCCGCCCCCGCTGAACGCGCCGCTGTCCGGCAGGTCCCCGGCGAACTGCGGCACCTGCACGCTCAGGCCCGCCACGGCGCCCGTGATGTTCTGCGCGCGGAGCAGGCCGCGCGGCCGCTCGTACGTGCCGGCGGCGCTGAGGGTCAGGCTGCCCTTCAGGTTCGGGTCGAGCGCCGCGACGCTGGGAATCAGCACGAGTGCGGGCGTGAAGGTGGTGTTCGTGAACTGCGCGCTCAGGTCCACGCGCTCGCGGGTGTACTGGCCGCGCACGTCCCAGGTGCCGGCCCCGGCCAGCTGGATGTTCACGCCGCGCAGTTCGCGGGCCGCGTACTCGAGCGTGCCGGTTCCGGTCAGGGTTTCCGTGACGGCCGCCGCACCCTCGCCGCTCGTGGCGCTCACGCGGATGCGTTCGGCGACCACGCTGACCCGCCCGGCCAGCGGGTCCGCGAGCGGGAAGCGGAAACGGGCCGCGCCGGTCACGACGCCCTCGCCGGGACTGGTGCCCGCGAAGGCCCCCACGACCGCCCCGACCGGCAGGGCGCGCAGGGTGCCCTGCCCGAATACCTCGCCGCCGCTCAGGCCGGCCGTGAAGTCCGACTCGCCCAGGAAGCCGCGGATCCGCCAGTCGCCCGCCACCTGCGTGCCTTCCAGCCGCGCGGGCAGGACCTTCGGGCCGACCGTCAGGTTGTCGCTGCGGATCACGAAGGTGCCGCCCCCGTCACGCAGGTTCGCCTCGCCGCTGACCCGGCCGGACAGGTCCGGGGCGATTTTCAGGTTGCGGACCTCCACGTTGTCCAGCAGCGCCCGCACCGAGTATCCGTCCCCGGTGGGCCGCAGTGCCAGCGGTCCCTCCAGCGCGGGGAGCAGGTCCGCGAGGCCGCCGCTGGCGGTCACGGCCGCCTCGCCCATGGCGTTCGCGCCGCGCAGGTCCGCGCGGAACGTCTGCCCGTCCAGGCGCAGCGTGCCGCCGAGCGTCAGGGCCTGCCCGGCGACGTCCAGCGGGTACTGGTCCGCGCCCACCTGCCCGGTCAGGCCGGCCGCGTCCGCGCGGACATCCAGTCCGATGGAACCCTGTCCGGCGCGCAGCGTCCCGGCCAGCTGCCCGGTCCAGTCCTGCGGCCCCTGCGCGGCCGTGAAGTTCAGGGTGCCGGCCGGCAGGGCTGCCGCGCCGCTCAGTTGCGCCCGGCCGCCGCGCAGCGTCACGGTCGCGTTCAGGTTCCCGGCGAGCGGCAGGTCCAGGTACGGCACGCGGTACGGGCTGCTCAGGTCCGTCACGCGCAGCTGGGCCTGCCCGTCCAGCCCGCCGGTCTGCACCAGGCCGGAGGCGGTGAGCAGCCCGCCCACGCCGCGAACGCCCAGCCGGCCCAGGTTCAGGCCCGGCAGGTCCGCGCTGAGTTGCCCGGCCTGCCAGCGCAGCGTGCCGTCCTTCAGGCCGTCCGAGACGGTCAGGTCCGCCGCGTTCAGACCCAGCACGCCCGAGGCCCGCCACTCGCCGCGCCGGATGCTGAGCGTCGCCTGCGGGTCACTGAGCGGCCCGCTGGGCGTGACGCTCAGTGACAGCTCCGGGCGGGTCAGGCTGGCCGCGCCCAGCAGCGTCCACACGCCGCCGCGGGGCCGCAACTCGATGGCGCCGCTGGCCTGCGCGCCCGACCCGTTCACCAGTCTCAGCTGCGCGCCCTGCGCCGAGGCGACCACGCGTACCCCCGCGCCCAGCAGGCCACCCTCGCCCTGCACCAGCGGTGAGGCGAAGCGGCCCCCGGCCGTCAGGACCAGTGGACGGGTCAGCACCCCGGCCGGCCCCCCGGTCAGGCGGGCCGTGCCGTGCCAGCCGGTGGTGGGGTCGGCCCGCAGGTCCAGCGCCGCCCGCACCGACTGCGGGCCGCTCAGCGCGCCGCTGAGGGTCAGGGCCTGCGCCGCGTACGTGGCCTGCACCTGCCCGTCCAGGGTGCCAGTGGCCCTGACGGTGAGGTCCGCGCGGCCGTCCAGCCGGGCCGTTCCACTCACGTCCAGGTCGCTGCCGGCGGCCGAGGCGCGCAGGCCCGTCAGGGTCAGGGTGGACCCCTCCAGGGTGGCGATGGTGGCCGTGCCCGTGTCAGCCGCCTGAGTGAGTGTGCCGCGCAGCCCGTCCAGCGTGGCGCTCAGGGTGCCGCCCAGGTCGGCGAGGGTCACGCCGCCCACCGACGCGCCGCGCGACTGCACGGTCGCGGCGGCGGTGGGCGCAGCGACCGTGCCGCCCAGCGTGCCGCGCAGCGTCAGTTCGCCCGAGCCGCCCAGTAACGGCAGCGGCGTCAGGGCCAGCGTCCCGCGCAGCGCCGGGACGAAGCCGCTGCCGCCCGACAGGGTCAGGTCGGCGCGGCCGAGCCGGCCGGCACTCAGCGCGAACTCGCCGCGCCCGTTCCCGGTCAGGACCAGCGGGTCCGTCAGGCCTGCCACCCGCGCCTGCACGCGGCCCGACAGCTCCGGCCACACGCCGCTCAGGTCCAGGTCGGCGCGGCTCTCACCGGACGTCACCGTGCCGTACACCCGCGCCCGCACCTGCCCGGATGCGAGGTCCAGGTCGCGCGCCTCGGCGTACACGGTGCCCGAGACGCCGCCGCGCAGGCCCACACGGGCGTTCAGGGTGGGCGAGGCCACCCGGCCCGACAGGGTCACGCGCCCGTCGAGCGCGTCGGTCAGCAGGGTCAGGGTGCCCTGCACGGCCGGGTCGGTCACGGCCCCACGCAGCGTCAGGTCCGCGCCCAGCTCGCCCCGTCCCAGCGAGGCGGCGTTCAGGTACGCGGTGTCCACGTCCCGCGCCGTGACCCGCAGCCCGCCGGGCAGCGCCCCGCTGGCCCGCAGCACGCCGCCGCGCAGGCTGCCGCTCAGGTCCGCGTCCAGCTGCCCGCCGCCGGGCCGGTACGTGGCGCGGCCGTACAGGCTGAACGGCCCGCCCTGCGCCTGCTCGCCCCGCAACGCGAGATTCCGGGCCGTGACCTCGGCGGGGCCGCCGCTCAGGGTGCCGCTGGCCTCCAGGGTGCCGGCGGCCGTCAGGGCGTTCACGCCCAGACCGGGCGGTAGCAGCCGCGCCAGCCGCAGCGGAGCCTGGGTGGTCCCGGCGCGCAGCGTCACGCGGTACGCGCCGCCCTCCAGCACCGCGCCGCCCGACACGCGCTCGCCGTTCAGGCGCACGCTGCCGTTCCCGGCGCGGTACGTGACACCCAGCTCGCCGCTCAGGTCGCCGCCCGTGTCGAGCAGTTCGCCGTTCAGGGTCGCGGTCAGCGCCGACCAGGACGGGCCGCCCAGCGACGCGCGTCCCGTGACGCTCAGCTGATCCGCGCGGCCCCACAGCGCCCCCAGGTCCAGCGCCTGCAGGTCCAGGGTGCCGCCGGGTCGCAGCGGCAGGTCGGCGGGCAGCAGACCGTTCAGGCGCGCCTGCCGCGTCCCGGTGCCCAGCAGCGCCGTGATCCGCAGCTGTCCGGCGGCGTCGCCGTCCAGGAAGGCGTCCAGCGGGCCGCCCGGCACGTCCCCCTGCACGCGCAGCTTCCCGGTGAACCCCTGGCCGCTGCGCCAGCCGACCGGGCCGCTCAGGCGCACCTCGTTCGTGCCCGTCACGTAGGTGGTGTTCAGGGTCAGCGCGGCGTTCAGCAGGCCGCCCAGCGGGCCTCCCAGCCGCCCACGCAGGTCGCCCCGGATCGCGTTCCCGCTGAAGGACGCGCGGTAGTCCGGCCCGAACAGCCGCGCCTGCACCTGCGATCCGGCGGCGCGCAGGCCCGCCGCGTCCCCGCTCAGGCGGCCCTGCACGCGCAGGTCCGGTTTGCCCGGCGTGCCCAGCACCTGCGCGGTGTACGTGCCGGGCAACCAGTCGGTCAGGGTCGCCTTCGCGCTCAGGTTCAGGGTGGGCAGCAGCGTGCCGCCCAGACGGGCGCGGCCCTGCGCCAGCGTCAGGTCGGCCCCGCTGACGCTCAGGCGCCCCTGCGCGTAACGGGCCGGCACGCGGAAGGTCACGCCCGCCGCCTCGCCGTCCGCCTGCACGCGCAGGTCCGCCAGCGTGCCGTCCAGCGAGGCGCGCGCGCGTCCGTCCACGCCCGCCAGGGGTTGCAGGTCGGCGGCGCTCAGGCTGCCCGCCACGCGCCATGCATCCAGCCCCGCGCCGCTGCCCTGCTGGCCGCGCAGGTTCAGGGCCGCGCCGGACACCGTGCCGGTCACGGTCACGTTCGCCGCGCCGCGCAGGTCGCGGGCGGCGGCGAGCAGGTCCACCTCGCGCTCCTGGTACGCGCCGGTCACGCGCAGGTCCAGCGCCGTGTCGGCGCGGCCGGTCAGGGTGGCGCGCAGGTCGTCCAGGGTCAGGGTCGCGTTCGCCTGCGGGTACAGCGGGCCGCGCAGGGTCACGGCGTACCCGGCCAGCGAACTGCTGAGGTTCGTGGACAGCTGCCCGCGTGAGAAGGTCACGCGGCCCTGCGCGCGCTGATCGTTGCCCTGAACGCGCACGTTCACGTCGGCGCGGCCGGTGGCACGGGCCAGCGGGTCGGGGCCGGTCAGGTCCGGCAGGGTCAGGTTCAGGCTCACGCGGCCCGCTGCGCCCGCCAGCACGGGCGTCAGCACCCGCGCGTCCAGCGCCGCGCCACTCACGGTCAGCGCCCGGCCGTCGAAGCGCACCGGAATGCGCGTGCCGGGGTGCGTCAGGGTGCCGCTGGCCCGCAGGCCGCCCGCCCAGTCCACGCGGGCGTTCAGGCCCAGCGGGTCGCCCAGGTAACGGGTGCGGGTGGTGCCCAGCCGCGCGCCGGTGGGGGAGAGGGTGGCCACCAGTCGTCCCGCCACGACCTCCGGGCGCACGTTTGCGGGCAGGAGCGCCCGCACCGCCGTCAGGTCCGCACTGACTGTCCCGCCCAGCTCCGGGAGGACCGTCACTCGACCTGTCACCGGCCCGGTCGGGGCGACGGTCAGGCGCGTGTCCTCGCCCAGCACCCGCAGCGTGCCCGGCTGCCCGGACAGCGCGTACCGGGCGCCCAGCGCCCCGGACCACGCGCCGCCCCGGTAGGTCAGGCCGCCCACGCTCACGCGCGCCCCGGTCAGAGAGCCGGTCAGCGGGAACGACTGCGCCGGCACGCTCAGGGTCGCGGCCCCCGAGCCGTACGACTGGGCGTTCAGGGTCAGGGTGCCGCGCAGGTTCGCCACGCTCCCCCCGGCCTGCGCCGCAAAGTACGGCCCGGTCACACGCAGGTTCAGGTTCTCCAGGGTGGCGGGCAGCGTGACCTTCCCGGTCGCCAGCACCGTCTGCCCGGCCAGTTCCCCACTGACCCGCAACTGCCCGTTCACGGCACGGACATCCAGCGGCCCGGCCTTCAGGGCGCCGTTCAGCACGCCGTTCACGGCACTCAGGTTGCCGCGCAGGCTCTGGCCGCCCAGGGTCAGGCCCTGCGCCTGCACGCTCAGGTTCTCGAAGCCGCGCAGCGTCACCTGCGCGCGCCCGCCCTGCGCGTCGGTCACGGTCACGTTCCCGCGCGGTTCCAGGCCGGTGCCCTGCACGTTCCCGTCCACGAACAGGCCGCCGCCCAGCGGGCCGCTCACGTCCACGTCGTAGCGGCCTGCCGGGAGCGAGGCGGTGCCGCGGGCGCGCAGGCCCTCGCCGTCGGTCAGCAGCAGGTTCAGGTCGTCCCAGGGGCCGTTCAGGGTCACCGCGTACTGGTCGAGCACGCCGCTGGCCGCCACCGCTCCACGGAACGACCCGCCGGGGCCGGGCCCCCAGGTGGCGCGGCCCTGCACGCGCCCCGCCTGCCCGAAGGCCGTCAGCGCCTGGGCGCCAGTCACGCGGGCCAGTCCGGTCGCCGCGTCGTACGTGGCGTTCAGGTCGCCCCAGGTGCCGCTGGCCGTGAGGCGCGGCGTCAGGGTGCCGCTCAGGTTCACGCGCTGCGCGGGCAGCGTCACGCCGCCGAACGACAGCGGCCCGGTCTGCCCGGTCACGCGCGCCCGCAGGTCGCCGTACCCCCCGGCCACGCCGAGGTTCAGGGTCTGCCCCTGCGCGCTCAGGCGGCCCTGCGCCCGCACGTCCGGGTACACCCGGCCCGACAGCGCCGCCTGCACGCCCGCGTACGTGACCCGCAGGTCGGCGTTCAGCGGCCCGCCCGCGCGGGTCAGGGTGCCGGTCACGGCGGCGCCCAGCGCCCCGGCGTTCACGCGCGCCGAGCCGCCCTGCCCGGCCAGATTCAGGTCCAGCGTGCCGCCCAGGCCGTCTACGTTCACCAGGGGGCGCAGCGCCGCGAGGTTCACGCGGCCCGTCGCGTCCCAGCGGTCCCCGTCGATCACGCCGCGCGCCGTGTCACCGGCGGTGGTCAGCGTGAAGCGCACGCCGTCGTCCACGCTCAGGACACCCTGGATGTCTGCGCCCTGCACCCGCGCCGTCGTCAGGTAAGGGGCCTGAAGCTGCGTGTCTGCCAGCACGGTCACGCCGCCCGCCGAGCCGCGCAGACTGGCGGCCGTGCCGCGCGCCGTGGCGGTCAGGTTCACGCCCGCCCCGGTCGCCCGCAGCGTCCCGAAGGCCTTCAGGGCGGTGGTCACGGTCACGTCGCCGGTCACGTTCAGGCCACCCGCCACAGGCAGAGCGCGCGCCTGCACGCCGAAACTGTCGCCATTCCAGGTCAGGACCTGCGCGCCGCTGCGGAACGTGCCGCGCTGCCGGGTGTAGTTCAGGTCCAGCGGCCCGGCCAGCGTGTCACGCACGCCCGGCACGGTCGCCTCCAGCTGCCCGGTCACGTTGCCGCCCGTCAGGTCCAGCCGCCCGCGCCCACTCAGGATGATCCCGGAGCCGCTCAGGCCCTGCGCCTGCCACGTGCCCCGGAACTCGCGGTTCAGGTCGATCCGCGCCGCGCCCAGGTCCACCCTCAGACCCCGGTCGTCCAGGGCGCCGCTGCCGGACAGTCCGGTGAACGGCCCGGCCTGCGCGCCGCTGATGGACGCGCGCAGGTCGTCCGGCGTGCCGCTGACTGCCACGCGCGCCTGCACCGCCCCGTACGTGGGGTTCAGCACGGCGTTCAGTTTCACGCCACTCAGGGCCAGCGTGCCCGACAGCGGCCCGCCCAGCCCCTCGCCGCGCAGGGTCAGGACGTTCTGCGCGTCGATGGTGGCCTCCACGTTCAGGGGTTTCTGCCCGAACGCCCCGGCCAGCGCAGCGCGTCCCGCGCGGCCCAGCGCCCACTGCCCCTCCAGCCGCTGGTCCGACCCGGCCAGCGAGGTCACGGCGCTGAACGCGAGGTCGTTCGTCTGGGTCGCCACGTTCCCGTCCTCGCTGAGGAAGGTGTACTCGACGTTCGCGCCGCGGAACCCCACGCCCGCGACCTCGCCGGCTCCCTGCGCGTACGCCTTGACGCGCACGGTACTCCAGCCGCCGGCCGTGACCCGCAACTTCAGGCCCCCGCTGCCGGTCGTGCCGAGCGCCCCGGCCAGTCCGGCCACGGTCGGAGTCGCGTCGGCCGTGACCCGCCAGTTCTGCGCCTTCAGGTCCACGCCGCCCGACGCCGTGACCGGGCCGTTCCAGCCGCGTCCCGCCAGTTGCAGGCGCACGTCGTCGCCCCGGTGCGTGGCGGTCCCGGCAATGCCGGTCACGGTCACGAAGTCCGCCTCGGGCACGCGCAGGCTGGCGTCCGTGACCGTCAGGTCACCCCGGATGGGGCCGCTGCCGATCACGTACTGCCCGCCGATCCGGCCGCCCGTCACGCCCGGCCAGTAGTGGTTCAGGACCCGCGCGTCCGCGTCCAGGTCCACCGTGAACACGTTCCCGTCCGGCCCCTCGGTCACGCGCAGGTCGGCGTTCAGTTCGCCCTCCCCGGTCGCGCCGCGCAGCAGCGTCCGGCCGTCCTGACCCTGCGTGACCCGGAACCGGCCGTCCGGCACGTTGATGCCGCGCCCGTCCACCGACACCTGCGAGTCCTGCACGTCCAGCCCGGACAGCGCCACCTTCCAGCCGCCGCCCCCGCCCGCGCCGCCGCCCGTCCCGCCCAGCAGGTCCGCGAGCTTCAGGCGCACGTCCGCGCCGCTTGCCGACACGTTCAGGCGCACCGTCCGCGTGAACGGATTGACCGACGCGACCGTCACGCCCACCGACCCGGCCGACGCACTCACGCCCGGCAAAGTCACCTGCGCGCCGCCCAGCGTTGGCGCCCACAGCGGCCCACCCACCCGCTCCGCCGAGATCACGTCCCCACCAAAACGGGACAGCAGCGCCCCGCCCAGCAGGGTCGGCAGGAACGCCAGGACCAGTAGCAGCGCCGCCAGCACGCCCACCACCCACGGCCAGCGGCGGGTGCGAGCAGAACTCGCTTCCTGCTCCGGCTGGTCCGGCGTGCCCTTCAGTTCATCCGGCCGGTCCTCGCCCGTCACGGCCGGACCCGGCCACGTCCGCCGGAAGACGCACCCGCCCCCACCTTCACCCCGATCATCGCTTCCAGCCGCATTCCCCGCATTCTACGCAGCCCGGCGTGAACGCCGCACCCACCGCGTCCTCACGCAACCGTCAGGAAAGCACCCTGCCCGCACCGCGAAAGCCGCTACCATGACCGGCATGCGCCTGACCGCCCTTATCACCGGCACCGTGCAGGGCGTCGGCTACCGACGCTACGTGCAGCGCCACGCCCGCGACCTGAAACTCGCCGGGTACGCCGAGAACCTCAGCGACGGCCGCGTCGAGATCGTCGCCGAGGGCGCCCAGCCCGAACTGGACCGCCTGCTCCACTGGCTGCGCCTCGGGCCCCCCCACGCCCGCGTGCGCGACGTGCAGACGGCCTACAGCGAACTCACGGGCCTGAACGACTTCCACGTGTACTGAACGTGGGGGGGTGGGATGCGGGGTTCTGCCTTTCCCCCAGCCCACGCCCCACGTCCTATACGGATTCCGTTTGTTTCGCTAGCAATCCGGAACTTCACCCGATTGCCAGCTCCACGTCCGGAACCCGCCCTGCTCCCACTCGCATCCGCTCGGATTGAACGGGTTTTGCAACCCATTCAATCGGAGTCCGTATTACACCCCGCTCACCCCACGCGGCGGATGTCGCCGACCACGCGGTAGAACCCCCCGGCGTCCTCCAGACCGTCCACGAGGTAGGTCGCTCCGGCCTCGCGGAGGTTGCGGGGGAACTGCACGTTCCAGGCGTGGTAACCGGGATCTGTGGGCCGGACGCGCAGGCGGGTGCCGTCGCGCTCGCAGGTCAGGCGCACGCCCTCGCCGGTGTCGGCGGTAACGCTCAGCTGCGTCAGGGGCGCGCTGACCTGCGCGGCGGCGGCGAGCTTCACGTCCCTGGGGGCGGGGGCCTCGCCGCGCTGCGCGGCCTGGATGGCCCCGGCGCTGGCGTCCAGGGCGGCCAGGATGCCGCTGCTGGTCACGAGGTACAGCCGCCCGCCCGCGTACTGCATGCTGAGCGCCGCGCCCACGCCGCTCCCGAGTTTCCAGAGGCGCTCGCCGCTGCGGGTGAAGCAGTACACGGCGCTGCCGCTGTCCCCGGCGAACACGTACTCGCCGCCGGGGCTGGTGGCGCAGGACAGCACGGCGGCGTCGCAGGCGTAGTCCTGCACGTGCTCGCCCGCCTTCGTGAAGCGCTGGATCAGGTTCTGGGTGGTCCCGGCGTACAGGTCGCCTTCCTCCTGCCAGCCGAACAGCACGCCGCCGCGCGTCTTCGCCTGCCACAGCGGGAGGCCGCTGGTGCGGTCGTACATGCCCACGCCCGCCGAGTGCCCGTAGTACACGCCGCGTTCGTCCACGCGGACCATCCAGCCCATCTGGCCGCCGGTGGCGACGTTCGCCCACTGCTGGTCGCTCTCGGCGTCGAAGGCGAACACGTTGCCGTTCCAGTCGCTGGCGGCCAGGGTGCCGGCGTGGATGTCCAGCCACAGCAGCGCCGAGCTGCCCTCGACCTCATAGGCCACGAACGGGAGTTTGCCGCTCAGGTCGTACACGTTCCCGTCGTCACAGCCCGCGAAGGTCCAGTGGTCGTCGCGCACGAGGCATTTCACGCCGTCGGGCAGGGTAAACGAGCGCTGCACCTCGCCGTCCGGGCTCAGGGCGTGCACCTGTCCGTCCTGGTTGCCGACCCACACCTGATCGTCGCCCGCGAAGATGCCGAACGCGGTGGCTTTCGTGCTGAACTTCCACAGCAGCGGCGCGCCCCGGCGGGTGGTGGAGCGGGTCTCGGTGAAGGTGCGGCGCACGACCTCGCGTTTCTGCCGCACGCCCTGCACGGCTTCCTCGTAGCCCTTGCGGCGCTTTTCCTTCAGTTTCTTCTCGGCTTCTGCCTGGGCCTTTTCAGGGCTGGGGAAGGTCTTGCGCTGCGTCTGGCCGTCGGTGCCGATGCGGCCGTAGCGGACGGTGAGGTCGGCGCCGTCCACGGTCACCTCGTAGAATTTGTGCTCGGCCCCGTTCGGATCTGAATACTCCAGATATGTTGCAGACATAATTCTATTGTAACGGGGATCACGCTGAATTGGCAAGCGCGGATGAGATGAGGGACGCCTGGACGGCGGATGCACCCCGGGCAGGCGCGGCTGGAAGGCTCTAGGCCATTTTCAGAACCTCGGCTTTCAACTGAAAATCGAAGCTCGCACAATGGACCCATGCCCGCCACACCCACACCCGACCCCCTGCACCCACCCGAGGTCCTGCACCCACCCGAGGCCCTGCACCCACCCGAGGCCCTGCACGTCACGACCCCCGCCCAGGCCGACGCCCTGATGGACTTCGCGTACGGCGCGCGCCTGCTCGAACAGTTCCTGACCCCCACCACCGCCAGTCACGCCGCCCACGCCCTGAACGAACCCGCCAACCGTGTCACTTACCACGTCCGCAAGCTTCACGACTGCGGCCTGCTGCGCGTCGCCGGACACCACGGCAAACGCGTGCAGTACGTGGCGGCCGCCCGCACCTTCCATGTCCCGCGCAGCCTGGTCCAGCTGGATGAACCCCTGACCGTCATCGGCCCGGCCATGCGCGAGATCACCGCTGCCTACGCCCACGCCATCCTCGACTGGCAGACCCGCCAGGGCCACCCCGGCACCGGAGACGACCTCACCATCCACCTGGGCCGCTGCGCGCCCGATACCCACACCGACACCCGCACCGACATTGGGGCCTTCGCACCCGCCATGCGCCTGCGCACCGTGCAACTCAGCCCGCAGCAGTACCGCGCCGCGCAGGACGCCATGAACGCCATCCTCGACCGCCTGGAAACCGAAGAGACCGACAGCGCCCGCACGAGCACCTTCGTCCTCATGAGCTTCAGAGGTCAGCTGCACCTGAACTGACCACTCCCGGCCCACGCCACCCGCGACCGCCCCGGCGGACGACGGGAGACCCCTTCACGCCCATACCGGAGGCTCACCATGTTCCACGAACGCCACCAGCACGCCCTCGACCGTCAAGCCCAGCTGCTCCGCGAGGCTCAGGCCGACGGACTGGCCCGTACCCTGAGAGCCGCCCGACCGGCCCGCTGGCAGTTCCGGTGGCGCCTGATGCGCCTCACCCTGCACCTGCCCGTTCTACACGTCCGGGTCAGGCCGACCCGCTGACCGCCCCCGCGAACGCCACGATCCGCCGCGCCGCCTCGTGCGGGTCCAGGCGCGCCGTGTCCAGCACCAGCGCGTCCGCCGGGGCGTCCATCACCCCGCCGCGTTCCATCAGGCCGCGCAGGATCAGCGGGTCACGCAGTTTCAGGCGTTCCCGGCGCTCCGGTTGCTTCATCCGCGCCTCCAGCTCCGGCAGCGGACACTCCAGCCATACCGGCACGAACGCCGCGCCCCGCTCGCGCGCCAGGGCACGCAACTCGGCCACGACCTCCTCGCCCTCCTCCACGCGGCTCAGGTAGTTCGTCAGGATGTGTGACCGCGTGGGCGGGGCCAGCCGCAGCGCCCGCAGGCCCACCTGCCGCACCTCCTCGGCCAGATCGAACAGTTCTGGCGGCACCGGGCTCACGCCGTCCACGCCGAACGCCGTGAACACCGGATCGTTGAACAGGTGGTTGTCCAGCAGCGCCGCGCCCGTCAGCGCCGACAACTCTTTGCCGACCGTGCGTTTGCCGCTGCCGGGCGCGCCGACCAGATAGAACAGATGACTCATGCGCGCCAGCCTGTCACACGCGGGCCGGGCGCACATGCGCAGACTGGCCTGCCGCCATGGAAAACGGCGCCCCTGGTGATCGGGGGCGCCGCAGAACCCGGAACCTTATTCCAGGATGGCTTCGTGGGTGATCTCCACGTTGCCTTTCATGACCTGACTCATGGGGCACATGTCGGCCGCCTGCTTCACGTGTTCCTCGAAGTCCGCCTGATCGCTGCCGGTCACCTTGCCGCGCACCACGAGTTTCATGGCGCTGACCTTGAAGCCGGCGCCGTCCTTGACCATCTCGCAGGTGGCCTGGGTGTCGAGGGATTCGACCGTGTGGCCGTGGTTGGCGAGCAGTGCCGAGAGCTGCATGGTGAAGCACCCGGCGTGGGCGCTGGCCAGCAGTTCTTCGGGGTTGGTGCCCTTGCCGTTCTCGAAGCGGGTGCCGAACGAGTACTGCGCGCCGTCCAGCACGCCACTCTCGGTGCTCACGGTGCCCTTGCCGTGCTTGAGGTCGCCTTCCCAGTGGGCCGTTGCCTTACGTGCGATGTCTGCCATGCGGTTCAGTCTGCGCGGTCAGGCGGTGGGGATGCCGTGGGTGCGGTTGAGCGGAACTTCATGGTTGCGCTTTCCCCCAATCTAATCCTGACCTTGCAACTCGGATTTAAGTCTGGCAGAATCCTCGACACCAGCGCGGCGGCCTCCCACGGACCCCGGCGCACAAGGACACCCATGCCGAAACGAAGCACCCTCCTGACCCTGACCGCTGTCCTGGGCAGCGCCGCCCTGGCCGCCAGCGCCGCCACCTACCCCCAGACCGTCACGCACAGCGCCGGAACGACCACCATCCCCCGCCAGCCCCTGCGCGTCGTCGCACTCGGGCCGCACGCGCTGGACCTGCTGCTGTCCATCGGCGTGCAGCCCGTCGGCTACGGCGAGGCCTCCACGTTCCTGAAAACCCCGGCCTTCGGTTCGCCCATCCGCGACATCAAGTACCTGGGCAGTCGCGTGACCAGCGCGCCCGTGAACGTCGGGGACCGCTTCAACCCGAACCTCGAAATCCTGACGTCCCTGCGCCCGGACCTGATCGTCGGTGAAACCTACGCCTCGCCCGTGTACCCGCAGCTCAGCCGGATCGCGCCCACCCTGCTGCTGGACGGCATCGACCGTAACGCGTGGCAGAAGACCCTGCCCACCCTGGCCCGCGCCCTGAACCGCGAGGCCGCGTACCGCAGCGCCCTGAACACCTACAACAAAGGCGTGCAGAGTACCCGCGCGCAGCTGACCGCGTTCGGCAGGAAACGCGTGCTGGTCGTCTGGACGACCGGCGGCGACGCCCGCAACACCTTCACCATCAGCGGCAGCGACGACTGGACCGGCGGCCTGCTGCGCGACGCCGGCCTGAACGTCATCGACGGCGAGAAGAAGGACGCCGTGGTCAGCGTGGAAGGGCTGGCCGCCATCAACCCGGACGCCGTGATCGTCCTGGCCGCCGGGACCAGCACGCCCACCCGCGCCCGCGCCGAGTGGAACGCAGGGGCCATCACCAGCCGCCTGCGCGCCAGTCAGGCCGGACAGGTGTACTTCTTCGACTACCACCTGTTCCGCCGCATCCGTGGACCGATCGCCGCGCAACTCGTCGAGCGCGAACTGATCCGGGCACTGCGCTGATCCGGACGCAGCGCTGATCTGGATGCAGCGCTGCGTCCGGATCAGCGCCGCTTGCCCTACACTCGGGCCATGCAAAGTCAGGACTGGACGGCGCCCGGCGCTCCCGTAAGAGGTTACGTGTGGCACGCGCAGACCCCGCGCGGGAACGTGCTGCTCACCCACGGCTTCGGGGAGTACGCCGCGCGGTACGTGGACCGCTACCACGCCCTGATTCCCACGCTGGTCGCCGCAGGGTTCACGGTGTACGCCGCCGACCAGCGCGGACACGGCGCGTCCGGGGGCGCGCGGGCCGTGGTGGACGTCCGCGATCTGGTGCAGGACCACTTCGCGGCGCGTGAGGCCCTGCGCGCCGACCCCCGCCCGCTGTTCCTGCTGGGGCACTCCATGGGCGGGCTCGTCACGGCCGCCAGCGCCGCCCGCGACCCACGCGGGATCAGCGGCGTGATCCTGTCCAGTCCGGCCCTGCTGGTCGGCGAGAACGAACCCGCGCTGGTGAAACGGCTCGCCCCGTTCATCGCGCGCCTCGCGCCGGGCCTGCCCACCACCGACCTGGGCACCGGCGGCCTGTCGCGCCTGCCCGAGGAGGTCGCCGCGTACGAGGCCGACCCGCGCATGTACCACGGGAAGGTCCCGGCCCTGACCGGCGCGAGCATGCTGTCGCTCAGCGCGTCGCTGTGGCCGCTGTACGCCCGCTGGACGCTGCCCACGCTGGTCGTGCACGGCACCGCCGACCGTCTGACCGACCCGCGCGGCAGCCAGCGCTTCATGCAGGCCATCGCCTCGGGTGACCGCGAGCTGCACGTCGAGGACGGCGGCTACCACGAACTTCTGAACGACGAGCCGCGTGAACGGGTGCGAGCGCGGATCGTGGACTGGCTGCGCGCCCACATCAGCTGATTCCTGAGGGCCGGTGCCTGTCGCGTTGCCGCTGACCGGGCGACTGGACACGGCTCTAATTTTCCTCTAATCTCTGGGCATCCCACAACCGAGGTGCCCTGCCATGCGTAAAGTCACACCTGTTCTGCTGCTGTCCCTGCTGCTCGCCGCCTGCTCCACGTCCCAGCCCTCCCCGCAGCAGGACGGCCCGTCCGCCCGCACGGCTCCGAACACCCGGCCCGCCACGCTGATCCTCCCCGACGGCACCCGCCAGCAGGTCACGGGCTTCGAGCAGGACGGCTACCTGATGCTCGAGGACGACATCATCCTCGCGGACCTGAGCAGCGTCACGCCGCAGGGCACCTACGTCGTGGACACCCGCTACCGCTGGACGGGCCGCACCATCCCGTACACCTTCGCCGCGAACGTCCCGCAGGCCATCCGGGACCGCGTGGCCGCCGCCGCGTCCACCATCCGCTCGACCACCAACGTGGTCGTCACGCCCCGCACCAGCACCACCCAGCGCAACTACGTGGAAATCACGTACAACACCGGCACCAGCTGCGCCTCCAGCCTGGGCATGGTGGGCGGCAAGCAGACCATCACCCTCGCCGACCGCTGCACGACCGGCACGATCATCCACGAGTTCGGGCACGCCATGGGCCTGTTCCACGAGCAGACCCGCCCGGACCGCGACAAGCACGTGCAGATCGTCTGGGCGAACATTCCCGCCGACTGGCAGAGCCAGTACCAGATCCGCAGCGGCAGCGCCGGCTACGGCGCGTACGACTTCGACTCGATCATGCACTACCCCGCCTTCTTCGACGGCAAGATCGCCATCCAGCCCCTGAGCTCCAGCGTGGACCTGAACCGCATGGGCCAGCGCAACGGCTTCTCGACGACCGACAGGAGCACCGTCAACGCCATGTACCCCCGCTGATACGGACTCCGGTTGAATGGTTTGCCAGAACCGTTCAACCCGAGCGGATGCGAGAGGGAGTCAAGCGGGTTCCGGGCGTGGAGTTGGCGGATCGGTGGTGTTCCGATCTGTCAACGCAACAGACGGAACCCGTACAAGAAAGCAGAGGAGAGGGGCCGCCACACCGGTTCAGGTGGCGGCCCCTCTCCTCCGTCGTGTGCCGGATCAGTCGGCGGCGCTCTCCGCGGTGGCAGTGTCCTGCGTGGCAGGCACGCCGTCACGGATGCTGGGGTGAATCCCGAAGTCCTCTGCGATCAGTCGGGCGGTCATCTTGGCGCTCATCATGACGCTGGGCGTCCCGCCGCCCGGTTGCGCGCCCGCGCCGACCATGTAGAGGTTGCCCACGTCCTCGCTGCGGTTGTGCGGGCGGAAGAACGCACTCTGGATCAGCGTCGGCTCGGGGCCGAAGGCGTTGCCCAGGTAGCTGTCCAGCGTGCCTTCAAAGTAGTCGGGCGTGATGAACTCGCTGTGCGTCAGTCGGGCGCGCAGGTCCGGGATGTACCCGCGTTCCTCCAGGAAGGCGTACACGCGCTCCACCAGTTTCGGGCCTTCCACCGCCCAGTCCAGGCCGCTGGCGTTGTGCGGCACCGGCACCAGCGTGTACGCCGCGTGGTGCCCTTCCGGCGCGAGGCTGGGGTCGGTCAGGGTGGGGACGTGCAGGTACTGGCTGAAGTCGCGGCCCAGTACCTTCTTCCCGAAGATCTCGGTCAGCAGTTCCTGGTAGCGCGGCCCCAGGATGATGTTGTGGTGACGCAACTTCAGGTCCGTGTCGGTCTTGCGGAACCCGAAGTAGATGACCAGCAGACTCATGCTCTGGCGGGCGGCCTTCACGCGCACGTCGCTGTTCACGAGGCGCGCGGCGGCCGGCAGGCGCTTGAGGTACGTGTTCGCCCAGTCGCCGTTACTGACCACGATGTCCGCATGGCGTTCCTGCCCGCTCTCCAGCCGCACGCCGCGCGCCACGCGCCGCCCCAGCGGGTGCCGGACCGGGCGGCCCCGGTCATCCGTGACCAGGATTTCCTGCACGCCCTGCCCGTACTCGATGCGCCCCCCGAGTTCCTCGAACTTGCGAACGAAGCCCTGCACCAGCGCGCCCGTGCCACCCATGGCGTAGTGGATGCCCCAGGTCTTCTCTACAAAATGGATCATGGCGTAGATGGCGGGCACGCTCAGGGGGTTGCCGCCCACCAGCAGCGTCTCGAACGAGAACACCTGCTGCATCTTGGGATTACTGAAGTACTTGCCGGTGAAGCTGAACAGGGTGCGCACGGCGTCCAGGCGCATCAGGTCCGGCACGACCTTCAGCATGGTCGCCACGTCCCCGAAGTGCGTGTACCCCAGTTCCAGGAAGCCGCGCTCGAAGATGGCGCGGGCGTCGTCATGAAAACGCTCGTACCCGGCGAGGTCCTCGGGGGCCAGTTCGCCGATCTGGCGGCGGGTGCTGACCGGGTCGCCGTCGTAGTCGAAGAAGGTGCCGTCATCGAAGTAGATGCGGTAGAACGGCAGGATCGGCACGAGCTTCACGTACTCGCGGGTGCGCGGGCCGCCGCTCTCTCCCTCGCGCACGCGGGCGTCCGGGGCCAGCACCGCCGGAGGGTAATCCGCCCCGGCCAGCATCCCGGCGTCGCGTTCCAGCGCGAACAGTTCCTCGATGAAGTGCGGCACCGTGATCACGGTCGGCCCCATGTCGAACACGTACCCGTCCTCGGTGCGTTTCTGGTACGCGCGTCCGCCCGCCTTGTCCAGGCGTTCGAGGATGGTCGTGTCGAAGCCCAGCGATTGCAGGCGAATGCCGAGACTCAGGCCGCCGATGCCGGACCCGATGATCAGCGCGGTCTTGCGTTTGGAAGCGGAAAGAGCAGGGGTGTCAGAAGCAGTCATGCAGGAACCTCCGCCGCGCAGGGCGGCGTGAACAGGGAAGGGGAGCAGCAGGCGGGCCGGGGCGGCGGGCCAGGGAACAGAAAGAAAAGCGGAGCGGGACTCAGCCGGCCGGGGTGGGCGCGGACCGCAGTTCCCACCACGCCTGCGGCAGCATCATCAGTTTGCGGGTGCCGCTCACGTGCGCCCGCCGGCCGAAGTTATCGAAGTCGTTGCGGGCCAGATCGTCCAGGATGCCCTCGTAGGCGCGCGCGGCGGTCGCCACGGCCAGCCGCGCGCTGCCGTGCAGGCAGGGAATCCCGGCGCGGCCCTGCACGTACCAGTCGCGCGCCAGCCCCGAGAGGTGCTCCATGAGGGCGCGGTACTCGGGCGTGACCACCCCGCGTTCCAGGTCGCCCAGGGTCACGCCGTACTCGGTCAGCAGCGTCTGCGGCAGGTACACGCGGCCGCGCCTCAGGTCCTCGCCCACGTCCCGCAGGATGTTCGTCAGTTGCATGGCCTGTCCCAGCATCAGCGCGGCGTGCAGGGTGCGTTCGCCGCCGCTGTACCCGCTGACCGGCGCGATCATGAACCCCACCACGCCCGCCACGCGCCGGCAGTACAGCATCAGGTCGTCCATGGTCCGGTACTCGTGCCCGGCGAGGTCCATGCGCAGCCCGTCGTGCAGCTCGGCAAAGGCCGACAGCGGAATCGAGTAGGTGCGGGCCGCCCACGACAGCGCCGTGTCGATGGGGTGCGGGCCGGGCCGGCCCTCGAAGGCCGCCTGCGTGCGCGCCCACCAGTCGTCCAGTCCGGCGCGGGCCGCCTCGCCGCTGCGCTCGTCGACGATATCGTCCCCATCGCGGCAGGCGGCGTACACGGCCCACACGGCCTGACGCTGCTGCGCCGGGAAGAACCGCGAGCCCAGGTAGAAGGTCTTGCTGTGCTCCCGCGTCATGTCCTGGCAGTGCGCCACGGCCTGCGCCAGGGCGCTCTTGGATGGGGGAGGGAAGGTCACGTCAGTCACGGTTGGGTTCCTTTCCACCGAGTGTAGGGGGCGCGTAGGGGGGAAACGTCACGCATTCTTACAGAGTTTCCCGCGCGCCGTCGTCAGGGCGCCCGTCCCGCACGTACCGCTCGAACTGCACGGCGCCCACGCCCAGGCCGTCCGTGCGGGTCAGGCCCGGCAGGTGCCGCGCCACCCACGCGGGGTCCGGGAAGTTCAGGCCGCCCGCCGCCGGCCGCTCGAACAGCGATTGCAGTGGCCCGCCGGTGCGGCGCAGGTACATCAGCCACAGCTGACCGCCGGGCCGCAGTACCCGCGCGCACTCGGCCAGCAGCGCCGCCGGGCCGCGCGTCTCGTTCAGGGTCGCGCCGACCGTCACCCCATCGAACGCCGCAGGCGGCAGGTCGCTGCGTTCCATGTTCAGCTGCGCCCAGTCGATTCGGGCGTCAGGCTCGCGCCGCGCTCCCTCACGCAGCATCGGGGCGCTCAGGTCCACGGCCAGCACCCGGCAGTCCGCGCGGGCCAGCACACCCGCGTAGAAGCCGGCGCTGGTGCCCACGTCCAGCCAGTCCTGACCCGCCTGCGGGCGGCACAGCGCCCGGAACAGCGCCGCCTCTCGTTCCAGCGTGAAATCCGCGCCCAGCGCCCGCAGGGACCGCTCACGCCACCACGCATACCCGGCGGCCGTCAGGGGAAAGAGGTTGCTCCGCTGCGCGGCACTCAGGGCCGGCTCGGGATTCAGATTTTCTTGGCTCTGGGCAGAAGGCGGCACAGGGTTCATTATGCTGATGAACATTGAGACCCGCCGTTCACGGTTTCGTGAGGGTCCCCGGAGGAACGCATGGAAGAACGCAAGAGTATGGGAGGAGCGCTGGTGGACGTCTTCGACGCCGGCCTGACCCTCGTGAAATCCGAGATCAACGCCGTCGCCCGCAAGGCCGGCCAGATCGCCAAGGCCAAGGGCATCGGCGCGGTGCTGCTGCTGGCCGCGACCGGCCCGCTGATCCTGGGACTGGTGTTCATCATCCTGGCCGTGTTCTACGGTCTGATGCGCCTGGGCCTGGGCGCCTGGGCCGCCGCGCTGATCATCGCCCTGCTCAGCTTCGCTGTGACCGGCGCGCTGATCTTCATCGGCATCCGCAAACTGGGTGCAGAGGTCCGCATGGATGAACCCCGCTACCGCCGCCCCGACGACCTGGGTGACCGCGCCGAACAGACCGACACCCGGCCTGTGGGCAGCGCCGCCTCCCGCCCCGCCACCGGCAGCAACACCGAACGCGACGCCCACAACTCCAGCGGCCCCCGCGTCGAGATCGGCCGTGACGCCGGCCAGTACGCCGCCGGCGAGAACCGCGTGACCCGCGAGGGCGGCGGCACCGCCACCGTCCGCATCGAGGGCGGCGAGACCACCGTTCCCGTGTACGAGAGCAAACCCGGCGGTGAACCCGCCAACTACGGCAGCGGCCTGAACAAGCAGATCGACGGCAGCGAGGTCGGCAAGGGCCACCGCGGCGACGAGCACCACGCCCACGACCCCAACCTGCAGGAACCCGTCGTGCTCAAGGACGCCCCCGGCATTCCCGTCAGCACCGCCCCGACCTTCCGGGACGACATGAAAAAAGGAGGACAGTCCTGATGGCCGAGTACCTGACGGAACGCGAGGAAGCCCGCGAACGCCTCAAGAACAGCGTGGACGCCCTGACCCAGCAGGCCAGCCTGCAGGTCAACCTGCAGAAAGACCCCCTGAAGATGCTGGGCGGCGCGTCCGCCGTGGGCGCCGTGATCGGCATGGTCGTGGGCCGCCAGTTCAAGCGCAGCAAGAAGATCTACGTGGACGCCGCCAGCCCCGCCAAGCACCAGAAGGCCCTGATCAAGGCCCAGAAGTCCGGCAAGGGCGGCGGCGTGGGCGGCGCCCTCGTCGCCACGCTCGGCACGCTGGCCGTCAAGACCGTGATGGACCGCGTGGTCACGCCGCGCCTGGAACAGCTGGCAGACAACCTGCTGGAGAAATCCGGACAGCCGGCCGGCACGGCAGCCCGCGCCACCGCCCAGACCGGCCGCACCCCGGCCGCGCGTCCGACGGCGACCGGCGGCACCGCCAGCTTCGTCAAGACGCCTGCCGCCCAGACGACCGCCGCCCAGACGACCGCGCAGAGCCCCGTGCAGAGTTACGCCCAGCAGGCCCCGGCCGAGGGCAGCGTCCCGCCCGCCCCGACCCCCGCGCACCCCGGCGTGAAACCCGCCCCGGCCAGCCACGTGGACGCCAAGGCGGTGGGCAGCCCCATCGCGCCCGACGAGATGGGCAACCCCAACCGCCGCTGACCGCCTGTCCCTGCCAGCAGTCCACCCGTCAAAGGTGGGCTGCTTTTTGATACGCCCCGATCAGGAGTGCTAGCCTGCGGCCATGACCGCCACCCGCAGCACCCGCCAGCGCGATGTGATCACCCGCATCATGCAGGCCGCCCAGGGACCACTGGCCGTTGCCGACGTGCTCGACCGCGCGCGGAGCGACCTGCCGGGCCTGGGCATCGCCACCGTGTACCGCACCCTGAAACTCCTGACCGAGCAGGGCCGCATCCACCCCGTTACGCTCGACGGCGAGACCCTCTACGAGGCCAGCGGCCAGGGCCACCACCACCACTTCTCCTGCCAGGACTGCGGCCGCGTCTTCACGCTGCACACCTGCCCGGTCGCGCTGCCCAGCGGCACCGTCTACCCCGGCGGATTCATCGTGCGCGCCCACGAGGTCACGCTGTACGGCCAGTGCCCGGACTGCGCCGCGCAGCCCGGCTGACCCACAAACCACACAGCGGCCTGCCGCTTTTACCCCGCGCTCCCAGTCTCCACGCCCTTGACCCTGGGCGGGCCGGGACGCTAGGCTGCGCGGTAGCTCCTGCGTGGAGCGACCCACTTCAGAGCGCCCGAGAGAACTGGCTCGTAGACGGCGCGGCAACCGGACCTCATCGCGTCACGGTGCCAAGGCCAGCCCACCCGCCGCGGGTCAACGATGACCGCCGGGAGGGACCAAGAGGGAAGGTCACGCGGTTGATACCCATCAGCGCCCCTTCTCGATCCCTACGAGCAGGGGCGCTGTCCTGATTCCAGGCGGCGTCCCACGGTCCCCACCGAGGAGGCGCACGTCATGGCGCACAAATTCGAAACGTTGCAGGTTCACGCCGGTCAGCAGCCCGACCCGACCACCGGGGCGCAGCAGACGCCCATCTACGCCACGAACAGTTACGTGTTCCAGTCCCCCGAGCACGCCGCCGACCTGTTCGGCCTGCGGGCGTTCGGGAACATCTACAGCCGCATCATGAACCCCACGAACGCCGTGTTCGAGGCGCGGGTCGCGGCGCTGGAGGGCGGCGTGGGCGCGCTGGCGGTCGCCAGTGGGCACGCCGCGCAGTTCCTGGCGATCACGAACGTCGCGCAGGCCGGGGACAACATCGTGTCCAGCCCGAACCTGTACGGCGGGACCGTCAACCAGTTCCGCGTGACCCTGAAACGGCTGGGCATCGAGGTGCGCTTCACCAGCCGCGAGGAACGCCCGGAGGAATTCACGGCCCTGATCGACGACCGCACCCGCGCCGTGTACCTGGAAACCATCGGGAACCCGGCGCTGAACATCCCGGATTTCGAGGCGATCGCGGCCGCCGCGCACGCCCAGGGCGTCGCGGTGTTCGTGGACAACACCTTCGGCGCGGGCGGGTACTACTGCCAGCCGCTGCGGCACGGCGCGGACGTGGTGCTGCACTCGGCCAGCAAGTGGATCGGCGGGCACGGCAACGGCATCGGCGGCGTGATCGTGGACGGCGGCACCTTCGACTGGGGCAACGGCCGTTACCCCCTGATGACCGAGGCCAGCCCCAGCTACCACGGCCTGAACTTCTGGGAGACGTTCGGGGAGGGTAACGCGCTGGGCCTGCCGAACGTGGCGTTCATCACCCGCGCCCGCACCGAGGGCCTGCGCGACCTGGGCCCCACCCTGGCTCCGCAGCAGGCGTGGCAGTTCATTCAGGGCCTGGAAACCCTGAGCCTGCGCGCCGAGCGGCACGCGCAGAACACCCTGGCGCTCGCGTCGTGGCTGGCGGCCCACCCGGACGTGGCGCGCGTCACGTACCCCGGCCTGAGTAATCACCCGCACTACGACCGCGCGCAGCACTACCTGCCGCGCGGGGCGGGCGCGGTCCTGACCTTCGAACTGCGCGGCGGGCGCGCGGCGGGCGAGGCGTTCATCCGCGCCGTGAACCTCGCGCAGCACGTGGCGAACGTCGGGGATACCCGCACGCTGGTCATCCACCCGGCCAGCACCACCCACAGCCAGCTGAGCGCCGAGGCGCAGGCGGCGGCGGGCGTCACACCGGGACTGGTGCGTGTGTCGGTTGGCATCGAACACATCGACGACATCCGCGACGACTTCGCGCAGGCGCTGGCCGCCGCGCTGACCGAAGCGGAAGCCGTCCAGCCGGAAGCCGTACAACCAGGAGTGGCGCAACCCGGAGTGGTGCAGTGACCGCCCAGACGCACCCGGCCCAGGTCCACCTCCCGCCCCCCGCGAGCACCGAGGCGGATGACGGGACGGCCGCCACGGACCGATGTCAGGCGGGCCAGCCTGACCTGACCCCCACCGCCCAGACGCCTGCCGCGCAGACCGCCCGTCTGTTCCGGCACGCGCCCCTGCTGCTCGACTGCGGACAGCCCGTGAACGACGTGACCGTCACGTACCACACGTACGGCACGCCGCAACCCACCGCCACCCTCGTCCTGCACGCCCTGACCGGCACGAGTGCCGTGCACGAGTGGTGGCCGGACTTCCTGGGCGAGGGCCGCCCGCTGGACCCCACGCGCGACTACGTGATCTGCGCGAACGTGCTGGGCGGTTGCGCCGGCACGACCGGCCCCGCCGACCTGCCCCGCGTGGCCGGCGCCGACGCGCCCCTGACCCTGCGCGACATGGCCCGCACCGGCCGCGCCCTGCTCGAACACCTGGGCGTGAACCGCGTGCGGATCGTGGGCGCCAGCATGGGCGGCATGCTCGCCTACGCCTGGCTGCTCGAATGCCCGGACCTCGTGGAACGCGCCGTGATCATCGGCGCCCCGGCGCGCCACTCACCGTGGGCGATCGGCCTGAACACCGCTGCCCGAAGCGCCATCCGCGCCGCACCCGGCGGGGAAGGCCTGAAGGTCGCGCGGCAGATCGCCATGCTCTCGTACCGCAGCCCCGAGAGTTTCGCCGTCACGCAGACCGGCCAGCGCGTGCCCGGCGTGCCCGCCATCACCAGTTACCTGCACCACCACGGTGAGAAGCTCCAGGCGCGCTTCTGCGAACGCAGCTACGTGGCCCTGACCGGCGCCATGGACGCCTTCCAGCCCACCGACCAGGAACTGCGCACCATCCAGACGCCCACCCTGGTCGTCGGGATCCGCAGCGACGTCCTGTACCCCCCCACCGAGGTTCGGGCCGGCGCGGCCCTGCTACCCCGCGCCCACTACCACGAACTGGACTCCATTCACGGCCACGACGCCTTCCTGATGGACCCCGGCCCCCTGCCCACCCTGGTCAGCGCCTTCCTGAGCGCCTGAAGAGGACGTGATACGGATTCCGTTTGTTTCGCCGACAATCCGGACCTTCACCGGATTGCCGGCTCCATGTCCGGAACCCGTTTCTCTCCCACTCGCTTCGCTCGGACCCAGCGGGCTTTACAGCCCATTCAATCGGAGTCCGTATGAGGCCAGCGCCGGCTGCTGCTCACAGATGACCCCCGGTACCTCATCAGGTCAGTAGGACTTCTGAGCGGAAATCAGGCATAGTTGCAGAGTTGCAACGGCAGCCTGCCGTCTTACAGGAGTGAGACTTGACAGAAGTACTGAAAATCATCGACGTGATCGGCCTGCTGCTGTTCTGCCTGTACATCGTGCAGCAAACGGCGGCGGCCCTGCAGAGAAAACCCCGCGTGCGGGTCGAGAGCAGCGGAGCGCAGCTGAACTTCCTGATTCCGGCGCTGAACGAGGCCCAGGTGATCGGAGCGACCCTGGAAAACCTGCGCCGCACGGTGCCGAGTGCCCGGATCGTCGTCATCGACGACGCGAGTGACGATCAGACGGCCCAGATCGTCCTGCGGGCGGCTCAGGGCGACCCGGCCATCACGCTGCTGCAACGGCAGCACCCGGAAGCCCGCCAGAACAAGGGCCGCGCCATGAACTGGGCCGTGCGCGGATTGCTGCGCGACGGGTTCTTCGGTGACTGCCCCGACCAGCAGGTCATCGTGGTGCTCGACGCCGACGGCCGCGTTCAGGAGGACTTCGCGGGGCAGGTCTGGGGGGCGTTCGCCGACCCGAACGTCATGGCCGCGCAGGGCTGGATGCGCTTCCGGCAGACCGGTGCGCGGCCGGGACCGGCCGGCCTGGTCTCACGGATGCTGCTGTTCCAGCAGGATCTCGAAGCGTTCATCACGGGCCATATCCAGCGCTACCGGGTGCGCGGCGGAACGGCGTCCCTGACCGGCAACGGCCAGTGCATGCGCGTCAGTTACGTGGCGCAGCAACTGGACGCCGGCACCGATCCCTGGCCCGAAGTGCTGCTGGAGGATTTCGCGAGCGCCGTCGAGATTCGCCTGCATTCGCCAGAACACCGGATCGCCTACCTGCCCACGCACATCAGCCAGCAGGGCATGGTGGAACTCTCCGGGTTCATCCGGCAGCGGGTCCGCTGGACGCAGGGAGCCATGGAGTGCCTGCCGTACCTCCGCAGACTGTGGCGAACCCGCGCCAGCTGGATCACGCGCTTGGACTTCAGTTACTTCATCCTGGGACCCTGGTTGAACCTGCTGCTGATCATCAGTTTCGCCAGCCAGGGGCTGCGCCGGGTCTTCGGAGGACAGGGACTGACGATCACGCCCGAGGTCGGGCTGCTCCTGACCGTGCTGCCGCTGATCATGCAGCTGAACTGGGTGCTGCGGTACATCCGCGAGCGGCGGCTGCCACTCCGCTACCTGCCATTTGCCATGGTCAGCCTGCCCGTCTACTCGTTCGCGCTGCTGTCCAGCCTGCCGAAAGCGTACTTCAACCACTTCACCGGACGCCGGGGCTGGTACAAGAGCGTCCGGCATGACGACGCCACGCTGGAGCTTCCGGAACGGCACGCGGAACCCGCGAGGTCCAACGTGACCGCTCCGGCCGCTTCGGACTGAGCGACTGCACCCCACCGAGAGCCCCGCATCAGACGCTGCTCTGATGCGGGGCTCTCCGTTATCCGGGCAGGCTCAGTTCACTCGACGGGCTCGCCGCGCTGGAGTTTCACGGCGCGCACGAGGTTCTGGTACATCAGGGCGCTGGTGAGCGGGCCGACCCCCCCGGGGACGGGGGTCTGCGCGCGGACCGGCAGTTCCGGGGTGGCGTCGCCGACCACGCCGCCGGGCTGCACGTTGATCCCGGCGTCGATGACGACGTGGTGCGGTTGCACGTGGTCCGGGCGCAGCAGTGCGGCGCGGCCCACGGCGACCACGATGGCGTCCATGGGGGCCAGCACGCGGCGCAGGTCGCGGGTGTGTTCGTTGCAGAGGGTGACGGTCGCGCCCCGGTTGTTCAGCATGAAGGTCAGGGGGCGGCCCACGGTGCGTCCGGGGCCGATCACGGCGATGTTCAGGCCGCGCAGGTCGTCGCCGAGGGCGGCGCGCAGCAGGAAGCGGACAGAGCGTGGGGTGGGTGGCAGCAGCGCCTCGGTTTCACGTCCGGCGGCGATCAGGGCGAGGTTGGCGGGGCTGAGGCCCTCGACGTCCTTGCGGGGCGCGAGTCGCAGCAGGGCGGCGTCGGCGTCCAGGCCGGGTGCGAGCGGCAGTTCGAGCATGATGCCGTGCACGCCGGGGTCGGCGGAGAGTTCGTCGAGGGCGGCGTGCAGGGCGGCGTCGGTCAGGGTGTCGCCCAGGTCGCGGGCGGTGAACTGCACGCCGAGGCGTTCGGCGCGGCGTGCCTTGCTGTCCACGTACACGCGGGAGGCCGGGTCGCCGCTGGCGAGCACGCTGACGAGGTGCGGGCGGAAGTTCCAGGCGCGCAGGTCGGCTTTCACGCCGCGCGTGACCTGATCGGCCAGGGCCTTGCCGGTCAGGGGGCCGCTGGGAAGCGCAGTTTCGGTGGGGGTGGGGTCCGGTGTGGTCATGGGGGTGTCCAGTCTGGGTCGGGAGCGGGGGGGGTAGGGGCGGTCGGGGGCGGCCCCCGGCGGCGGGGGCGGGCTCGTTCCGGCACAGCATACCGAGTTCCGCCGGACTGGGCGGCAGCGCGTGTGGACGTGTCGGGTCTGCTTTCCGTTCGGCGTGAAATGGTTTCACGTGTGCTGGCGTTAATCCCCTGGGGGGGGGTACGTGAAGACCTTCACAGCGGCGCGCGCCGCGCACCCCTATCTTCTGAACAGATGGTCACCGACACGCCCCGCCCCGCCCGCGCCCGCAGCGCCGAAGAAAAGAACCGTCGCCGCGACGACATCCTCCGCGCCGCCGAGCGCCTCTGGACCACCACGACCTACGCCGACCTCAGCATGAATCAGGTGGCCCGCGAGGCCCGCCTTGCCAAGGGCACCCTGTACCTGTACTTCGACACCAAGGAAGAACTGTTCCTGGCACTGCTCAGCGAGCACCTGCACGCCTGGATCACCCGCACCGCCGAGCTGTTGCAGGAGCGCCGGCCCCGCACGCCCACCGAGGTCAGCGACGCCCTGCTGGACTCCAGCGAGACCCTGACGCCCCTGCGCCGCCTGCTGGTGCTGCTGGGCACCGTGCTGGAACGCAACGTGCGCCCGGAACTCGCCACCGAATTCCGCCGCGACCTGGACGCCCAGCTGGGCCGACTGGTCGAGCACATGCCGTACTCGCCCGCCACCACGCTGCGCATCCTGCGGCACCTGTACGCGGTCGCCATCGGCTGGCAGCAGTTCAGCGAGTCCCTGCCCGGCCTGGACCCCAACACCGGGGAGCCCCGGCAGGACGCCCAGTGGACCTTCCAGAGCGAGTTCGAACTGGTGCTGCGCGCCGTCGTGGACCGCCTGGCCGCCGCCGACAGCTGACCCTCACCCCGGCAGAACGCCGCGCGACTGCCCCCAGGGGCGATCGCGCGGCGTGTTTCTGTCCAGGCGTGTTTCTGTCTACCGGCGGAACTTCCCGACGCTGGGTGTCCAGTTCAGGCGCAGGGGCCGCGTGGCGGTCGTCATGTTCACGCCGGCCGACTCGCACCGCTGCTGCGCGGCGGCCGGGACGAGCGGCAGGGCATGCAGCGCCGTGCCCTGGCGGGCCGGGACGTACTGCACGCCCAGCGTCACGCCCCGCAGGCAGGCCGGGACGGACCCCGCCGCGAAATCGGCGTCGCGGATCAGCGGAATGACGCTGCCCTCCGGCACGGACTTCCAGCCGCCCGGCCCCTGCCACGCGAAGGTCGTGCGGGACTCGCAGCGGCCGGCCGCGCACCACTCGCGGGTCAGGACCAGCAGCGCCTGACCGGAGCGCAGGAACGTCGCGGCCCGCACGACCGTGAAGGTCTGCCCGGCCGGATCGAGCCCGCTGTGTCCCCGCCACTCCAGGTAGTGGTTCGGGGCGTCGTGAACCTGCGCCGCGAACAGGTTCTGCGTGGCCGCCCAGTCCAGCCGTTCGCGGCGGGCGTAGGCCAGCAGGGACCGCTCGGCCGGGTCGGGCGTGAAGGTCGCCATGAACTGCCGCACGCCCTCCAGCGGCCCCAGCGGGTCCGGCGCGGCGGCCTGCGCCACCCCACCCAGCAGCAGGCACGGCAGCAGGGCGCGGCGGCACCTGAACTCCGTGAATTCCAGAAACGGAAAGTGAAACGTGAACACTTCACCTGTGATAGCGCGCCCACTCTGACCGGAACCTGACGGCCCATCCTGCCCCGCGCTGCCGGCGCGCCCCTGTCTGCCTGTGTACGTGCGGGACCGCCCGGCGCGGCGCGTATCCTGCGCTGGTATGCGCGTAGTCCTGAAACTCGGCACCAGTGTCCTGACCGGCGGCACGGACCGCCTGCACCGCCCCCGTCTGGTGGACCTGATGCGCGGCCTGTCTGCCGTGCGCGCCGCCGGGCACGAGGCCGTCCTGGTCACCAGCGGCGCCGTCCTGGCCGGCTGGGAGGCACTGGGCTTCCCGCCGCGCGACCGCACCCTGGCAGAGAAACAGCTGCTGGCCGCCGTCGGCCAGGGCCGCCTGATGCACATGTACGCGCAACTGGCCGACCTGTATGGTCTGCCGGTCGCGCAGGTGCTGCTGACCGCCGACGACTTCCGGGACCGCACCCGCTACCTGAACGCCCGCACCACCCTGGACGCCTGCCTGGCGCGCGGGGTCATGCCGATCATCAACGAGAACGACGCCGTGGCCCTCGAACAGATCAAGGTCGGGGACAACGACACCCTCTCGGCGTTCGTGGCGAACCTGACCGAGGCGGACCTGCTGGTCATCCTGACCGACGCGCCCGGCCTGTACACCTCCGACCCGCGCAGCGACCCCACGGCCACGCTGATCCCGGTCGTGGAGCGCGTCACGCCGGAAGTCTGGGCGCGTGCCGGTGGGGCCGGATCGCACCGGGGCACGGGCGGCATGCACACCAAGATCCAGGCAGCCGAGATCGCCACCCGCGCCGGAACGCCCGTCGTGATCGCGCCCGGCGACGCCCCGGACGCCCTGGTCCGCATCGTGGGCGGCGAGGCCCTCGGTACGCGCTTCCTGGCCGCCGGGACCCGCCTGGAAGCCCGCAAACGCTGGATCCTGGCCGAGATCGCCGCCGGGCGCGTCCTGCTGGACGCCGGGGCCGCCAGCGCCGTCCGCGAACGCGGCGGGAGCCTGCTGCCCGCCGGGATCACGCAGGTCGAGGGCACGTTCCGCCGGGGGCACACCATCCGCCTGATCGACCCCGGCGGCCACGAGATCGCGCGCGGCCTGACCCGCTACGACGCGGCCGACCTGACCCGCATCGCCGGGCGGCACTCGCGTGACATCGAGGGCCTGCTGGGCTTCACGTACGGCCCGGAAGCCGTGCACCGCGACGACCTCGTGCGGTTGTAGCCTCCGCCCGCCAGCCCCGGCAGAGCGCAGGCCGGCCCACACGCAGCGCCCGCAGCGCCGCCTATACTGCCGTGCGTGCTGTTGCCCATGCTTTCCATTCCGCTGCTGGCCGCCCAGATCACCGTGACCGACCCGGCCGGTGACGCGCGCGGCGACGGCGGGTACGTGCTGCCCACCCGCCCGGCCATCACCGCCGAGATGCTCGACCTGCGCGCCTTCACGGCCGACAGCACCGGCGAGACCATGCGCTTTACCGTCAGTTTCGGGCAGATGGGCAACCCCTGGAACGCGCCGGGCGGGTTCAGTGCCGGCGTGACCGACATCTTCGTGAAGGGCGCGCTGGGCGGCCAGCAGGTCCTGGCCGACACCGGCCTGCGCGTGCGCGGTCAGGGCGGCTGGCAGTACCACCTGCGCGTCACGGGGGTCGGCGCGACCCTGACCGAGGCGAACACGCTGGGCCGCCTGACCGTCCGGCCCGCCCCGACCGTCCGAGTCCAGGGAACCAGTCTGGTCATCGACACCGACCTGCCCGCCGGGAAGTACGGGTACTGGGTGACCAGCAGCGTGTACACGCCCCTGTCCACCAGCGGCCTGCTGCGCCCCGGCCCGGACGTCCGCCCGGACGCCCTGCAGGCCGGCCGCGCCGACGCCCCCACCCCGGTGGACGTGCTCGCGCCGGCCGGCGACACGCAGGCCTTCACGAACGACACGCTGGCCGCCGTCGGTGAGACGCGAGACTGGGTCAGCATCGCCCTGATCGTCCTGGGCGGCGTGGGCCTGCTGGTCACCGTGATCGCCACCGTGTTCGTGTGGCGCCGCCTGTCCCGCCCATGAGCGCCCGGATTCCCGCTCCGCTGCTGATCCTGACCGCCGCCGTCCTGTGGGGCCTGCTGGGCATCCTGGGCAAGCAGGCGCAGGCCGCCGGGATCGCGCCGCTGGAAGTCGCATTCTGGCGCGCCGCCCTGGCCGGGGGGCTGTACGCGCTGCACACGGCCGTGATCCGCGCGCCCCTGCCACGCGGCCGGGACCTGCTCGTCACGGCCGCGTTCGGCGTGGCGGGCGTCAGCGTGTTCTACGGCAGTTACCAGCTGGCCGTCCGGGCCGGCGGGGCGAGCCTCGCCAGCGTGCTGCTGTACACCGCGCCCGCCTTCGTCGCCCTGATCGGCTGGGCGGCGTGGCGCGAACGCCTGGGCCGGCGCGAGGCCCTCGCCATCGGCGGCACGCTGGGCGGCATCGGCCTGATCAGCCTGGGCGGCGGGCAGGGCGTGACCGTCAGCCCGGCCGCGCTGGGCCTGGGCCTGACGGCCGGATTCACGTACTCGCTGTACTACATCTACGGCCGCGCCTTCTTCGACCGCTACGCGCCGCCCGCGCTGCTGGCCGTCGCGCTGCCCGTGGGCGCCGCGTGCCTGCTGCCGTTCGTGACGTTCAGTGCCAAGACCGCGCCCGCCTGGGGCAGCCTGATCGCCCTGTCGTTCTTCAGCACGTACCTGGCGTACCTGGCGTACAGCGCGGGCCTGCGCCGCCTGAACGCCACGCGCGCCAGCGTGATCGCCAGCCTGGAACCCGTCGTGGCCGCCGCGCTGGCCGCCGCACTGTTCGGCGAGCGCCCCGCGCCACTGGCTCTGCTGGGCGCCACCCTGGTCATCGGGGCCGCCCTGCTGCTCAGCCTGCAACCCGCCGAGAAGCACCCCCCCGTGGAGTAGCTGGTGCGGGGCGGGAAGCGACCAGCCCCGTTATGCCAGCGCGGCGTTCAGTTCGTCGCGGAAGGTGCGGGCGGCCTGCACGCTGGCTGGCACGTCCAGGCCGCGTGCGTACTGCACGCCCCGGCTGGCGCTGGCCAGCGCCCCGGTTCCGCCCGCATCGAAGGCGGGGGCCAGTTGCGCCGCCGTGGCGCCCTGCGCGCCCAGGCCCGGCAGCAGCAGCAGGGCGCGCGGCATCCGGGCGCGGAACGCGGCGAGGTCCTGCGGGTGCGTGGCGCCCACGACCGCGCCGACGCTGGCGTACTCGCCGTCCTCGGCGGCGTTCAGGCGGGTGATCTCGTCGGCCACGCGTTCGCTGACGCCGTGCCCCTGAAGGTCCGCCTGTCCGGGATTGCTGGTCTTCACGAGCACGAATACCGCGCCGCCACTGGCGCGGGCCGTCTCCACGAACGGGGTCAGGGTCTCGAAGCCCAGGAAGGGATTGACGGTCAGGGCGGCGCCCGCGTGCCGTCCGGTCAGCCAGCCCTGCGCGTACGCCTGCGCGGTGCTGCCGATATCGCCGCGTTTGGCATCCAGCAGTACCGGCAGGCCCAGGGTGCGGGCGGCCGCGCACACGTCCTCCAGAATGTGCATTCCTTCCAGGCCCAGCGCCTCGTAGAACGCCAGTTGCGGCTTGACGCACGCCGCGTACGGCGCGGTCGCCTCCAGCACGTCCAGGGTGTGGGCGCGCAGGTGCGCGGCGTCCCGGTACGCGTCCAGGCGGGGGTCCAGGCCCACGCACAGGCGGGTGTTCAGGCGGCGGGTTCGGTCGGTGACGGCCTGCGCGAAGTTCATCGGGTCCGAGGCTACCGCATTTCCGTTCCCCCGCTGGTCCCCCACCGACCGGCCCATTTCTGTAGTTCAGGCGTTACCCTGGCACGCATGACCTTTTCCATCGTGGGCCGCGACGCCCGCACGGGTGACCTGGGCGTGGCGGTCGCCAGCAAATTCCTGGCCGTGGGCGCCCTGGTGCCCTTCGTGCGCGGCGGTGTGGGCGCCGTTGCCACGCAGAGTTACGTGAACCCCACCTTCGGCCCGGAAGGGCTGCGGCTCCTGGGGGGCGGCCTGAGCGCCGAGGTGATCAGCGCGCACTTTCAGGTGACCGACCCCGGTATCGCGCAGCGGCAGTTCGGGATGGTCGGTGCCAGCGGCGACAGCGTGACCTTCACCGGGCCCGACTGTCACGCCTGGGCGGGCGGGTACGCCGGGCCGGACGTGGCGATTCAGGGCAACATCCTGGCCGGGCCGGGCGTCGTGACCGCCATGCGCGCCGCCTGGGAGGCCGGAACGGACCTGCCGCTGCCGCGCCGCCTGCTGGCCGCCCTGATGGCCGGCGACGCGGCGGGCGGGGACCGCCGGGGCCGGCAGTCGGCCGCGCTGCTGTGCGCCGGACCGGGGCGCGGCTACGGCGGCCTGACCGACGACTGGGTGAACCTGCGTGCCGACGACCACGCCGCCCCCTGCGCGGAATTGGCCCGCCTGCTCGACGTCCATGACCTGCTGTTCACCCGCCCCGAAACCACCCGCCCCCTCACGCCGGAGCAGCTGGACTGGCTGCGCGCCCTGCTGATCCGCCAGGGGTACGCCGCCGCCCTGCCCGCCGGCGCCTGGGACGCCGACACCGAGGCGGCCGCCTGGGCGCTGTTCGGCACCGAGAACCTGGAGGAACGCTGGGTGCCCGGCGGTCAGGTGGACCCCGTCGCGCTGGCGTACCTTCAGCAGCGCTACGGCGCGGAGAGTTGATGCGGGCCTGAGGTCCCCACCACCCACTCCCCTCAACCTCATACCCTGGGGCGGTGTGGGCGGCGCGGCGCGGTACACTGCCTGCCATGCGGCTTTCAGCCACCGACGTGTACGCCTTTCAGGCGCTGGGATTCCTGGGTACCCAGGACCCGGCCCGCTGGGTGTCCAGCGAGGAAATCAGTGAATCGACCGGCGTTCACCGCCCCTACCTGGTGCGGATCCTGGCGGCCCTGACCGCCAAGGGCGTCGTGAAAAGCAAGAAAGGCATCGGCGGCGGGTACGCGCTGGCCCGGCGGCCCCAGCTGATCAGCCTGTGCGAGGTCGTGCGCGCCATCGACGGGCCGGTCGCGCCGCTGTCGTGCATCAGCCTCAACTGGCACGAGCACTGCCCCGAGGAGGACCGCTGCCACGCCCGCACCACCATCTACACCCGCATGCGCGACGCCATGCTGGGCGTGCTGCAGGAGTTCAGCGTGCAGGACCTCGTGATCGACGCGCAGCAGGGCGTCAGTTACGGCCACTGCCTCGGCCACCTCCTGAAACCCAACGCGTAGGAGCAGGTGAACGGTTGAAAGTCGATGGTTGATGGAAGGAACGCCCCTCTATCAACCATCGACTTTCAACCATCAACCTACTTCAGGTACGGTTCGAAGCGGTTGCGGTCGCTGCTGTCGGGGTCCTCGGTGGCGCGCACGACCGAGCGGGCGCTGAACACCAGCAGCAGGCGCCCGGCGGGGGCGGTCGTGTCGGCGCGCAGGGTGCCCTGGTTCACGCGGTACGGGCCGGACAGCATCGCCTGCATGGTGCTGGGGTCGAAGGCCAGTGCGGCGCCGGTCATGGCGGGCTTGGCGGCCTTCACGCCGCCACGCGCGGTCACGAACCCGCTCTTCACGTTCAGGGTCATGCTGGGCGCGCTGAGGTTCGTGAAGCGGGTGTCGTTGTACGTGACGCCGCCCGTGGCGGTGACCGTCCCGGCCTTCAGGTCGTACGTGACCTGGGCGGCCTTCAGTGTGCCGCCCTGCCGGGTGGTGATGGTCGCGTCCTGCGCGCTCAGCCGCTGCCCCGGCTGCAGTTGCATGCGGGCCGCCGTGAGTTTCACGCCGCCGCGACTGTCGGTGGCGGTGCCGCCCTGCGGCAGGTCGGTCGCGCCGGTCTCGAGGTTCAGGTTCTGCGGGCCGCGCGGTGTGACGTTCAGGCCGCCGAAGTTGACGGCCTGGGCGCTGCCGGCAGCCAGGGTCAGGGCCGTCAGCAGGCCGGTCAGCCGGCGGGCCAGGGTGGGGGAGGGGGTGGGCTTCATGAGGCCCACCGTAGCGGGCCGCGCACTGAGCGGCGTGAGGAGAGCCGTCAGGTTCGGTTCAGTCTCCTGCCTCCTCCTGCCTTTCTCCGGCCTCTGCGCCGGTTTCTCATGCAGGAACCACCCGCCTCATGCGCTCCTATCCGCTGCTGCGCGTGGCGGCGCTACACTCCGCAGCAGTGAAGCTGTCATCTCTCCTGTCTGCCGGTTCCCGAACCACCCTGTTCCGGACGCCCCTGTCCCGTGCGGGCGTGACGGCCCTGACCCTGGCCTCCCTGCTGGGCGGCCTGACGCTGCCGGCTCACGCGGCGCCCCGCGTGGGCACCCATGACGGGTACACCCGGCTGGTGTTCGATCTGCCCGGCCAGAACGCCGTGACTAGCACGGCGAAAGTCGCCTCGCAGTCCGTCACCGTGAAGCTCGGCACGACACTGAAAAGCGAGCAGGGCGCCCTGAAAGCGCCGGGCGTCACCGCGTACGCCGTGTCGGGCGGAACGGTCACCGTGACCCTGGCCGCCGGGCACTCCAGGGCCAGCGCCAGCGTCCTGCCGGCGTCCGGCGGTCAGCCGGCGCGGCTGGTCATCGACGTGCCGACCGGCGGCGCGGCCCGGCCAGCCGCGACGACCGCGGCGGCGCGTCCGGCGGCGGTGGTGCGACCGGCGACTGCCTCGGCCACCACCCGGCCGCGCGTGGTCCTTGATCCCGGTCACGGCGGCACGGATCCCGGCATGGTCAGCCGCTGGGTGACCGAGGAGGACGTGACCCTGGACGTGGCCCTGCGTACCCGCGCCGAACTGCTGCGGCACGGCGTGGAGGTCGTCATGACCCGCGACTCGGACCGGCACCTGAGCGCCAACAAGACCCAGGACCTGGACGCCCGCGCCCGCATGGCGAACAACGGCACGGTCAGCGCCTTCGTGAGCATTCACGTGAACGCGGCGGGAGCTTCGGCGCAGGGAATCGAGACGTTCTACTTCGGGCAGCCGCTGGCCGGCAGCAGCCGCAGCCTCGCCGTGCGTGAGAACGGCGGCGGCAGCCTCGGCGAGGAACTGACCCGCAAGGCGTCCAGCACCGCCCAGAACCTGCTGGGCGACATTCTGGCGCAGGCGAAGATCGCGTTCAGCCGGCAGCTGGCGCAGAAGGTGCAGTCTCAGCTGGTGGCCGGGACGGGCGCCGTGAGCCGGGGCGTGCGGACCGACGCGTTCTACGTGATCCGCAACCCGACCACGCCCGCCATTCTGGTCGAACTGGGATTCGGCACGAACCCGTCCGAGGGGCCGAAACTGGCGACCGCCGCGTACCGGGAGCGGCTGGCGCAGTCGCTGGCCCGCGCGATCCTGGACTTCCTGCACACCAAGTAGCGGCGCATCACAGCAGGGGCGGGCAGCGGCCGCTTCTGATACGAACTCCGATTGAATGGGCTGCACAGCCCGTTCAATCCGAGCGAAGCGAGTGGGAGCAACACGGGTTCCGGACGTGGAGCCGGCAATCCGGTGAAGTTCCGGATTGTTGGCGAAACAAACGGAATCCGCTGGGAGCCTGACACAAATGATGAGAATGCCCCCGACGGGGCATTCTTGAATGGCCATGAAACAAGAACAGCACACTGACGGGGACGCCTCCATCCTATTCCACCGCATCTTCGACCTCCTGCGAACTGCCCCATGGTCGGATCAGCGACATGCCCGAACGTTCGCCTGGATGGTTGCCGGCCTCCTCCTGACCTGCATTCCTCACCCAGCCGCGTGGTGCTCCTTTCGTGGTCTCCCGAGCCCGATACGCCCAGAGTCATGAACGACGATTCCTCCGCGCACTGACGTCTTCCACCGTCCCCTGGCGCGCGGTCTACCAGCACCTCATGCAGGTCGCACTGCGTGACTGGGGTGATGCCCGCATCACCCTCGCCCTGGACACCACTCTCCTGTTCAAACGCTGGTGCGTGATCTGCGTCTCCCTCCTCTACCGGGGGCGTGCCGTGCCGCTGTCCTGGCGTGTCATCCGTCATGGCAGTTCTACGGTGGGGAATCAGGAGATTTACCCTGTGCTGGCCAGTGTCCAGTGTCTGCTCGTTCACCTGCCACAGGTCGAAGAGGTCTGCATCTATGCAGACCGGGGCTTCCTGGATCACACGTTGATGGACGACTTCACCACCTTCAGATGGCGGTGGATGATGCGCGGCAAGGGTCCCATCCACCTCTTTGATCAGAACGGAGCGTCCTTGGGGCAATTTCAGTCACAGCTCAGCCAACACGGTCAGTTGGTCGTGCGGCATGGGGTGTACGTCACGGGGCAGAAGTACGGGCCCGTGAACATCGCGGCAGTGCGGCCCTTTGGGCAGCGTGATCCGTGGTTCATCGTGAGTAATCAGCCCTGCAACAGGCGAACATTTGCGGAGTATCACCAACGTACTCAGGTCGAGGAATCCTTCCTCGACCTGAAGAGCGGGGCATTCAACCTGGAGGATACACGCCTGGATCAGGCGCACCAACTGGAGAAACTCTGGTGCGTGCTGGGAATGGCGTACCTGATGGTCTTGAGCGAGGGAACTGCCGTCACGGAGGAGGGGAAACGACGGGAGGTCGATCCACACTGGACACGGGGCTTGAGTTATGCGCAGATAGGGTTGCGTGCCATTCGCCAGGCATTGACACGTCGAACGCCAGTCCTGGAGAGGCTGCGCCTCTCCCAGGCCTGTGATCCTGAACCGTCACGTCGTCGACGATCGCCATTCGGCTGGAACGTCGTTCAGGGTTTCTCATGATTTATGTCAGGCTCCCAGCGGAATCCGTATGATTTCCTTACGCAGGATGACGGAAGCTGTGGGACACGCTACTATCGGTGACAGTCAACTTGGAATCACTTCCATTGCGTTTCATCCGGTCAGTCCGCAGTCCCTCAAGCACGACCCGCCGCTTTCCCGCCGCACTTCTGCTGCACTTCTGCCGGCACTGCCGCCGCGCGGCCCGGCCCAGGAGGTTTTCCCGCATGACCATCACACGCTCCAGCGGCGTTCTGCTGCACCCCACCAGCCTCCCCGGCCCCTACGGCATCGGCGAACTCGGCGCGCACGCCCGCGCGTTCGTGGACTGGCTCGCACGCGCCGGTCAGAAGTACTGGCAGGTCATGCCGCTGGGCCCCACCGGCTACGGCGACAGCCCCTACCAGGCGTTCAGCGCCTTCGCCGGGAATCCCTACCTGATCGACCTGACCGCCCTGCGCGAACACGGCCTGCTCGAAGACACCGACTTCAACGCCCTGCCGGACTTCAACGCCGATAAGGTCGACTTCGGACAGCAGTACGTGTGGCGTAACCAGATGCTGGGCCGCGCCCACGCCCACTACGCCTTCGGCGGCGCGCAGCACCTGAAAGCCGACTTCGAGGACTTCAAGCAGCAGGAAGCCGCGTGGCTCGACGACTACGCGCTGTTCATGGCCCTCAAGGACGCGCACGGCGGCCTGCCCTGGAACGCCTGGGAGCCCGCCACCCGCGACCGCCACCCCGAAGCCCTCGCCGCCGCCCGCGAGCAGCTGACCGGCACCACCGAACGCGTGAAGTTCATTCAGTTCCTGTTCTTCCGCCAGTGGACCGTGCTGCGCCGCTACGCCGCCGAGAAGGGCATCCAGATCATCGGGGACATCCCCATCTTCGTCGCCATGGACAGCAGCGACGTCTGGGCCAACCGCGAACAGTTCTACTTCGACGACCAGGGCCAGCCGACCGTCGTGGCCGGCGTGCCCCCGGACTACTTCAGCGAGACCGGCCAGCTGTGGGGCAACCCGCTGTACAACTGGAAAGTCATGCAGGACACCGGCTTCCAGTGGTGGATCGACCGCTTCCGGGGCAGCCTGAGCCTCTTCGACCTGATCCGCATCGACCACTTCCGGGGATTCGCGGCCAGCTGGGAGATTCCCTTCCCTGCCGAGACCGCCATCCACGGCCAGTGGGTGCCCGCCATGGGCCACGAGATGTTCACGGCCGTCCGCGAGGCCCTGGGTGTCCTGCCCATCATCGCCGAGGACCTGGGCGTCATCACGCCTGACGTCGAGAAACTCCGCGACGACTTCGGCTTCCCCGGCATGGCTGTCCTGCAGTTCGCGTTCGGCGGCGGCGACTTCAGCGTGAACGACTTCCTGCCGCACAACCTCCGCGAGAATCAGGTCGTGTACTCCGGCACGCACGACAACGACACCACCCGCGGCTGGTGGGTGCACGCCAGCGAACAGGAAAAACACAACTTCCGCGTGTACACCAGCAGCGACCCCACCGAGGACACCTTCGCCGCGCAGCTGACCCGCATGGCCTTCGAGAGCCGCGCCGCGCTGGCCGTCGTGCCCCTCCAGGACCTCCTGAACCTCGGCACCGCCGCCCGCATGAACCTGCCCGGCACGACCGGCAACCACAACTGGACGTGGCGGTACCGCGCCGCCGACCTGCGCCCCGACGTCGCCACGACCCTGCGCGAACTGACCGAGGCCACCGGACGGTAAAGACCGGGGAAAGTTGAAGGTCGATGGTTGATAGAGGGTCGCCGGACCTTCCATCAACCATCAGCCGTTCACCATCCACTACCCTGTGGGGTATGAAGCTCTACACCAAGACCGGCGACGGCGGCACCACGGGACTGTACGGCGCGGACCGCGTCAGCAAGGCGAACATCCGCGTGGAAGCATACGGCACCGTCGACGAACTCAACAGCGCCATCGGACTGGCCCGCGCGCACAACACCCGCAGCCACAAACCCGACCCGGCGCTGGACGCCGACCTGGAGTACCTCCAGAACGCCCTGTTCGACGTCGGCGCCGACCTCGCCACCCGCAGCGGCACCACGTACGAGAAGAAGATCACCCGCATGGACGAACAGGACACCGCGTTCATCGAGGCCATGATCGACCGCTACCAGGAGGCCGCGCCGCCCTTCACGGGCTTCGTGCACCCCGGCGGCACGCCCGCCGCCGCCAGCCTGCACGTGGCCCGCACCGTCGCCCGCCGCGCCGAACGTGAGGTGATCCGCCTGCTGCACGAGGAGGACGCCAACACGCACGTGCAGGTGTACCTGAATCGCCTGTCAGATCTGCTGTTCGTCATGGCCCGCGCCGCCAACCAGTCTGCCGGCATCGAGGAACACGCGTGGCTGGTCAAGGGCCGCCGCTGAGCGAATGAATGACGGGGGGCGACGGTCATCTGCCGTCGCCCCCATTCGTTGTGCCGTTACTCCAGCGCCTTGCCGCAGTGCGGGCAGCAGGCCGCCGCGGTCTCCTGCTGGCGCAGCCGCGCGAGTTCCTCGGCGAACCCGCTGGCGATCATGCCCGCCGGGAGGGCCACCATGCCCACCCCGAACAGCATGATCAGCCCGGCCGCCGCCTTGCCCAGGGGCGTGGCGGGGTACACGTCGCCGTACCCGGTGGTGGTGAGGGTCACGACCGCCCACCACAGTGCCTGCGGGATGCTCTCGAACCCCTTGGTGCCGGCGCTGGATTCCACCTGATACAGCAGGCTGGCGGCGATGAAGACCAGCACCAGCACGATCAGGACCGTGGACAGCAGCTCGCCTGCGCGCTGGCTGATGACCCGCCCGATCAGTTGCAGCGAGTCCGAGTAACGGCCCAGCTTGAGCAGGCTCAGGAGTTTCAGCAGGCGCAGGCCGCGCAGGCTGGCCAGGGCGGTCGTGGCGGGCACCAGCAGCGAGACGAGTACCAGCAGGTCGATCAGCGGCAGCGGCGACGTCGCGTAGCGCAGGTATGAGCGCGCGCTGCCGTCGTAACCGGGCCGCAGCGGCGTGACGTACAGCCGCCCCAGGTACTCCAGACCGAACACGAACGCGCACACGTAGTCGAAGACACGGATGACCGGGCCGTACTCGCGCTGCACCTCGGGAACGGTGCCCGCGATCGTCACGGCGATCGTCAGGAGGATCAGCGTGACGAGCAGCGCGTTGAACAGCCGCTCGGCGCGGCCCGCCCCGTCACTGGGATCCAGGAACGAGTACAGCCGCTCGCGGAAGGTGGTGGGCGCGCTCATGCGGGCAGCACCACGTGCGGGGCGAAGGTCGCGCGGTTGTCGGTCACGCGCGAGCGGCCCTCGCGGATGCCCAGGCCGCACACCTCGTCCCCGGCGACCCACACGCCCAGCACCGGGTAGCGGGGGCCGTCCGGAGCCTGCGCGGTGGGCAGTTCGGTGTACGCCTGCTCGACCACGGGCAGGTCGCCGTACGCGCCGGGCGTGCTGGCCTCGCCGGGCAGTTGCACGTTCTGCCCCTCGCGGGAGAACAGCGGCTTGCGCACCACGTCCGGCCCCAGCGCGCCGGGCGTCAGGGTGGCGGGCAGCAGGTGCGGGTGCCCGGGATTCAGTTCGTGCAGCAGCGCCAGCAGGCCCTTGCTGCCGGTCACGGCTTTCCACAGCGGCTCGATGAAGCGCGTGCCGGTGCTCGCCAGGAACGCCGAGTCGCGGGATTCCCACGCGAACTCGAACGGCCACAGCCACATCAGCTGCCGGATGGGCAGGCTCCAGGTGTCCAGCAGGTACGCCTCCGTGGGGCTGGTGCCCAGGTCCTCGGTGAAGATGAACGACGTACGCAGACCCGCCGCCCCGGCCAGTTCGCGCAGGTACGTGACGGTCGCCGCGTCCTCTTCCACGCGGGCGGAGCTGAACGCCACCTCGGTCAGCCCCCGCGCCGCTTTCAGGTGCGCCCACTGCTCGGTCAGGCCCTCGTGAATGGTGTTCCACTGCGTCGCCCCGGCCGGCAGCTCGCCCCGCGCCTGCTGGTCCTCGAGCCACTGCCACTGACTGACGGCCGCCTCCAGCAGACTGGTGGGCGTCTGGGCGTTCACCTCCAGCAGCTTCACGCTCCCCTGCCCGTCGAAGGCGAGGTCCAGGCGCATGTACACGGTGGGGTCGTCCCGTTCCCACGAGTCCCGCACGGCGCTGTGCAGGAACGCCGGGATGCCCAGCTCGGCCAGCCGCCCGCGCTCGATGGCGTGCCCGGTGGCCTCCAGCACCAGCTTCGTGAGTTCCTGACTGGCGACGCGGATGTGCCCGATCTGCGCGGGCGTGAAGGCGTAGTACCCGTCCTCGCTCCAGTACGGCACCGGGTGTTCGGGCGTGGGGGCGAACCACGTGAAGCCCACCTCGCGCAGCCGCGACTCCCAGTCCGGGCGGGGCGAAAGGGTGCGCCGGATCATCCGCCGGACCCGCTGCCGGTGCTGGCCGCGCGGCTGCCCGTCCGGGCGGCCACGCCCGCCGCATCCGGCCGGTTCATCTGCTGCGCGGGCTGGTTCGCGCAGGACGCGGTCAGCGTGGGAAGGACGGCGGTCATCAGGGGCCACTTGAATTCTCTGGACATGGGGACTCCGGCGCGCGCCGGTGGCGGCGAGCGGCAAGGTGCGGGTGGGACGAGGTCGGGGAGAGACGCGGGCTCAGCCGCCGAAGCTGCCCGAGCGGCTGCTGGACGTGAAACCGCCCCGGCTGACCGGCGCCTTGAAGCTGCCGTACGAGCCGCGCTTGCTGTCGAAGGTCAGGCCTGCGCCCGACACCTTGCCCAGATTGTCGTACCCGACGTAGCGGGTGGTGCCGCCCGCGATCAGCACGTACGGGCCGTAGAACCCGCTGCCCGTTCGGGAGACACAGGGGTTTCTCAGGCCCTGCTGGATCAGGACGCGGTTGGCGATGATGCACTGCTCGTAGCTGCCGTACGTGGTGCGGGAGTACCGGTCGAGGTCGTTTCCGCAGGAGGCCAGCAGGGCGGGCAGCGCCGCCATCAGTGGCAGGGTGAAGGACTTGCTCATGCGTCAGAGTACGGCGCGAGTCCCGCGCGGGTTGCACAACTCCGCACGACCCCCGCGATCACGCGCCCGCCCGCGCCGGCCTGCGCCGCGCTGAGGCCCCCGTGACCCAGCAGCAGCGCGTTCGGCGCCTCGCCCAGCGTGTACGTGTCCAGCGTGGTCACCTGCACGCCCTGCCCGGCCAGTTCGGCCGCCACGTCCCGTGCAGGGATCGCCGGGTGCAGATGCAGGCACAGGTGCAGGCCCGCCTCGATCCCACCCAGCTGCGCCAGTCCGTCCAGCCCGTCCAGCGCGCCGGTCAGCGCCGCGCGGACCTGCGCGTGCCAGCGGCGCGAGCGGCGGATGTGCCGGTCCACGTGCCCGCCGCCCAGCAGGTGCGTCAGGGCCGACTGCACCTGAATGGGCGGCCCGAAGTCCAGCAGCGTCCGCGCCCGCACCAGCCGCGAGAGCAGGGCGGGCGCGGCCACCACGAACCCCGTCCGCACCGAGGGGGTCAGGACCTTGCTCAGGGTGCCCAGGTACAGCACCCGGCCCGCCGCGCCCGTCTGCGCCGCCAGGGCCGCCAGCGGCGGCAGGGGAGGGGCGCCGTACCGGAACTCGCCGTCGTAGTCGTCCTCGACGATCAGCGCGTCGTGGCGCGCCGCCCAGTCCAGCAGTTCCAGGCGGCGGGGCAGGCACATCCGGCCCCCCAGCGGAAACTGATGGCTGGGCGTCACGTACACCAGCCGCGCCGGGGGCGTGTCCGCGTTCACCACCAGTCCGTCCACGTCCACCGGCACGGGAATGACCTCATGCCCGGCGTCCAGCAGCACCTGCCGGGCGGCGCGGTAGCCCGGATTCTCCATCAGTACCCGCGACCCCGGCGGCAGCAGCGCCCGTACGATCAGGTTCAGGGCGTGCAGCGTGCCGCCCGTGACCAGCACGTCCTCGGCCTGCGCGCCCAGCCCGCGTTGCCGTCCCACGAACGCTGCCAGCGCCGCCCGCAGCGCTGGGGTGCCTGCCGGGTCGCCGTAATCCCCGCTGAGCTCCTCGCGCGCCGCGTCCGCCCAGGCCTGTCGCCACGCGCGGCGGTCCAGGGTGGCGGTGCCGGTCACGCCCACCCGGAAGTCGATGCCGGGGCGCACGCCCGCCCGGTCCACCGGCAGGGGAGGGATCTCCGGCAGCCACGCCGGCACGGCGCACGCAGTCGCCGCGCTGTCCGGAACGGGGGCGGGCGTCTCGTCACGCACCCGCGTGCCGCGCCCCACCTGCGCCTGCGCCGTGCCGTCCGCGAGCAGCTGGGCGTACGCGGCCTCCACGACGCCACGCGTGACCCCCAGCGTGCGGGCCAGCGTGCGCGTTCCGGGCAGCGGCGTGCCGCCCGGCAGCAGACCCGAGAGGACCGCCTCGCGGATCTGGCGGGCCAGCTGGGCGTGCAGCGCCCCGGTCTGGTCGCGGCGCAGATCCAGCGGGAACGGCAGCTCGTCCGTCCGGGCAGGCAGTGGCCCCCTGGTCTGGACGGGAAGTGGAGCTTTCATGGGGGCCACCATGCCCCGTAGTGTACGCCCATGACTGATCCCGCCACCGTCCCGTCCCGCCCTCCCCTGACCCGCACGGTCGGCATCCTGATCTTCGACGGGATCGAGGTGCTGGACCTAGGCGGCCCCTTCGAGGTCCTGAGTGTCGCCACGCGGCTGGCCGGGCGGGACGGCGAGGCGGCTCCGTTCCAGCCGGTCCTGATCGGCGCGTCGGACGCCCCGGCGGTCGGGCGCGGAGGGTTCCGGGTCCTTCCGCACGCCACGCTGGACGACCACCCGCCGCTGGATGTGCTGATCGTGCCGGGCGGCGTGATGGACGCGCCCCTGGCCGACCCGCGCGTGCGCGACTGGGTGCGCTCGCAGGCCGCGCGGGTGGATGTGCTGGCGTCGATCTGCACCGGCGCGTTCCTGCTCGCAGATGTCGGCCTGCTGGACGGGCGGCGCGTCACCACCCACTGGGAGGATCAGGCAGACCTTCAGGCGCAGTTCCCGGCGCTGACGGTCATGCCGGACGTCGCCTGGGTAGACACGGGCGCGGTCGTCACATCCGGCGGGATCAGCGCGGGCATCGACATGACCCTGCACCTCGTCGAGCGGCTGCACTCGCGCGCGCTGGCCGAACGCACCGCCCGGCAGATGGAATTCCGCCCGACGGGCCAGGGGCTGCTGGACGGGGTGACCCCGTGACCGGTTTCTACGACCCCGCGCAGCGCGACCCCAGCGTGGGCCGCCGCCCGCAGAACCGCCGGGACGACGCCTGGATCGAGGGGCTGCTGCTGCGCGTACCGCTGGGCCGCGTGGCGACCGTGTACCGGGGCGAGGACGGGCGCGTCTGGCCGTTCGTGACCCCGCTGGCCTTCGCGTACCGCCCGGAATGGTGTGACCTCGTGTACCACACGAACGTCGTGGGCCGCCTGCGGGCCAACACCGAGCAGGGCGAGGTGCAGGGCCACCCCGCCACGTTCGAGGTCACCGAGACCGGCGCGCTGCTGCCCAGCAACTCCCCGCTGGAACTGAGCGTGCAGTACCGCAGCGTGATCGTGTTCGGCACCGCCCGCGTCCTGCATGGCGAGGATGCCCGCGCGGCCCTGACCACCCTCAGCGAGCGGGTCTTTCCGGGCCTGCGCGTGGGCATGCACACCCGGCCCATCACGGACGCCGACCTGGCCCGCACCGGCGTCTATTCCCTGAGCATCGAACGCTGGAGCGGCAAGGAGAACTGGGCGGGCGGTGCCGCGCAGGAGGAAGGCTGGCCCGCCCTGCCCGCGCACCTCGCCGCGCCGTTCGTGCTGGGGGGCCGCGCATGACCCGCCGCGACGCGCTGGAGATGTTCCTGCTGTCCGCCTTCTGGGGCGTGTCGTTCCTGCTGATCCGCCTGAGCGGCGAGGTGTTCCCGCCCGTGTGGGTGGCGCTGCTGCGGTCGGTGTTCGGGGCGCTGGTCCTGATCGGGGCGTTGCGGCTGGGCCGTCACGCGCTGCCGCCCGCGCGCCTGTGGAAACCGCTGCTGCTGGTCGCGCTGTTCAACAACGTGATTCCCTGGTCGTTCTTCGCGTGGGGCGAACAGACCGTCAGCAGCAACATCGCGGCGATCATCAACGCGACCACGCCGCTGTTCGCGCTGCTGATCGGCCTGACCCTGCGCGACACCCGCCTGCACGGGCTGACGCTGGGCGGCGTGCTGCTGGGCATGGCGGGCGTGGCCCTCACGGTGTCCGGCGGGCTGGGCGGCGGGCACGCCACGCTGCACGGGGTGATCATCCTGCTGCTCGCCAGCCTGGGCTACGCGGTCGCCACGACCATCGCCAAGCGCACCCTGGGCGGCCTGAACCCGGTCGGACTGGCGACCACGCAACTGGGCCTCAGCAGCGTCATCCTGCTGCCGGTCGCGCTGATCGGCCCGGCGCCCGCCCCGCTCACCCTGAGTGCCGTGGGCGCGGTGGCGTTCCTGGGCGTGGTGGGCAGCGGCCTGGCGTACCTGCTGTACTACGGCCTGCTGGCGCGCGTGTCACCCACCCAGGTCACGGCCGTCACGTACGCGCTGCCGGTGTGGGGCCTGGGCTGGGCGGCCCTGGCCGGGGAACCGGTGGGGGCGCTGTCGGTGGCGGGCGTGCTGGTGGTGCTGGCGGGGCTGGGGTTGATCAACCTGCCGCCGCGCCCCAGACCTCTACCAGCCTGAGAAGCGGGAACGCAGCGATTGAAAAGAAAATGTCTGTTTGGCCTATCATATGACATGATCGTGTGGGCTGGACACCTACAGTCCACCGGGCCTCACAGGGCCTACACTGTCGCATCAACCGCGCCCCGGCCGGGCGCGCACCCCACGGAGGACACAGAGCATGACTGGAGCACCCACCCACCCGCAGAGCAAGTGGCTTGAAGCCGAACTGAAGTACGACAGCCGCGTCGTCGGCAAGCACGAGGTCGTCATGACGCGCGGTCTGGGCGCGACCGTCTGGGACGAATCGGGCCGCTCGTACATCGACTGCGTGGCCGGGTACGGCGTCGCGAACGTCGGCCACAGCCACCCGGACGTCGTGCGCGCCGTCAAGGACCAGGTGGACCGCCTGATGGTCATGCCGCAGAGCCTCCCCAACGACAAGCGCGCCGAATTCCTGACCGAACTGGTCGGCGTGACGCCCGCCGGACTGGACCGCGTGTTCCTGTGCAACAGCGGCACCGAGGCCATGGAGGCCGCCAAGAAGTTCGCCATCACCGGCACGGGCCGTAAGCGCTTCGTGAGCATGAAACGCGGCTTCTCGGGCCGCAGCCTGGGCGCGCTGGCGTTCACCTGGGAACCCAAGTACCGCGAGCCCTTCGGGGACGCCGTGGACAACCGCAACGTGGACTTCGTGACCTTCGGGAACATCGAGGAACTCCGCGCCGCCGTCACCGAGGAGACGGCCGCCGTGATCCTGGAAGCCGTGCAGGGCGAGGGCGGCGTGCGACCCGCCACCCTGGAATTCATGCAGGAAGCCCGCCGCATCACGCAGGAGAAGGGCGCGCTGCTGATCCTCGACGAGATCCAGACCGGCTTCTGCCGCACCGGGAAGTTCTTCGCCGCTGAGCATTACGGCATCGTCCCCGACGGCATGACGCTGGCCAAGGCCATGGGCGGCGGCATTCCCATCGGCGCGTTCGTCATGACCCAGGACGTCGCGGACCGCATGCCGGCCGGCGGGCACGGCGGCACCTTCGGCGGCAACCCCATCGCCATGGCGGCGGGCGTGGCGACCATCCGCGCCATGAAACGCGAGGGCATGGCCGAACAGGCCCGCGAGAAGGGCGAGTACTTCATGGAACGCCTGCGCGCCATCCAGAGCCCCAAGATCCGCGAGGTGCGCGGCCTGGGCCTGATGATCGGCGTGGAACTCAAGGAGAAGAGCGCGCCGTACATTCACGCGCTGGAACACGACGAGGGTGTGCTGGCCCTCCAGGCCACCCCGCTGGTCGTGCGTTTCCTGCCGCCCATCACCATCAGCCGCGAGCAGATCGACGCGGTCGTGGCCGCCTTCGAGCGCGTACTGAGCAGCGTGAACCCCCGCGCCGAACGGCAGGCCCAGCTGGCCGCGCAGGCCGCCGCCGGCGAGACCGCGCAGGGCGAGGCCATCCAGACCGAGTAGGCACCGCGTCCCTGAAGACATCACCCCTGGCAGGTCTGGCGGGTGGTGTCTTCACGTCTGGTGCCGGACGGCCCGGCGGGGGTGTACACTTCCTCACAACGTCAGGAACTTAATGAACGTGGGTGTGCCGGGGGGGAAGGTGATTTCCCTCAAGCACAGCGGCGTGAATTTCTTTACACTGTGCAGCGATGAAGTACTGGGTAGCAGGGATAACGGCCGTCGCACTCCTCGGAGGGGCGCTCGCCATGGGTGTCGCGACCCAGTCGAGTGACACCATCGCGCCGGGCCTGAGGATCGCGGGAGTGGATGTGGGCGGCCTGACCAGCGAACAGGCCCTCGCCGCGCTGGGCAACCGGGTGGCCGACGCGCCGCAGGTGACGGTCAGCGCCGGTAAGAACACCTGGACGGTCAGTGCCACGAAACTCGGCTGGCGGGCCGACGCTGAAACCAGCGTGCAGGCCGCGCTGAAGATCACCGCCGAACGTGGCGTCCTGGAGCGCCTGCAGGGCATGGTCGGCGCCGCGCCCGAGCAGGACATTCCCCTGACGGCCGCCGTGGACGCCGCGCAGGCCCGCGCCGCCCTGAATACCCTGACCGCCGGTCTGAACACCGCGCCCAGAAACGCCAGCGTGTACTTCGACAAGGCCAGCAAGAGGTACGCCGTGAAACCCGGCGTGACCGGCGTGAAAGTCAACGTGAGCGGCGCCGTCACCGCGTACGTCGCCAATCCCGCCCTGACCAGTCTGGCTGTCACGGTGGCTGAACAGGCTCCCCAGTACACCACCGAGGCCCTGAACGCCCACGTGAAGCAGGGCAACGCGCTGGCCCGCCCGTTCACCGTGAAACTGGGCACCACCGGCCGTACCGGCACCCTGAGCGCCCTGCAGGTCGCGGACCTGTACTGGGTCCGCGAGACCGGCATCGTCCCGGACGAGAAGACCCTGAAAGCCGCGTTCGGCCGCCTGACCACCTTCATTGACCAGCCCGCCCAGAACGCCCGTTACGCCCTGAAAGGCACGCAGCTCGTGAAGGTCCCCGAGAAGGCCGGGGTGGTCACGGACCGCGCCGCCGCGTACGCCATCTTCCGCAAGAGCGTGCTGGACGCCGCGCAGAAGTCGGCGGTGTTCCCCAGCCGCGTGGATAAACCCACCCTGACCGTGGCGAACCTGCCGGCCGCCAGCCAGCTGCAGCTGATCTCGGTCGGCAAGAGCACGTACTACGGCAGCAGCGCCGCGCGGCGCACGAACGTCATGAACGCCGCCGCCAAGATCAACGGCGTGGTCGTCCCGGCCGGGCAGGACTTCTCGTTCCTGAACGCCCTGGGCGGCATCAGCGAGCAGAACGGCTTCGTGGGCGGCCTGATCATCAGCGGGGGCCGCACCGTGGACGGCCTGGGCGGCGGCGTGTGCCAGGTCAGCACCACCGCCTTCCGCGCGCTGTACCAGGCGGGCCTGCCGGTCGTGGAACGCCACCAGCACTCGTACCGCGTCGGGTACTACGAGCCGCAGGTGGGCTTCGAGGCGGCCGTGTACGATCCGGGCCTCGACCTGAAACTGAAGAACGACACGGGCGCCCCCATCCTGATCAAGACCGTGAACAACGACGCCGCCAGCACCCTGACGGTCGAGGTCTGGGGCATCAAACCGAAGCGGACCGTGACGGTCAGCCCGGCCGTCATCACGGCCCGCGTGGCTCACCCCGGCCCCAAGTACGTCGTGAACCCCGGCCTGCGCCCCGGCACGGTGCGGCAGGTGGACTGGGCCTCCGACGGGTACAGCCTGTACATCACCCGCACCATCAAGGACACCGCGGGCACCCGCAGCGACCGGGTCAGCACCGTGTACAAACCCTGGCAGGCGGTGTACGAGACCGGACCCAGGAGTTGATGGTCAAAGGGTGATGGTTGATGGATGTGAAGTCCATCAACCATCACCTTTTGACCTTCAACCCCACGCACGAACGTCCGTTTGTTCCCGGCGCCGGAACGCCCGGCGGTCTAGACGCTGCTTGCACCCGGTTCAGGCCGCGGCCTATGGTGTAGGCATGAGTGCGCAGATCGTGGTGGTACTTCTTAGCATCGGGGGTTTCCGAGGCTAGGCGTCCGCGCCACTTCGCACACCCCCGCCCACCAGCGGGGGTTTTTCATTCTCAGCAGGGCACGGCAGTTCAGCAGGTTCAGCAGGCAGGTCCAGCAGGCAGGTAAGGAGGAGTCATGAGTTCAGACAGCGCGCACGACCAGACGAAGCAGGAGCCCGGCCAACCCGGGCGGGGCGACATGAACGGCGCCAAGGCCCTGTGGGCCACGCTGGCCAGCCACGGCATCAGCACCGTGTTCGGCTACCCCGGCGGGGCGATCATGCCCGTGTACGACGCCCTGACCTACTACCCGGAAGTCCGGCACGTCCTGGCCCGCCACGAGCAGGGCGCCGCGCACGCCGCAGAAGGGTGGGCCAAGGCGACCGGCGAGATCGGCGTGTGCATGGCCACCAGCGGTCCCGGCGCCACCAACCTCGTGACCGGACTGGCCGACGCCATGCTCGACAGCGTGCCGCTGCTGGCCATCACCGGGAACGTCGCCTCGCACCTGATGGGCACCGACGCGTTCCAGGAGGCCGACATCACCGGCATCACGCTGCCCATCACCAAGCACAACTACGTGGTCCGTGACGTGCAGGACCTGCCGCGCATCGTGGCCGAGGCGATCCGCATCGCCCGTTCGGGCCGACCGGGACCGGTGCTGGTGGACATTCCCAAGGACATCCAGCTGGCCCCGTACCACGGCGAGATTCCCGTCCCGCACGCCCGCCCGGAAATCCCGGCCCCCAGCCAGGACGCCGTTGACCGCGCCCTGGAACTGATCCGCGCGGCGCAGCAGCCCGTGATCATGGTGGGCGGCGGCAGCCTGGACGCCGCCGCCGAGGTCACCGCCCTGGCCCGCGCGTGGGACATTCCGGTCATCACGACCCTGATGGGCCTGGGCGCCTTCCCCAGCAGCGATCCCCTGTGGCTGGGCATGCCCGGCATGCACGGCAGCGTCGCCGCGAACCGCGCGATCAGCGAGGCGGACGTGCTGATCGGCATCGGCCTGCGCTTCGATGACCGCGTGACGGGCCGCGTGAACGGCTTCGCGCCGAAAGCCAGCATCATTCACGTGGAACTCGATGCGGCCGAGATCGGCAAGATCATCCGCACGCACGTCCCGGTGCGCGGCGACGCGAAAGTGGCCGCGCAGATGCTTATGCAGGGCGCCCACCCCCTGGACCGCCCCGAGTGGAAAGCGCAGGTCGAGGAGTGGAAGTCCCGCACCCAGATGCCCGAACACTGGGGCGCCGGGTACGCCGTGAAAGCCGTCGTGGACCGCCTCGGCCCGGACGACATCCTGAGTTCCGACGTGGGCCAGCACCAGATGCTCGCCGCGCAACTCGCCCGCTTCGAGAAACCCCGCCGCTGGATCAACTCCGGCGGGCTGGGTACCATGGGCTTCGGTTTCCCCGCCGCGATCGGTGCCGGCATGGCCGAACCCGGCGTGCGCAGCGTCGTCATCGCCGGGGACGGCGGGTTCCAGATGACCGCGCAGGAACTCGCGACCCTCAAGATGTACGACGTACGGAACGTCAAGATCTGCATCATCAACAACTCGTTCCTGGGCATGGTCCGCCAGTGGCAGGAGATGTTCCATGGCAAACGCTACTCCGAGGTCTGGCTGGGCGACAGCAACCCGGACTTCATCAAACTGGCCGACGCGTACGGCGTGCCCGGCTACCGCGCCAGCAGCGCCGAGGAACTCCCGGCCGCCATCGACGCGTGGCTGGCCGACCCGAAGAGTGCCCTGCTGGAAGTCGTCGTGCCGCACGAACACGCCGTGTTCCCCATGGTCCCGGCCGGCGCGGCGCTGTACGAGATGCTGGAAACCGAACCCGCCCGCACCCCCCAGCCTGAGATGGCCGAGGTGGCCGAGGAGGCCCGCAACGCATGACACAGGCAACCATTCCCCACCAGTACGAACCCAACCCCGAGCAACTGCTGTCCATCCTGGTCCGCGACGAACCCCGCGTCCTGACCCGCATCACGGCCCTGTTCGGCCGGCGTGGGTACAACATCAAGAGCCTGTCGGTCGGCAGCACCGAGCACCCCGGCGTGTCCCGCATGACCATCGTCGTCAGCGGTGACCGGGGCGTGGTCGAGCAGGCCATCCGGCAACTGGAGAAACTGCACGACGTGGTCCGCATCATCGACCACAGCCTCGAGAAGTACGTGGACCGCGAACTGGTCCTCGTGAAGGTCGCCATCACGCCCGAGAACCGCGTCGAGGTCCGCCAGATCGCCGAGGACTTCCGCAGCCGCATCGTGGACGTGGGCCGCCACGCCCTGACCTTCGAGGTCACGGGCGACGAGGGCAAACTGACCGCCTTCATCGAGCAGATGCGTCCCTTCGGCATCCTGGAAACCATGCGTACCGGCCGCATCGCCCTGACACGCGGCAGCAACGCCGACATTCCCGGCCACGTGTACCACGGCGAGACGCAGGCCCTCAAGCCTGCCGTGCAGATCGAACAGCCCCGCGAGGAACGCGCCCGCGAAGTCCCCAACCTGTTCTAGGTCGATGGTCGATGGTCGATGGTCGAAAGAAAACCCGTCAACCTTCAACTATCAACCATCCACCCCATGAACCCGCCTAGCCCACACCCTGCCCCCACTCACTTTCTGTAGGAGAATCCCCAACATGGCTGCAAAAATGTACTACGACCGCGACGTGAGCACCGCCCCCATCGAGAACCGGCTGATCGCCATCATCGGCTACGGCAGCCAGGCGCACGCGCACGCGCAGAACCTCCGCGACAGCGGCTTCAACGTCGTCGTGGGCCTGCGTGAAGGCAGCGCCAGCCGCGCCAAGGCCGAGCAGGCCGGACTGCGCGTCGCCAGCATCGAGGATGCCACGAAGGAAGCGGACGTGGTCATGCTCCTGATCCCCGACGAGCAGCAGCCCGCCGTGTACGAGCAGAGCATCGCCCCGAACCTCGCGGACGGCAAGGCGCTGGCCTTCGGTCACGGCTTCAACGTGCACTTCGGCCGCATCACGCCGTCCGCTGGCGTGGACGTGTTTCTCGTAGCGCCCAAGGGCCCCGGTCACATGCTGCGCCGCGTCTACGCCGACGGGGCGGGCATGCCCGGCATCTTTGCCGTGCAGCAGGACGCCACCGGCAAGGCGCGCGACATCGCCCTGGCGTACGCCAGCGGCATCGGCTGCACCCGCGCCGGCGTGCTGGAAACCACCTTCAAGGAAGAAACCGAGACCGACCTGTTCGGCGAGCAGGCCGTGCTGTGCGGCGGCGTGACCCACCTGATCCAGGCGGGCTTCGAGACGCTGGTCGAGGCCGGCTACCAGCCCGAGATCGCGTACTTCGAGACGCTGCACGAGGTGAAACTGATCGTGGACCTGATCTACGAGAAGGGCTTCGAGGGCATGCGCCACAGCATTTCCAACACCGCCGAGTTCGGTGACTACGTGACCGGGCCGCGCGTCGTGACCGCCGAGACGAAAGCCGAGATGGGCCGCGTCCTGAGCGACATCCAGACCGGCAAGTTCGCCGAGCGATTCATCGCCGACGCCGAGGCCGGCTTCCCCTTCATGGAAGAGCAGCGCGGCAAGATGCGCGGCCACACCCTGGAAGTCGTCGGGAAGGAACTGCGCGACCAGATGCCGTTCATCACCAAGAAAGCACTCGAAGTTTAAGCACCCGAAGTTCAGGGGCCGGGCATTCCGTGAAGGGAGGCCCGGCCTCTGTGCTGTACCTCGGCGCCCCCGGTGGGGGAGTGCGCAGATGTGAGGAAATCGACATGCGCCGGGGCTTAAGGTGAGAGGCACCATGCGCCTGCCCCCATACCCCCTGCAGATTCCGACACTCCTGTTGGGAACGCTGCTGACCCTCCTGGCGCTGCTGGGAAGCGCGTCGGCACAGCAGGCGTTCGGCACCCGCTACAGCAATCAGGCCACGAACGGCGACATCGTGCTGATCGGGAACGTGAACTTCCACTGTCTGACGACCTCCCCCGCCACCGCCGCGCAGATCACGGCCTGCAACACCGCCCGGTCTGGTGGGACCGCCACCAACAACGGCGTGTACATGCAGGCCGTGGATACCGACACGGACCCCCTGACCACCAACTCCAGCTCCGCCACCCTGACGCTGGGCAGCGGCAGCAGCGTCCTGTTCGCCGGACTGTACTGGTCGGGCGTCAGCAGCAGCGCCGCCAACCGCGCCGCCGTGCGTCTCGCCACGCCCGCCACCGCCGGCAGCAGCGTCGCGCTGACCGCCACGCGCACCAGTGCCATCGGGAGCAACTACCAGTCGTTCGTGGACGTCACGGCCCTCGTGCAGGCCGGCGGCAGCGGCCGGTACACCGCCGGGAACGTGGCCAGTACGGCCGGCAGCAACAACTGGGCCAGTTGGACGCTGGTCGTCGCGTACCGCAACCCGGCCCAGCCGACCCGGAACCTCGCGGTGTTCGACGGTTTCCTCCAGGCGAACAACGCCGCCGTTCCGGTGGACATCTCGGTCAGTGGGTTCATCACGCCCAGCGTGGGCACGGTCAGGAGCACCATCGGCGTCGTCGCGTACGACGGTGACCGTGGCTCCCAGGAGGGCGCGTCCGCCAACCCGCAGGGCAGCCTGCGCTTCGGGCCGACCACCGCCACCCTGAACACCGTGTCGAACACCGTCAACCCGGTCAACGACGTGTTCAACTCGACCATCTCGGTCACGACGGGCGCGGCGGGCGGCGGCACGGACGTCACCGGGGGCCGCGCCCCCACCTTCACGAACACCCTGGGCGTGGACATGGACACCTTCACGCCGAACACGCCCCTCCCGAACGGCAGCACCTCCGCCGTGGTGCGCGTGATCGGCACGAACAGCGACGTGATCTTCCCCGGCGTGATCACCCTGGCCACCGAGATCTTCGTCCCGAACATCAAGGACGCCCTGACCAAGACCGTCACCGACCTGAACGGCGGCGTGCTGCTGCCCGGCGACACCCTGGAATACGAACTGGTGATCCGCAACCAGGGGAACGACGGCGCCCTGAACGTCGTCCTGACCGACCCCATCCCGGCCGGCACCACCTACCTGCCGAGCTCCATGACCATCACCGGCGCGAACGCCGGCCCGAAAACGGACCTGGCCGGCGACGACCAGGCGGAATTCGACGCGGCCGGCAACCGCGTGGTGTTCCGGGTGGGCACCGGCGCGACCGCCGCCACAGGCGGATCGGTCCTGCCCAACGAGGAAAGCCGGGTGCGGTTCCGGGTCACCGTGAATGCCGGAACGCCCGGCGGCACCGTCATCGACAACACCGGCACGGTCAACTACCGTCAGCAGACCCTGGGCACGGCCGTCTCGGACACCAGCGACAGCGACCCCGTGACCGCCGGAGATCAACCGGCCCGCGTGACCGTCGCCGGCCCGGACCTCAGCGTCACGAAAACCCACACCAGCAGCTTCCGCACCGGCGTGCCCGGCACGTTCACGCTGCGCGTCTCGAACGCCGGACCCGCCCCCACGACCGGTACCGTCACCCTGACCGACACCCTGCCCGCCGGGATGACCGCGCAGAGCATCAGCGGGCCCGGCTGGACCTGTACCGTGTCGCCGCTGCGCTGCACCCGCGCCGACCCCCTGAACCCCGGCGGCAGCTACCCGGACGTGACGCTGACCGTCCTCGTCAGCCCGGACGGTACGTACACCAACACCGCCAGCGTGAGCGGAGGAGGGGAAGCGGCCGCGCAGACCGGCAACAACGCCGCCAGCGATACCGTCACCGTGGCTGCCCAGCCGCCCGTCGTGATCCTGACCAAGAGCGTGCGCAACGTCACGCGCGGCGGCGCGGCCAGCACCACGTCCATCGCGATGCCCGGCGAGATTCTCGAGTACTGCATCGCATACCGGGTCAGTGGCGGTGACGCCGCGAACTTCGTGCTGCGCGACACCTCGCCCCCGCAGACCCTCCCGCAGCCCGGCGCGTTCGGCGCGGGCCTGGGCCTGCTCGTCACGCGCCCCGCAGGGACCGTGAGCCTCACCTCGGCCGCCGACGCCGACACCGGCAGCATCAGCGGGCAGGACATCAGCGTGCGCCTGGGAGCCGTTCCCGTCGGTGAAACCGGTAGCGTCTGTTTCCGCGCCAGCGTCCGCTGAGAGGCGCAGCCGGTACGCTGGGCAGGTGACCGGATTTACCCTCCAGAAAGCAGCGGCCCTCTCGTACGCCGGAGAGCGCGAGTGGCATAAAGGCCAGCCGTACGTGTCGTCCCTCACTGGCCTGAGTGCCCAGCCGGACGGCCCGGCGATCACGCTGCGCGGCTCCGCACACGGGCAGGAGCGGTACAGCGTCACCGTCACCATTGACCGGGGTCAGGTTCAGGACGCCGTGTGTTCCTGTCCGGTCGGGGGTGACGGTCGGTGCAAGCACGTGGCGGCGCTCCTGGCCCGCGCGGTCACCGCCCCGGACGACTTCCGGGAATTTCCGCCGCTGGACGCCGCGCTGGACGCACTGGACGCACCGGCCCTGCGCGCCGTCATCCGCCGCATGCTGTCACGCGAGCCGGACCTGCTGAGCGTGCTCCTGACCCAGCCCACCACCCAGTCCAGTGCCCAGCCGACCACCGCGCAGGTTCAACCGGACGGCGCGGGCGCCACCAGCGACCTGCCCGGACGAATCCGGGTGGCTTTCGACCTTCTGGAGCTCCCGGACGAGGATCACTGGCACTGGGAGAACGACTGGGACGGCCCGGACTTCAGCGAACTGACCCCCATGCTGGAAGAACTCCAGGAACTGGTCGCGGCGGCCCTCACCGGAGATCACGCTGCGCAACGCAGCGCCCTCGCGGCCATTCAGGCGACACTGGACGGCTGTCACGGCCTGAACGCACAGCAGCCCGACCTTGCGCTCGACGACCTGTCCACCCTGGTCGAACCCGCCCGCGCGGCCCTGTTGTCCCTGCTGGCCCGGCCCCTGCCCGCCGAACTGCAGGGCGCAGCCCTCGGCACCCTGCACGAATCCGTAGCGAACCTCGGCTGGCCGGGTCATGAAATCGACGGGCAACTGGATCTGTTCACTGAACTGCCTGCAGAGGACCGCGCCCGGACCGTGGCGTTGGTGCGCGGCCTGCACGACGGTGAAACCGGGGAGTATGCCCGCCAGCGACGGGCGCGGACGCTGTACGCTCTGGCCTCGACCGGTGACCTGAGTGCTCACGAGAACCTCGCGCTGGCCCGCGCCACGGGCGATTCCTTCATGATCACGGCGGCCCTGCTGGACAGCGGCCAGCCCGAAGAGGCGACCGCGCTGCTCGCGGAACACCCCGAACTCAGTCTCAGTGTGGTGGCCGGACTGTTTCAGGACAGCGGAGCGCTCGCCCACCTGGAAGCGTTCGCGCGGACCCGGCCGGACCCCTGGGCGCGCCGCTGGCTGTTCACGCACCTGAACGAACAGAACCGACGCGCCGAGGCGCACGCCGTTGCCCGCGACGCCCTGATGCAACTCCCGCCCGCCCACGCTGACGCCCCGTTCTGGATCACGCAGCTGAAGACCGTCAGCCCCGACTGGCCCGCCGACCGCGAAACCCTGATCACGCACTGGGCCGCGCGGCCGGACGGTCCGCACCTGCCGCCCCTGGTCCGGCTGCTGCTGCGCGAACAGCAGCCGGAACGCGCCGCGAAACTCCTGCATGGCGTGCCAGATCCCGTCGGCGTTCTCGGCCTGGACCTCGCCCGGCAACTCGCGCTGCAACTCCCGGCAGAGCAGGCGCTGGCACTGATCATTCAGGTCGCGGCCGCCCACATCGCAGGACGCAGCCGCGCGCACTACCAGTCGGCCGCCCGGACCCTGCGGGACGCAGCTCCCCTCATCGGCCGGGCCGAGGCTCAGTCCGCCGCGCGACTGCTGACGCAGGAATACCCGACCCTGCGCGCCCTGAAAGAAGAACTGCAGGCCGCGCAACTTCTGTAAGCTGCCTCCTCCGGGAGATCAGGTGCGCGCGGCGCTCCCCGCCCGCCGTGCCTGCATTCCAGACAACTCTTGCACGCGGTCCCGGACTGCGCTTACACTCCGGGTCATGAACGCGTTCGGTCTGCTTCTTCTTACCCGTCCTCCGGTGGAGTGAACGGCAGCGAAGCGCATGCCTGGAACGCCCCCGGAGGACTCCCCTCCGGGGTTTTTTCATGCCCATCCCCCTCACGCGCCCACCCTACAGGAGCCCCGCCATGACCCAGACAACCGCGACCCAGACGACCGATTCCAACCGCATCATCATCTTCGACACCACCCTGCGTGACGGCGAGCAGAGCCCCGGCGTGGCCCTGAACCACTCGCAGAAACTGGAAATCGCGCATCAGCTGGCCCGCCTGGGCGTGGACGTCATCGAGGCCGGGTTCCCCATCGCCAGCCCCGGCGACCTGGAAGGCGTGAGTCGCATCGCCCGCGAGGTGCGCGGCCCCGTCATCACTGGACTGGCCCGCGCCGCCCGCCCGGACATCGAGGCCGCCGCGAAAGCCGTCGAGGCCGCCGCGAAACCCCGCATTCACACGTTCATCGCGACCAGCCCCATTCACATGCAGAAGAAACTGCAACTGGAACCCGACGCGGTCGTCGAGCGCGCCGTGCAGGCCGTCACTTACGCCCGCACCTTCGTGGACGACGTGGAATTCAGCGCCGAGGATGCCACCCGCAGCGACATTCCCTTCCTGATCCGCATCTTCCAGGCGGCCGTGGAGGCCGGCGCAACCACCCTGAACATCCCCGACACGGTCGGGTACACCACGCCCCAGGAGATCCGCGCGATGTTCAGCGAGATCCGCGCCGCCATTCCCGCGCACATCATCCTGAGCGCCCACTGCCACGACGACCTGGGCATGGCCGTCGCGAACTCCATCGCGGCGGCCGAGGGCGGCGCGCGGCAGATCGAATGCACCATCAACGGCATCGGTGAGCGCGCCGGGAACGCCAGCCTGGAAGAACTGGTCATGGCCTTCCACACCCGCCGCGACCACTACGGCCTGGAAACCGGCATCCGCACCCGCGAACTGTACCGGGCCAGCCGACTGGTCAGCCGCCTGAGCGGCATGCCCGTGCAGCCCAACAAGGCCATCGTCGGGGACAACGCGTTCGCGCACGAGAGCGGCATCCACCAGGACGGCGTGATCAAGGCCCGCGAGACGTACGAGATCATGAACGCCGAACTGGTCGGCCGCGAGGCCGCCGTGCTGGTCATGGGCAAGCACTCGGGCCGCGCCGCGTTCCGCAAGGCCCTGAACGACCTGGGCTACGCGGACCTGCCCGACGACAAGGTCCAGCATCTGTTCACGCGCTTCAAGGACCTCGCCGACCGCAAGGGCCAGATCTTCGCCGATGACCTGCGCGCCCTGGTGGATGCCCGCACCGACGTGCCGCAGACCTTCACGCTGGAAGCCTTCCAGATCACCAGCGGCATGAACATGACGCCCGTCGCCTTCGTCCGCCTGACCACCCCCGACGGGTCCGTGGAGGCCACCGCGCACGGCGACGGTCCGGTCGAGGCGGCCGTGCAGGCCATCAACCGCATCACGGGCATCGCCCCCACCATGGAAAGCTACCGGATTCAGGCCGTCACGGGCGGCGGCGACGCGCTGGGCGAGGTCAGCATCAGCGCCCGCCACGGCGAGACCCTGCTGCACGGCAGCGGCGTCTCCACCGACGTGGTCGAATCCAGCGCCCGCGCCTGGATCCGCATCCAGAACATGATCGTCGCCGGCATGGGCGCCGAACGCCGCCAGGGCGAATTCGCCCCCGGCCGCATCTGAAACGGACTCCGATTGAATGGGCTGCAAAGCCATTCAAGCCGAGCAGAGCGAGTGGGAGCAAAACGGGTTCCGGACGTGGAGCTGGCAATCCGGTGAAGTTCCGGATTGTCAGCGAAACAAACGGAATCCGTATGAGGTGAGGGTAGAAAGGTGATGGGTCCGCCGCTTCGCGGCTGAAGGACGGGGAGGCCGGGTGCACTGGTCTCCCCGTGGTATGCAGGAGGGCAGATGATTCTGGAAATCGCGACGCTTCAGATCCGCCCCGGCCAGAGCCCTGCGTTCGAGGTCGCCTTCGCGCAGGCGCAGCGCATCGTCGCGGGCATGGGCGGGTACGTGCGGCACGAGCTTCAGCGTTGCGTGGAGGACCGTCACCGGTACGCGCTACTGATCTGGTGGGAGACGCTGGAGGACCACACGGTCGGCTTCCGGGGCAGCCCCGGGTACCAGGAATGGCGTTCGCTGCTGCATCACTTCTACGATCCGTTCCCGACGGTCGAGCATTTCGTGAGGGTCACCCTGTGAACCCAGGTGTTGTGAACCCCGGTACTGTGGTCTGCCCGCTGCGGTTGGAGGCGATCCGGCCGCGCCCGGCGGGTGGCGGTGACGGGGAAGGCTGATTCAGGTGTCTTCATGCGGGCAGGTCGTTTGATGGGACGCTTCGTGGCAGCATGGTGGGCGTGACGAACCCGTTTCTGAGGACTGCCCTGATCACCGGCGCTGTGATTGCCGTCGTGAATATCGTTTTCGCCTCGCTGGAGTACGGACTGCCGAACCTGCCGTGGTGGTTCTACGCCGCGCAGTTGCTGCTGCTGCCCGCCATGCTGCTGCCCATGCGGTACTTTCCGCAGGCGAGCGTTACCCCGGATTACCTGCGGCGCGCGGGTCTGTTCGCGCTGGGCTGGGCGGTGCCCTACGCCATCTACAAGTTCGCGCATGACGTCCTGAGCCCGGTGTTCAGTCCCGGCGCGTCCCTGGTCGGGTACGTGGTGACGGTGGCGCTGTTCTCGCTGATCTTCGCGGCGGTGCGGCGTCCCGGCGCGGGCGGTCGGCGCTGAGAATCGCCGTCCTGTCGGACGTGCATGGCAACGCCTTCGCGCTGCGGGCCGTGCTGGACGACATCCGCGCGGCCGCTCCGGACCTGATCCTGAACCTGGGGGATACGGTATGGGGGGCCGCCGACCCGGCTGCCGCGTGGGCGTTGCAGGCTGAGTTCGCGCCGCCCAGCGTGCGCGGCAACACCGACGAGCGCGTGGCGGGGCTGCGGGACGGGCGGGAGGGCATGCGCGAGTGGCTGCGTTCGCAACTGCCCCCGGACCTCCCCGCGCGACTGGCCGACCTGCCCGTACGAGTGGACGTGGCCGGAGGAGAGGTGCGTGCCGCACACGGCAGCCCCCGCAATCCCTGGGAGGATCTGATGTTGACCGGGACGCCTGCGGGCCGCACCCGCCCGGCGCGGTTCGCGGAGTTGCGCGAGCGACTGGACGGTTTCACGGCGGACGGGGGAGGGCAGGTCTGCGTGGTGGGTCACACGCACCGCGAGATGCTGGCCGTCGTGGACGGCGTGACGGTCATGAATGTCGGCCCGGTGTCCCGCCAGAAGGACAGGCTGCCGCTGGCCCGCTGGGGTCTGCTGACCCGCCGCGCCGGTCACTGGACTCCTGAGTTTCGCCGCACCGTATACGACGTGGCCGGGGCGGCCGCCTGGGCGCGGGAGCACGCTCCGCCCCAGGCCGCCGCGTTCGAGGCCCGCTGGATGACGGACGGCCGGGAACCCTGAACACCGCTGTCAGGCGGGCTGGCCAGTCAGGGAGTCTGGACCGTCATGCGGCGGATGTTCAGCATGCCGGCCCCGGTGTCGAGGGTCAGGCTGTCCTGCACACGCGTGGCGGTCAGGGTGCGGCCGGAGAGGGCCTTGAGCAGCGCCTGTTCCTGGGCGGCAACGGCTGCTGGGCAGGCCATGCGGGTGGTGTTGATGGCGCTGAAGGTGACGCTGTTGCCGTTCAGGCGCAGTGTGCCGTTCAGTCGGTTACAGCCGGTGGTGCCGGTCAGGCGGTCGCCCTGGATGTTCAGCTGCGGCAGGCGGTTCTTCACGGGGACGGCGTCGGGGAGGGTCCAGCCGACGATCTTCCAGCTGCCGTTGAGGTCCGGGCTGAGGGCGATCTGCGCCGTACCGGTCCCGAGCAGCAGAAGTGCGAGTGTGAATTTCTTCATGTTCTGATTGTCCTGCTCTCACCCCGGACGAAAGTGGCTGCCATCACTTTTATAGGTGGCAGGCGGCCGGCAGCTGAAAAAGCCCCCGTTCCTCACTGTGAGGGACGGGGGCTTTCAGATTCAGGTCTTCAGGTGCAGGTCAGTGGAGTTCAGCGACCGGCAGGAACGAATTCACGGTCCGCGAAGTCCTCGCGGGGACGGCCGCCACGGTCGTCACGGCTCCAGCGACCCTGACCGCCTCCGCCGCCCTGACCGCCACGGTTGCCGCCGCCCTGGCCCTGGTACCCGCCGCGGCTTCCGCCGCCCTGACCCTGGTACCCGCCACGGCTGCCGCCGCCACGGTAGCCACCCTCGTCACGGCCACTGCGGCCGCCGCCCTGGTAGCCGCCTTCACGGCGCTCACGGGTGGGCTGCTCGAACAGTTCCGGCAGTTCCTGCGCGATCTCGACGGTCACTTCGCCTTCCAGCGGGCTAGCGCTCATCAGCTTCTGAACGAGTTCGCTGGGCACGTCGGCCACCGCGCCACCACGCCACTGACGGATCTTGCCGAGCCTGCGGGTGTCGATGTCGGCGTTGCGGGCCAGCAGCGCCACGGCGCGGGCCACGCTCATGCGCTCGGCGTGCAGGATGATGGTCGTCTGACCTTCCTCACCGCTGAGCAGGCTGGCGGCCTTGACGGGCTCGGTCACGCCGCTGATCTTGGCCAGCGCGCGGGCCAGGGCTTCCAGGCCCAGTTCGCTGAACAGACGCTCGGCTTCCGCCTGGAAGGTCTGCGCGACGCCGCTGTCCACCTTGCGGACCATCTCGGCGCTCGTGCGGGCGCTGGCACCCTGCACTTCCTTGGGGGTGGGCAGGGGACGCTCGATGAAGCGCACGCCGGTCACGCGTTCCAGGCCCATCACTTCGCGCTGCTCGCGGTCGCCGTACATGATGATGGCGGTGCCGGTGCGGCCCGCGCGGCCGGTGCGGCCGGAACGGTGCACGTAGCTCTCGGGGTCCTGCGGCAGGTGGTACTGGACCACCAGATCGACCTCTGGGATGTCCAGACCGCGGGCGGCCACGTCGGTGGCGACCAGCACGTTGGCGCGGCCGTTGCGGAAGGCACCCAGGGCGCGTTCACGCTGGCTCTGCGCGAGGTCGCCGTGCAGCGCCTCGGACTCGATGCCGCGGTGGATCAGTTCGTTGGCCAGTTCGTCGGCTTCACGCTTGGTGCGGGTGAAGACGATGGCCTTTTCCGGGTTGTAGATGGTGAGCAGGTCGGCCAGCACGCGGGTACGGGCGCGGCCCACGCGGATCTTCAGGTGCTCGACGGTCTGCGCAGCCTGGCTCTTGCCCTCGCCGACCATGTCGATCACGATGGGGTTGTTCAGGTACTTCTTCGACAGGCGGTGAATGTCGTTGGTCAGCGTGGCGCTGAACAGCAGCGTCTGGCGGCCTTCGGGCGTGCGCTGGAGGATCGTCTCGATGGCGTCGGCGAAGCCCACGCTGAGCATCTCGTCGGCCTCGTCCAGCACCGCGAACTCGACGGCAGCCAGGTCGATGTTGCCGCGTTCGATGTGGTCGATCAGGCGGCCGGGGGTGCCGACGATGACGTCGACGCCGCGGCGCAGCGCGTTCTCCTGCGGGGCGTAGGCGGCGCCGCCGTACACGGTGACGGTCGTCAGGCCCTGGCCGCTCTTGCTGAACTCCTCGGCGACCTGCTTGGCCAGCTCGCGGGTCGGGGCGACCACGATGGCGCGGGGCAGACGGCCGCGTTCACGGCTGGGTTCCAGCTTGGTGATGATGGGCAGCGCGAACGCCAGCGTCTTGCCGGTGCCGGTGCGGGCGCGGCCGATCATGTCGCGGCCCTGCAGGGTGTGGGGCAGGCTCTCGGCCTGGATGGGGCTGGCTTCGGTGATACCGCGCTCGGCGAGACGCGCCGCGAGTTCGGGCGCAATCAGTTGGTCAAAGTTCATTTGTGGTCCTTTCGGGAAAGCACAGCCCCAGTGACCAGCAAACGCCTTGAATCCCGGCATCACGCATGTCCTGAAAGTGGGGGCACTCTCCAGCCGCCCGGGTATCTCCCGCTGCGGCGCACGAATTAAGAGATTACAGCAAGTTCGCCCGGAATGCAAGTGACAGACGCACGAGAACAGCCGGACCCGGCCTGACCGCCTGTCCATCCTGATCCGCGCCGCGAGACGCACCGGGTTTGATCTGCCCGGCAGTCTAGCGCACGCCGGGCGCCGTGCGGTGCGCTGACCTGCCCCCTGCGCGCCGCAGCCTGGGCCGGGGTGCGTCGGCAGGGCGGGGCCGCAACAACGGACGGAGTCCGTATCACCCGTCGCGCGGCGGAACGTCCAGGGTGACGGGCAGGCGGCCGCCCAGGCTGATCCAGGCGCTCAGCATGTCGTCCGGAACCGGAGCGTGCAGGTGCAGCGCGCGGCCCGTCACCGGGTGCGGGATGGTCAGGAACTGCGCGTGCAGCGCGTGCCGGGGCATGAGTTCACTCTCGCGGCCGTACACGCTGTCGCCCAGGATCGGGCTGCCTAGGTGCGCCAGATGCACCCGGATCTGGTGCGTGCGGCCTGTGCGTGGCTGCGCCCGCACCAGCGTCAGCGTGCGCCCGTGCCCGTCCGGCAGGCTGTCCAGCGGGGTGAACAGCGTCTGCGCGTCACGCGGTTGCGCGCCGCCGACCGTCATGCGTTGCCGCTGCACCGGGTGCCGGCCCACCGGGGCGTCCACCTGCGCGGGCCCCTGCGCCTTCCACTGCCCCGCCGCGATCGCCAGGTACGTCTTGCGGGTCCGGCGGTCTTTGAACGCCGAGGCCAGGGCTGCGTGCGCCGCGACCGTCTTGGCGACCACGATCACGCCGCTGGTATCGCGGTCCAGGCGGTGAACGATGCCGGGCCGGTAGCCGTCCGGGCCGTCGTGCCCGTCCTGCTGCGGCAGGCTCATGCGGCCCAGCAGGGCGTTCACCAGCGTGCCGGTACTCACGCCCGGCGCGGGGTGCGTGATCATGCCGGCCGGTTTGTTCACGGCGATCAGGGACTCGTCCTCGAACAGCACGTCCAGAGGCACGTCCTCGGCGCGGACGGTCGCGTCGGGTGGGGGCGGCACGCTCACGCCGATCACCTCGCCGCCACGCAACTTCAGGGCGGGTTTCAGGGCTGTCTGTCCCGCCACCTGCACGGAGCCGCCCGTGATCCACCCGGCCACCTGCGAGCGGCTCGCGCCGGTCAGGGCCGACAGCACGGCGTCCAGCCGGCCCGGCGTGGCGGTCAGGAGGCTGGACTCGGGGCGCGGCGCGTCATTCACGGCGCGCAGTGTACCGCCCGTCGCCGCCGCGCACGCCGGATTCTTCATGCGGTCTTCACCCTGCGGCCGGCCCGTGATCCGATCAGCCGGACCCTGCATATGGCTGTTCGAGTGAGGACAGGAGGGGGGCGTACGCGCCGACCTACCCAGCCGGAACTGGAGCTTCTGCCCAGCAGGGAAGAAGGTCAGGTCGGCGCACACCGCTCAAGGAGGCTTCAATGCCGGACGACACCCAGATCACATCTGCCGTCAACAGCACCTCACGCCGTCAGTTCATGGGCTACGCCGCACTGTTCGGCGGAGGCATGGCCCTCGTTTCCTGCTCTGTCACCCTGCCCCCCAAAACGGCAGCCGAGCAGCAGGACATCGACATCCTGAACTACGCCCTGACCCTAGAATACCTGGAAGCAGAGTTCTACAGCGCCTTCATCGGCAGCGGGCCCTACGCCAGCAAGCTGACTGACCCCCGCGTGATCGAGTACGCCAAGGAAATCGCCGCGCACGAGATCTCGCACGTCGAGGCGCTCAAGAAGACGATCGACAGCCTGGGCGGTAAGTTCGTCGCCAAGCCCAACTTCGACTTCAGCCCCCTGATCGGCAACGCCACCGTGAACGATCAGCTGTTCCTGCAGCTGGCCGCTACCCTCGAACCCGTCGGCGTGCGCGCCTACCTGGGTCAGGTGGCCCGCCTGAGCAACCCCCAGCTGATCGCTGCCGCCGCCGCCATTCACGCGGTGGAAGCCAACCACGTCTCCGCCGTGCAGGAACTGCGCGTCAAACTGGGACACAACACTGCGCCCACCCGCCAGACGGACATTGCCCCCCAGAGCGCCGCGAAGCCCACCAGCACCGCCGCCGCCGACTTCGACGCGAACTACTCCCCGACGCCCACCGCGTTCTGGAAGCCCCTGACGATGGCAGAAGTCCTGGCGATCGTCAAACCCGTCATCAAGTGAGCGGCACTGCACGGAAAGGAGACCACACCATGACCACACCCAACCGCCGTTCCTTCCTGAAATTCGCCGGCGTCAGCGCCGGGGCCATGACCCTGGGGGGCCTGAGCCTGCCCGCGCTGGCTGCGACCAGCGTCAGCACCAAGAGCGCCGCGCAGGACCTCGTGATCCTGAACTACGCGCTGACCCTTGAGTACCTGGAAGCCGAGTTCTACAACGCCTTCACCGGCAGCGGTGCCTACGCCAGCCGACTGGTGAACGCCCGCGTGCGCGAGTACGCCCGCGAACTGGCCGAGCACGAGAACATTCACGTGAAGGCCCTTCAGGACACCATCCGGAAACTGGGCGGCACGCCCGTCGCCAAACCCAACATCGATTTCAGCCCCCTGCTGACCAACAGTGACGGCACGGCCAAGACCGTGAACGACGAACTGTTCCTGGCACTGGCGAACACCTTCGAACCCATCGGCGTGCGCGCCTACCTGGGTCAGGCGGACAAGATCATGAACGGCGACGTGCTGACCGCCGCCGCCAGCATCCTGGCCGTCGAGGCCAACCATGCCAGCGGCATCCAGGAACTGCGTACCCAGCTGAACCTGAACAAGAAACCCACCCGCCAGACCAGCCGCGCCCCGCAGAGCGACGCGAAGCCCACCAGCACCAACGTCGCGGACTTCGACGGGGACTTCTCACCCACCCCCACCGACTTCTGGGCACCGCTGAGCATGGACGAGGTGCTCGCCATCGTTAAGCCGCTGATCAAGAGCTGACACCGGACACCAATCCTGCATCATCCGGGGGGATGAGGAGGTCGCCGTCTGCGGCCCCCGTCCCCCACGTCCTTCCGGCCCCGCCTTCCCACCACAAGGAGAACACCATGCCCAACATCGGAGCCCCTGAACTGCTCGTGATCCTGCTCGTCGCCCTGGTCGTGTTCGGCCCCCGCAAACTCCCGGAACTCGGCAAGAGCCTGGGCAACGGCCTGCGCGAATTCCGCAAGAGCACCCAGGGTCTGAAGGACAGCATGAACATCGACGCGCCCACCCCCGCTGTCACGCCCGCCGCGCAGCCCGTGCCGGTCACAGCCGCCGCCGTCAGCGCCACCCCCATCAGCGCCCAGGCCGTGACGGCCGTGCCGGTCAGCAGCGTCACGCCCCAGGCCTGATACGGCTTCCGGTTCCTGCCGCAGGTGCCCGACTGATCGCCCAACTGGTGGATGCACGACCAAACCCTCCCCGGCGGGCCTGATAGGCTGACCAGTACCCCATGAGCCTGCCTTCCCTTCATCCCGACCTGCCCGACGAGGCACTCATCCAGGCGATGGCCCAGGGCCGCGAGGACGCGCTTCAGGAATTGCACCGCCGCTACGCGCGACTCCTGTACTCCCTCGGTCACCGGATGCTCCGCCAGACCGACGATGTGGAAAGCTGCGTGCAGGACGCGTTCATGAACGCCTGGCGTCACGCCGGACGCTTCGACGCACGCCGGGCCGCCGCGAAGACCTGGCTGGTCAGCATCGCCCACCACCGCTTCCTGCAGGAACTGCGCGACCGTCCCGACACCAGCCTCGAGATCGAGGACTGGGACGCCCCAACCGCCGCCGCCGACCCCGCCGACCGCATCATGGCCGAACGCGCCGTGCAGGGCCTCGAGGGCACGCACCGGGAACTGGTGGAACTCGCGTACTACCGGGGCTACTCGCACAGTGAACTGGCCGTCATCACCGGCCTGCCCGTCGGTACGGTAAAGTCTCGACTGCGCGCCGCGCTCGACCGGATGCGCGCCCACCTGAGTACCGGCGGCCCCGCTTGAGCCTCCCATCCCGCTCCATCCCGCTGCCCGACCGCCCTCTCACGCCACCCAAGGCAGGTGAATGACACGTGACCATCAACCGAGACGACCTTCTGGCCCTGGCGCTGGGCCTGTTGACTCCCGAGGAGGAGGCGCGTGTGCAGGCCGCGCTGGACGCCGACCCGGCCCTGATGGCCGAGTACCGCGCCGACCTGGAGGCCCTGCACCACCTGCCGGACGACCTGCCTCCCGCCGAGGTGCCCGCCGGGGCCGAGGAGCGACTCCTGGCCCGCCTGCACGCCGAGCGGCCTGCCGCCCCAGTCCAGTCGACCCCAGCCACACCAGCGCCCGCCACGCCAGCACCCGCCGCGCCAGCCTCCGCCGCGCCGGTCAGTCAGCCGCTGTTCCCCACCGGCCGCGCCGCCCCGGCCGCCCGACCCGCCCGATTGAACTGGCGCGGGGGCCTGCTGGGACTCGTGGCGGCCGTCGCGCTGGGCGTGCTGTTCCTGCGGCCCGCCGCGCCCACCGACCTGCTCAGCGAGTTCGCCGGAGCGCCCGGCGCGGTCACGCAGGAACTCGCCACGGCCGGGCAGCCGCTGGGTCAGCTGATCCGCCTGCCGGACGGCCGCGCGTACCTGCACCTGACCGCCGCCGCCCCCAGCGAGCGCGTGTACCAGCTGTGGCGCATCGAGAACGAGACGCCAGTATCGGCCGGCGTGTTCGACGGGCAGGGCATCCTGATTCCCACTCTGAACGAGGGGCAGACCATCGCGGTCAGCGTGGAACCGCGCGGCGGCAGCCGGCAGCCCACTACACAGCCGATCCTGGTGCAGTCGCTGTAACGCGCGGGGCGTGGAGAAGGCGGGCCGGGAGATCATGCTCCCGGCCCGCCTTCTCCTATGCCATACGGGTTCCGTCTGTTTCGTTGACAGATCGGAACACCACCGATCTGCCAACTCCACGCCCGGAACCCGTTTCTCTCCTTCTCGCTCCGCTCGGATTGAACGGCTCTGCAAGCCACTCAATCGGAGTCCGTAGCATTCAGTACAGCCAGTCCTCGCCGACTTCCTCGACCTTCTTGCCCTGCAGGTCGTCCACCTCGTCCAGGCGGGTGGCCCAGGCGGGGAAGGGGTAGTTGACCAGCACCGGGTTGGGCACGTCCGGCTGGCTGACCAGCATGGTGCCGGGTTGCAGGATCCCGGCGCGCGCGCGGAAGCTCTGCGGCAGGAAGCGGTACTCGGGCCGCTCGGCCTCCGCGAGATCCAGGCGGCCCACCACGCGGATCGCGGCGTTCGACACGATGCGCCGCTCGACCTCGCTGGCCGTCTGCTGCGCGCCGATCAGGATGATGCCCAGCGAGCGGCCACGCTCGGCGATGTCCAGCAGCACGTCCTTGATGGGGCTGTCGCCGTCGCGGGGGGCGTACTTGTTCAGCTCGTCGAGAACCACGAACACCGTGTCCTGCCGCCCCACGCGTTCCTTGTGCTCGAACAGGTCGCGCAGCAGCACGCCCACGATGAACATCTGCGCGGTGGCGGACAGCGTGTGGATGTCGACCACGGTCGTCTGCACGCCGGGCTTCAGCGGGTCCGGGCGGAAGCGGGCGGCCTGCTCGGCACTCACGTCGCCGCGCACCAGGGGCGTCAGGTGCTTCTGCACGCCCCGCAGGCGTCGGATGAACGCCTGGAGGGTGGCCGGGGACTGCTTGCCGACCCATTTGCGGTCGCCCTCGCCGTCGTTCGCGTCGAGCAGTTTGTATTCCAGGTACGCGACCAGCTGCGCGAAGGTGCTGATGCGCACGCTGCCCATCTCGTCGAAGCGCACGTCCTCGTCCAGTACCTGCTCGGTGTCGGGCTGCCAGTCGTCCACGGTCAGGTACGGCGTATCGGCCGTGCCGCCCGCGCTGGGCTGCGCCATGCGGTACAGGCGCTCCTCGATACTGCCGATCACGAAGCCCAGGTTCACGCTGGCGTCCCGGTCCACGAACACGTACGGCAGCATCCGCCGCGCGCAGAACTCCCGCAGCGAGTACAGGAACGGCGTGACCCCCTCGCCGCGCTGCTCGACGTGCGGCACGATGGCCGCGCCCGCACTGCCCGGCCGGGGCGGCGCGAGGAACTGCACGTCCCGGAACGCCTCGACCGGCAGACCCATCAGCGCGTACCGGTGGTCCGGCAGCCCCTTCTGCGTCTGCGCCTGCGCCTCGCGGGACTCGACCTCGCGGTTGCGCTTGTCCAGGAACAGCAGGTCCTCGCCCTTCACGTTGAAGATCAGCGCCCGCCCCGCCGACGCGCCCGTGCCCATCACGCCGCTGCGGAAGATGGAATGCAGCAGGAACAGCGCGTAACTGGTCTTGGTCGCCACGCCCGAGATCCCGCTGATGTTGATGTGCCCGCCGTTCTCGCCGTTCACGAAGCGGTAGTTGATGGGCAGCACCTGCCCGTCGGCCAGCAGCCCGCCGGGGAAGGCCTTCTCGCCCATCTTGTCGGCGCTCAGGGCCATGCGCAGGTCGTCGCCCCGCGCGTGCCGCACCCCGTCGCCCGGCTGCGGCGGAATGAAATTCTCGGGGTTCACGCGCGTCACCAGCACCCGCGCCGCGTAACTCACGCTGGCCGGCAGCAGGCCCGCCGCGACGTCCTGCACGTCACTGTCGAAGGTCACGCCCTCATGACGGGTGCGCACATGATCCACGATCCCGTAAAAATTGACGAACGAACCGTCCGGTTTGCGCGTCTGCACCGCCACCAGATCATCCAGTTGCACGCTCGCGCCGGGCAGCACCGCGAACCAGAAACTCACAGGCGTCACGTCCTGCGTGCCCAGCACCATGCCCACCTGCGCGCCCGCCACGTCCGGGCCGCCGAACTTCAGGTTCGTCACGCGACCCCCTGCAGGCCCGCAATGTGCGCCCGGATGCGCCGCGTCACGAGGTCCGCGCTGCCCATGCTGCGGCCCATCGCCTGCTCCAGCGCCGCCGTGGGAATCAGGTTCTGCGGCGCGCGCGGGTCCTTGTGCGCGTGACTGCCCAGCCGCATCAGCAGCGTGCCGCTGAGGTTGGCGACCTCGCGCACGGTGGGCGGCAGGAAGTCCGGTTCGGGCGGCGCGTACATCTCCAGACGCATGACGCCGCTCATGGGGTGCTGGTAGAAGGCGGCGCCGGACAGGCGCACGTACCACGTGAAGCGCGTGCTGCGGCCCGTCTCGGATTTCATGTGCAGGATGGGGGTGCGTTCGCCGGGTTTCAGGTCGCTCAGCAGGCCCACCCGGTCGGCACTCAGGTACTGCGTCTGCATGGTCTTCACGTACCCGACCACCGCGCCGCCCAGCGTGGCCCCGCCGCGCCGCAGCGTGCCGTCCTGCAACGTCAGCGAGGTCAGAGCCTCGCGGTCATCGGTTTCCTCGGACGGTACCAGCGAGGCGTACCCGTGCGAGAGGGTCTGTTCGGCGTCCAGCATCAGCGCCTGAAGGCGGTGCAGCGGCGCCATCGGGTCGGCGCTGTCGGTCGGGACCGGGTTGTACAGCAGCGTGCCGCTGTGCGGGTCGCGCGGCGAGAGGCTGGTCGGGTCGAGTTTCAGGGCCGGGGCATGGGCCAGAACGCGCATGGCGCGCACGTCCAGCAGTTCGGCGGCGCGCGAGCCGTGCGGGCACAGACTGACGGCGCCGACCACGTACGCCCCGAAACCGCCCGTCCCAACGTTCCCGTGATCATCCTCCACGAACACGCGGCCTTCCATGCGGCGTTTGCCGTCCACCACCTGCACGGTGCTCAGCTGACGGGGGATGGGGCGGGCGGCGATGGCGGCCCAGCGCGGCGTTTCAATGTCGATCAGGGTGCCGTCGAAGGGGTCCAGGGTCAGCTGGCCGCCCTCGATGTCCACGGGCCAGGGGTCCAGGCGAATACGCATGCCCGCAATTCTACGCGCTGGACAGAATGTTTGGTCGTTGCTCTGGTGCGCCGGTGCCTGGGGTGTGTGAAAACGCCGCCGGTCCGGGTCGGGACAGGCGGCGCTGGTGGGGTGGTGCGGTGTTCAGCCGTGGTAGCCGCTCAGGAGGCGCAGGCCGTCCTCGTCAGTCAGGGTCAGGCAGCGGTAGGCGGGGCTCAGCAGGCCATCGTCGCGCATCTCGCCGATCAGTTTGCTGACGCTCTCGCGGGTGGCGCCGGTGCCCTCGGCGATCAGTTCGTGCGTGGCCCGCACGAAGCGGGTGCCGTCGCTGTGCGCGCCGCCCAGGGTGCTGTCGGCGAGGTTCAGCAGGTAGCGGGCGATGCGTTCGCGCAGGTCGCCGTCCTGAATGTGCACGCCGTCGGTCATCATGCGCTGCAGCTGGGCGCTGAGGCTGCGGGTCAGGTCCCACAGTTCGGCGGCGCTGAGGTGCTGCGGGTGAATGGGCACTAGGACCGTGTCGGTCAGGGCGACGACCTGATGGCCGCGCGTCTGGCCGTGCAGGCATTCCTCGCCGAAGATGTCGCCGGGGCGGATGTGCCGCACGGTCAGGTTGCGGCCCTGGGGCGTGAGGCGCACGGCGCGCATCAGGCCGCTCTCGAGGCGGTAGAGGCTGGGGGCGCTGTCTCCGGCGTAGTACAGGGTCTGGCCACGGCGCACCGTGCGGTTCAGGTCATGGTTCTGGGGCAGGGTGATGGGGGCAAGGTACGTCATGGCGACTCCTGTGGACTGGCGCTGAAAAACTGGCGCTGAGGGGGAAAACCGGGGGCTGAACCTGCTCTTGTGCCCAGAGTGTACAACCCTTGTACAACCCTGAAACGTTCACAGCTCACACTGTGAAAAGTAAATCAATCCAGTTCGGAAAGTAGCCCCCCGGTCGCCCGGTCCTCACCCCCTTGTCTGCGTTCAGGTCAGCAGGTCCAGACCGTCCAGCACGACACTCGCGTGCGCCTCGACCGTCAGCGCATGATCGTGGTTGTACCCGCCGGCCATCATGGTCACCACCGGCACGCCCGCCGCCCGCGCCCAGCCCAGCACCGTGCGGTTACGCTCGCGCACGCCGTCCAGCGTCAGCGCGAAGCGCCCGAACCGGTCCCCGGCCAGCACGTCCGCTCCCGCGAGGTACAGCAGCAGGTCCGGCCGGAACGCCTCCAGCGGCGGCAGCACCCGCTCCCGCACGACAGACAGGTACTCGTGGTCGGTCACGCCGTCCCCCAGCCCGATATCCAGCGAACTGACCTCCTTGCGAAACGGGTAGTTGCGCTCGCCATGCACGCTCAGCGTGAAAGCCCGCGCCTCGGTACCCAGCAGCGCCGCCGTGCCGTTGCCCTGATGCACGTCCAGATCCACGACCGCCACCCGCTGTGCCAGCCCGTCATCCAGCGCGATGCGGGTCAGGATCGCCGCGTCGTTCACCAGACAGAACCCCTCGGCGCGGTCCCGGAAGGCGTGGTGCGTGCCGCCCGCCAGATTCGCGCCCCACCCGACCCGCAGCGCGTCGTGCAGCGCCGCCAGCGACCCCCCGGCCGCCCGCTGCGCCCGCTCGACCACGCCCGGCGACCACGGCAGCCCGAAGGCGCGCTCCTCGTGCCGGTCCACCTCGCCGCGCCGCCAGCGCCTCAGCCAGTGCGGGTCATGCACGCGCGCCGCGTCCGCCCAGCGCAGCGGCGGGGTGTCCAGCACCGGCAGCAGCGGGAGCAGGCGCCGCCGCACCCCCTCGTACTTGTAGTACGGAAAGCGGTGCCCGTCCGGCAGCGGAAACCCGTAATCCGCCGGCGAGTACGCCCGGAACGCGTGCCGGAACCCCGACTCCGGCGGGACAGGCTCAGCGGCGTCAGGCTCAGTGGCGTCAGGCACGGCAGCGGCCGCTCCCCGTATGAAGTCAGTCACGCCCGGCAGTCTGCCGCAGCCCGCCCCGCCGCACGGCAAGCGAAGCCACAGCCCAGGCCACAGCGCGGCATGCAGGTGCCCTTCAGTCCTGCCCGCGCAGGCCGCGCAGCACCCGGAAGCCCAGCGCGTCCACCACGATCAGCGTCACTAGCGAGCCCAGTCCCGCCAGCCACTCGCCTCGCCCGAGTTGCAGGATCACGCTCATCAGGCCGCCCAGGTTGATGCTGAGCAGCATCAGCACGACCAGACCGATCAGCACGCCCGCCTCCCTGCACACTGCCACCCGTTCACGGCCCGCAGTGTACCCGCGTGCTTCACACTGGAGGGGTGACCCTGCGCCCGTCCGTCCGCCTCGCCGCGCTGCCCCTCGTGTGCGCGCTGCCCGCCCTGCTGTCCGGGTGTCTGCCCGCGTCGGTCGGCCCGGACCTGGGCCGCCTCATGGTCGTGCCGGACGCCGCGTGGCAACCCGCCGACCTGATCTACCGCTCGCGCCTGCCGCAGTCGCGGGTGCTGCCGCTGTCCGAGGCGATCCGCCGCGCCCCGGTCGGCAGCGTGATCGTCGCCTGCCAGACCACCCGCGCGCTGTGGGGCGCCTGCACGCACCTGACCCGCAAGGTGGCGGCCGCGACCCTCAGCGAGGAGACCGGCGTGGTCGGTACCGGCGCGCGCCTGCGACCCGCCGACAGTCTGCTCGACCGCGACCTGATCCTGGTGATCGACGCCGGGATCCGCGAGCAGCACCTGGACGCCCTGAACGCCGGGATCCGCCGCCTGAGCGGCGCGCCGTACCAGCTGAACGGGCAACTGAACGCCTTCGACTGCTCCACGTACCAGAACGCCCTGCAACGCGCCGCCGGGCTGCCGGACGCCGTGCCCCTGGACCCGCGCTGGGGGGCGTTCCTGCCGCTGGGGGCGCTGAACGTGCCCGGCCATTCGCTGCTGTGGGCGGGCGTCAGCGACCGCGTGACCGTGGCGCCCGTCACCCCGTCACCCTGACCGGCATCCCACTGCCCGCCGCCCGGACTGGACACCGCGCGGCGGGCAGGTGCGCGGGCGTGTTAGCGTCGGGGGCGTGATTGACCGTTACCTGACCCCCGAGATGAAGGCCCTGTGGAGCGAGGCCAGCCGATACCGCGCGTGGCTGCGCGTGGAACTGGCCGCCATGCACGCCCAGGCGAACCACGGCGAGGTGCCCGCCGAGGCGCACGCCGCCCTGACCGCCCGCAGCGAGGCCGACCCCCTGGACGACGCCTTCGCGCACAGGGTCGCCGAGATCGAGGCCGTCACCCGCCACGACATCGTCGCCTTCACCCGCGCCCTGACCGAACGCTACGGCGAGGAAGCCCGCTTCGTGCACCACGGCCTGACGAGTACCGACGTGGTCGACACCGCCCAGAACCTGCTGCTGGACGAGGCGCTGGGCATCATCATCACGGACGCCGAGGCGCTGCGCGAGGTCTGCCGCACGCAGGCCGTGGCGTTCAAGCACACGCCCACCGTGGGCCGCACGCACGGCATTCACGCCGAACCCATGACCTTCGGCCTGAAATTCCTGAACTGGATGGCCACCCTGGACCGCGACCTCGAACGCCTGCACGCCGCCCGCAAGCGCGTGCAGGTCGTCATGCTGTCCGGCAGCGTGGGTACGTACGCGCACGTCTCCCCGAAAGTCGAGGAGGAAGTCGCCGCCGCGTGGGGCTGGCAGGCCGCGCCCGTCACCAACCAGACGCTCGCCCGTGACCGCCACGCCGAGGTGCTCTCGGCCCTGGCGATCTTCGGCACGACCCTGGAACGCATCAGCGTGGAAATCCGCCACCTGCAACGCAGCGAGGTCCGCGAGGCCATGGAACCCTTCGGGAAGGGCCAGACCGGCAGTTCCTCCATGCCGCACAAGAAAAACCCCATCCTGACCGAGAACGTCACGGGCTTCGCGCGGCTGCTGCGCGGCTTCCTGACCACCGGCCTGGAGAACGTGGCCCTGTGGCACGAACGCGACATCAGCCACTCCAGCGCCGAACGCGTCATCCTGCCCGACGCCACGAGTGCGGCCAGTTACGCCGCGCGCCGCCTGACCGGCGTGCTGCGCGACCTCGTGGTGTTCCCGGACCGCATGCTGAAAAACCTGAACGACCTGGGCGGACTGGTGTTCAGCCAGCGCGTCCTGCACGCCCTGATCGACGAGAAAGGCATGATGCGCGAGGCCGCCTACACCCTGGTGCAGCGCAGCGCCCTGCAGAGTTGGGAGACGGGCGAGGGACTGCGCGACCTGCTCAGGGCCGACCCGGAAAACCCCCTGAACGACGCGGAACTCGACGCCGCCTTCGATCTGGCGTGGTACCTGCGGCACGTGGACGACATCTACGCCCGCTTCGGGCTGTAAACCCGGCCCACTCCGTCCGGCGCGCAGGGAAATGGGGGAGAGGCCCCCTTCCTGCGCGCGTTCCCATTCCGGCGCGGCGCATCCCGTATCCTGCGGGCATGGGTTTCATTCTTCGGTTGCTGGTGAACGCACTGGCCCTGTACCTGCTGGCCCGCGTGTACGCAGGCGTGAGCTTCGAGCCGGGCGCGGACATCGTGAGCGTCCTGATCGCGGCGGTGGTCATGGGCATCGTGAACGCCCTGATCCGCCCGGTGCTGCTGCTGCTGTCGCTGCCCGTGAACGTCCTGACGCTGGGCCTGTTCACGCTGGTCGTGAACGGCGTGGTGCTGTACCTCGTGGCGGCCGCCACCGCCCTGAACGTCGCGGGCTTCGGCGCGGCGATCATCGGAGCCATCATCCTGGCCGTGATCTCCTGGGTGCTGGACGCCGTGGTGGGCGCCCTGAAACTGGACGGTGGCCGGGATTAACGCCGTGACCCTCCCGCCCGAACCGCAGGTCGGCCCGCAACCCACGCTGATCACGGACCCGGCCGACCTGCGCGCCGCGCTGCGCGGGCACGCGGTGGCGTTCGTGCCCACCATGGGCGCCCTGCACGAGGGGCACGCTGCCCTGATCCGCGCGGCTCGCTCGGCCGTGCCCGGCGGGCGCGTGGTCGTCAGCGTGTTCGTGAACCCCCTGCAATTCGGGCCGAACGAGGACCTCAGCCGCTACCCCCGCGACCTGGAAGGCGACCGGCGTGTGGCGGGCGCAGCCGGCGCGGACCTGCTGTTCCACCCGGACGTGCCCACCATGTACCCGGACGGCTTCAGCACCAGCGTCAGCGTGTCCGGCGTCAGCGAACCGCTCGACGGCGCGGCGCGGCCCGGTCACTTCACGGGCGTGGCGACCGTCGTGCTGAAACTCCTGAACCTCGTGCGTCCGGACGTGGCGCTGTTCGGCGAGAAGGACTGGCAGCAACTGGCCGTCATCCGCCGCATGGTCCGCGATCTGAACCTGAACGTGGACGTGCGCGGCGTGCCCACCGTCCGGGAGGACAGCGGACTGGCCCTGAGTAGCCGCAACGCCTACCTGAACGCCGATCAGCGAGCCCAGGCGGCCGTGCTGTCGCGGGCGCTGCGGGCCGTGCAGGCCGCGTACGCGGGCGGGGAACGCCGCAGCGCCGCGTTGCGGCAGGCCGGACTGGATGTCCTGAACACCGCCGCCGACCTGAGTCTGGATTACCTGAGTGTCGTGGGTAGTGACATGCATGAAAGGGAAATCATGGACAATGACCCCATGAACCGCGTCCTCGTGGCCGCCCGCCTGTTCGGGGTCCGGCTGATCGACAACATGCCCCTCGCCGCCCATTCCACAGCGAGCCAGCCCACGGTGAGCCCGGCGTGACCCTCGACGAGCTGCTGCGCGAGATGGTCACCCGCCGCGCCTCGGACGTGCACCTCCAGGCCGGCAGCCCCCCCATGGGCCGCATCGACGGGCAGCTCGTCCCGTTCGGCACGCAACCGCTCATGCCGCCCGACACGCAGATGCTGGCGCAGGCCCTGATGACCGCCGACCAGTGGGACGACTTCACGTACCGCAACGAACTGGACCTCGCGTACAGCGTCTCGGGCCTGGGCCGCTTCCGCTGCAACGTGTTCCGTCAGCGCGGCGCGGTCGGCATGGTCATGCGTATCGTCTCGGACGCCATTCCCGGCTTCGACGCACTGGGCCTCCCGGCCGACGTGCTGCGCCAGCTGGCCGACGCGCCGCGCGGCCTGATCCTCGTGACCGGCCCCACCGGCAGCGGCAAGACCACCACCCTGGCCAGCCTGATCGACCACATCAACCGCTCGTTCGCGTACAACATCATCACGGTCGAGGACCCCATCGAGATCCTGCACAAGAACAAGAAGAGCATCGTCGTGCAGCGCGAGATCGGCAGCGACACCCGCGACTTCCGCACCGCCCTGAAGTACGCCATGCGCCAGGACCCGGACGTGATCATGATCGGCGAGATGCGCGACAAGGAAACCGTGGAGGCCGCCCTGAGCGCCGCGCAGACCGGCCACCTCGTCCTGAGCACCCTGCACACCCAGGACGCCGTGCGCAGCGTGAACCGCATCATCGATTTCTTCCCGCCCTACGAGCGCGATCAGGTGCGCCTGCAACTGGCCGAGTCGCTGGTCGGCATCATCAGCCAGCGCCTGCTGCGCCGCGCCGACGGCGTGGGCCGCGTGCTGGGCCTGGAAATCATGATGAACACCCCGCTGATTCAGGAGTACGTGAAAGACGAGGACAAGACCCACCTGATCAAGGACGCCCTGATCGAGGACAACATCCGCGGCATGCACACCTTCGACCAGCACCTGTCGCAGCTGTACCGCAACACCCTGATCACCATGGACGAGGCCCTGGCCGCCGCGACCAGCCCGCACGAACTGAAACTGATGCTCACCCGCAGCGGCGTCGCGTACTGACCGGACCGGTCTTCCGGAACCGTTACCCCTGACCCGCCCCCACCCGTCCGGCCAGCCGCGCCGCCCGGGCCTGGGGGCGGGTCACTGTCTGTACACCGGCCCCCAGGGGCACTGGCAACGGCTGGGTGGCGTGGTAAACTGCAGGCTGTCAGCAAGGCGTCAGCGTAAACCCCGGGCATTCTCGTTCATGCACCCCGGTTACCCGATCTCCAACCCCGGTTTCACGGGCGTTGGGCCACTCGCGGGTAAGAGTAGGGGCAAAGGTAGGCACACCATGGCAGAAGTCATCCTCGAGCACATCAACAAGCGCTACGGCAGCAAGCACCACGCGGTCAAGGACTTCAACCTGCACATCCAGGACCGTGAATTCATGGTCTTCGTCGGGCCGTCCGGCTGCGGGAAGTCCACCACGCTGCGCATGATCGCCGGCCTCGAAGACATCAGTGACGGCATCCTGAAGATCGGTGACCGCGTCGTGAACGACGTGCCGCCCAAGGACCGCGACATCGCCATGGTGTTCCAGAACTACGCCCTGTACCCGCACATGAACGTGTACGACAACATGGCCTTCGGCCTGAAGCTGCGCAAGACGCCCAAGGACGAGATCGACCGCCGCGTGCGCGAGGCCGCCAAGATCCTCCAGATGGAGCACCTGCTGGGCCGCAAACCCAAGGAACTGTCCGGCGGTCAGCGTCAGCGCGTCGCGATGGGCCGCGCCATCGTCCGCGAGCCGAAAGTCTTCCTGATGGACGAGCCGCTCTCCAACCTGGACGCCAAACTGCGCGTCGAGATGCGCTCGCAGATCAGCCAGCTGCACCGCCGCCTAGGCGCCACCATCGTGTACGTGACCCACGATCAGGTCGAGGCCATGACGCTCGGCAACCGCATCGTCGTCATGCGTGACGGCGTGATCATGCAGGTCGACACGCCCATGAACCTCTACGACTTCCCGCAGAACAAGTTCGTGGCCGGCTTCATCGGCAGCCCCAGCATGAACTTCGTGACCGCCCGGATCCAGAACGGCGAGTTCGTGATCGGCCAGAACCGCGTGGCCCCCATGGGCCGCCTCGCGCAGAGCGTCAAGGCCTACGAGGGCAAGGACGTGTTCATGGGCATCCGCCCCGAGCACGTGGGCGTGGTCGGCATGAGCGACCTGCCGCACGGCACCAACGTCCTGAAGGGTCAGGTCGTGGTCGTCGAGCCGCTCGGCGCGCAGACCGACCTGATCATCGACGTGAACGGCCAGAACCTGACCGTGAAGGTCGAGGGGCAGGCCACCGTGCTGCCCGGCGATCCCATCGAACTGCTGATCGACCAGACCCGCATGCACGCCTTCGACACCACCACCGAGGCCGCCATCGACCGTGGTACGCCCGCCGGAACGCGCGGTCAGGCCGACACCCCCGGCCTGGGCTACGAGTACGCGCACGCCGTCAGCGCCGACTGAATACCGCCCGTCACGCGCCGTCCCCTGTGCGGGGCGGCGCGTTGCTACGTGTCCAGACCTCCCCCCCCGCGCGGGGTCCTGCGTGCCCGCCCGGATGGGATAGAATCGCGGTATCCAGCACTGGAATCTGCTTCTGATGAGGCCCGCCCCGGCGGGACCACAGCCGAACCGGAACAAGGAGTCCCGATGAAGAAAACCCTGCTGACCCTGACCGCCCTGGCCCTGCTGGCCACCACTGCCCAGGCCCGCTCCTGGGAAGAGATCAAGAAGAGCGGCACCATCAAGATCGCCACCGAGGGCGCGTTCCCGCCCTTCAACGTCATCAAGGGCAAGGAACTGACGGGCTTCGAGGTGGACCTCGCCAACCAGCTGGCCCGTCAGCTGGGCCTGAAAGTCCAGTGGGTCACGCAGCCCTTCGACAGCCTGCTGATCGGACTGCAACAGGACCGCTACGATTTCGTGATCGCCAGCCACGGCATCACGCCCGAGCGTGCCAAGGCCGTGGATTTCAGCAACCCGCACTACTGCACGGGCGGCGCGGTCGTCAGTCGCGTGGGCGGCCCGAAAACGGCCGCCAGCCTGAAAGGCAAGACGGTGGCCGTGCAGGTCGGCACCACCTACCTCGAGAACGTCCGCAAGGTGCCGGGCATCAAGGAAGTCAAGACCTTCCCCAAGGACACTGACGCGCAGGCCGCGCTGATGGCGGGCCGCGTGGACGCCTGGGTGGGCGACAAGTTCACGGGTCTGGACCTCGTCAAAGCCCAGAAGGGCAAACTGGTCGCCGGAAGCCTGCTGTTCAACGAGCGCATCGGCATGGCCGTCAAGAAGGGCAACTCGGGCCTGCTGAAGGAACTGAACGCCGCCCTCGCCAAGTCCCTGAGCGACGGCAGCTACGCCAAGCTGAGCGGCCAGTACTTCGGCACCGACGTCCGCTGCAGCAACTGATCCGGACTCCGGTTTTTTCTAGCCATTTAACCGGAGTCAGGATGAGAGCGGCCGACGGGTCGGCCCGGGGATAAGCGGTCGGTCAACACGGTTCAACCGGTACCGGAACGCCGGTCGGGGGTGGCGGCCACAGCCCTCCCGGCCGGCGTTCCTGTCTGCCTGCAAGGGCCGGAGTTACGGGCCGGACGGTTCGGGCGGGACGGCCCCGGCGCTGCCCCGGTAGGCGCGGCTGGTCATCCAGTACCGTTCCATCCAGCGTTTCAGCAGGGTCGTGAGCGGAACCGCCAGGATCGCGCCGGTGACGCCCGCGACGGCCAGTCCGACCAGCAGCGCGATCAGGATCGCGGCCGGACTGAGGCGGACGGTGCGGCCCATGATCAGCGGCCCCAGCACGTTGCCCTGCAGCTGGTTGATGATGAAGTACAGCAGCGCCACCAGCGCGACGGTCCCGGCCCCCTGACCGACAGCCAGCAGCATCGGCACGGCGGCCGCCACGACAATCCCCACGTAAGGAATCAGGCTCAGCAGGCCGCTCAGCAGGCCCAGTGCCAGTGCGTTCGGGACGCCCAGCCCGATCAGGCCTGCGCTGGCCAGCACGGCGCTGGTGATCATCAGGAGCAGCTGGCCGCGCAGGAACCCGCCGAAGGAGCCGCTGACGTCCTCCGAGAGGCGCAGCACGGTGGGCTGCCAGCGGCGCGGGAACACCCGTAGCAGGCCGTGACCGACCCGGTCGTAGTCGAGCATGAAGTACATGGCGAGCGTCACGATGAAGCCCACCTGTCCCAGCCAGCCGACCAGGTACGTCAGGGTGCCCAGCACGTCCGGGCCGGCACTGACGAGCCGTTCCATCAGCAGGCCCGTGTTCGTGGTGAGGTTCGCGGTCTGCTCGTCGATGTACTTCGAGAGGCTGTCCTTGATGCCCTCGGCGCCCTTCACGCTGTCCAGCCGGTCGAGGCTGGAGTTCAGGAGACCCTTGAGGTTCCGCGCGAGGTCCGGCAGGCCGTTGATCAGGCCCGTCACCTGCGAACTGACGGTCATGAACAGCAGCGTGGTCACGGCCAGCGTCAGGACGACGATCAGCAGCACGCCCACCATCCGGCTCACGCGGCGGCGCTGTAGCCACGACAGCACCGGGTTGGCCAGGAACGCCAGTCCGTAGGCGACGAGGACCGTCACGATCACGCTGGTCAGCAGTTGCGACCACCACAGCAGGGTCCGCACGCCCACGATCAGCAGCGCGGCGTACACGATCAGACGAACGGCCGGCAGTTTCCACAGGGCGCGGAGCAGTTCCGGAACCGTGCGGGCCTGCCGCCAGTCCGCTGCCGGTACCGCCCGGCGCGGCGCGGAAGGAGAGGAGGGGGAAGGGGAGGGGGAACTCACGCTTTCCATCCTGCCACCCGCACCGGGCCAGCGGAACGCCCCGGACGGGGAATCCGGGGCGTGAAAGCTTGGGCGTTTCTTCAGGCAACCCTGAAGTCAGCTGAGGACCGGCGTGACCGGGGGCTGCGCGGGCGGTTCGGAGCGCGCGGCGGCCTTCTGCCAGAAGTACACGGCGGCGATCAGCGCCAGCGCCGCGAGGTTCCACAGGAGCTGCGTGGGAATGATCAGGATGAACGACGCGATCAGCAGCAGCAGGATCTGCACGGGGTTCGTGCGGCGGTGCAGGAACCGCATGGTGGCGGCCGTGAACGCCACCAGCCCGATGAACGCGAACACGATCATGGGAACGGCGTCCGCGAAGCTCAGGCCGCTCAGGCGTCCCCCCGCGATCAGCAGCAGGGCCGGGTTGAAGAACATCATGTACGCCAGCAGCGCCGTGCGCAGCTCGTACTTGAAGGCCTGCACGCCGGTCGCGACCGGGTTCCCGCCGCTGATGGCGGCCGCCGCGAAGGCCGCGAGCGCCACCGGGGGCGTGCTGTCGGCCATGATCCCGAAGTAGAACACGAACATGTGCACGGGCAGCATCTCGGCCGGGTTGCCGGTATCCAGACCCGCGACCTTGGCGATGATCGGCACGATCAGGGCGCTCATCAGGATGTAGTTCGCGGTGGTGGGCAGGCCCATGCCCAGGATCAGGGCGATCAGCTGCGCCATGACCAGCACGATCAGGATCGCCGCGAAGCCCGCGACCTCGGGTCCCGCGAAGCCCAGCAGCGAGCGCACGCCGTCGCTGGCGAGCTGCACGATGTCGGCCAGTCCGAAGCCCAGGCCCGTGATGGTCACGATGCCCACGATGATCCCGGCGGCGGCCGTGGCGATGGCGATGCCGATCATGGACCGCGCGCCGCCCTCGAAGGCCTCGATCAGTTTGCGCCCGCCGTCCAGCAGGCCCCGGCCCGTGCCGCGCCCGTCACGCGCCGCGAAGAAGGCCTCCTGCACGAACATCATCCCGATCATCCCGAAGATGGTGTTCAGCGCCACGCGTTCCGGATTGGCTTCCGGGTTGATGGTCAGCGTGCCGATCAGGTACCCCAGCGGCAGCAGGTAGTACCAGCCGCTGATCAGCGTCTGCCGGACGCGCGGCAGCTCGTTTTTCGGCAGGCCCCGCAGGTTCAGTTTCAGCGCCTCGATGTGCGTGGCGACCAGCAGCGCGCCGTAGCACAGGAACGCCGGGATGGCCGCCGCGAGAATCAGGGTGCGGTACTCGATGTTCAGGTTCTGCGCCATGATGAAGGCCGCCGCGCCCATCACGGGCGGCATCAGCTGGCCGTTGCTGGAGCTGGCGACCTCGATGGCCCCGGCCTTCTCGGCGGTGTAGCCCACCCGCTTCATGGTGCCGATGGTGATGTTCCCGCCGGTCACGACGTTACTGACCGCCGAGCCCGAGATGATGCCGTTCAGGGCGCTGCTGAACACGCTGGCCTTGGCCGGGCCGCCCCGGAAACCGCCCAGCAGTCCCTGCGCGATGTTCATGAACCACTCGCCGGCCCCGAGCTTGTCGAAGATCGCGCCGAACAGCACGAACAGGAACACGATCTGCGCCGAGACGCCGATGGCCGTCCCGAAGATGCCCTCGGTATTCGCGAACAGCTGGCCCACCACCTGCGGCCAGGTCTGCCCGGCGTGCAGCTGCAGCTGCGGGCCCAGGTCACCCCGGATCAGGCCGCGCGGGCCGGTCAGGGCGTACAGCATGAACACGCCCGCCACGATCGGCATGGCGATCCCGATGGTTCGCCACGCGGCCAGCAGCAGCAGGATCACCATGCCGCTGCCCACCCACACGTCGGTGGCGTTCAGGACGGCGCCCTGCTCGCCGGCGATCTTGGGGTACTGCGTGATCAGGTACGCGGCGGTGCCGGTCGCGCCGATGCCCAGGACCCAGTCGTACCAGGGCACGCGCGTCTGCGGGCGGCCCGGCGTCTTGCGGAAGGGGAAGACCAGGTACGCCAGGAAGAAGGCGAACCCCAGGTGCGTGGCGCGCAGGGTCAGGGTGTCGATGTTGCCGACCTGCGCGGCGTACATCTGGTACAGGCACCACGCCACGGCGACCACCGTGACGAGGGGCCGCTGCCAGCCTCCGAGTTTGCGTCCGCCGGTCTCGGCGGCCTCGACCATCTCGATGGCGCGGCGTTCGCCCTCGGTCATCTCGGTGCCGGGCGGGGTCAGGGCAGGGTCAGTGCTGATCGGTCGGGTAGGGTCACTCATGAATTCCTCGGTATGTGTTCAAGGCGAGGGGGCCAGCGTCCTCACGGTAGCTGGCCCCGGCTGGTCTGATACGGATTCCGTCTGTTCCGCTGACAACCCGGAACTTCACCGGATTGCCAACTCCACGCCCGGAACCCGTTTCTCTCCTGCTCGCTTCGCTCGGATTGAACGGCTCTGCAAGCCATTCAATCGGAGTCCGTATTACTTGACGTTCAGGCCCTTTTCCTTGAAGAACTTCACGGCGCCCGCGTGCAGCGGTGCGGGAATCCCCTTGACCGCCTTGGTGTAACTGAAGTTGCTGTTCAGGCTGGGGTGCAGGCCCTTCACGTCGGCCTCGCTGTCGAAGATGGCCTTCATGGCGCGGTACACGGCGTCCTCGCTGAGCGCCGTGCTGGTGACCAGGGTGGCCTGCACCGCCACGCTGGGCACGGTGGCGTTCACGCCCTTGTAGCTCTTGGCGGGCACGTTGAAGCGCACGTAGAAGGGGTACTTCTTGATCAGGCTGGCCGCCTGGTTGCCGCTGACCGGCACCATGTTCACGTCCACCGTCTGCGCGATCTGGCTGATAGCGCTGGCGCCCACGCCCACCGTGTAGAACAGCGCGTCGGCGCGCTTGTCCTGCATCAGGGTGATGCCCTGCGCGGGCGACACGCGCAGCGCCTGCCCCAGGTCGTCGAAGCTCACGCCGTACGCCTCCATGACCTGCTTGGCGGTCAGTTCCGTGCCGGAACCCAGGTCACCGATCACCACGCGCTTGCCCTTGAGGTCCGCGATGGTCTTGATGCCGCTGTCCTTGCGGGCCACGACGTGCAGGACCTCGGGGTACAGGACGGCCATGGTGCGCAGCTTGCTGTTCGCCTTGCCCTGGAAGGCCTGCAGGCCCGTGCCCTTGTAGGCGTAGTACACGACGTCGTTCTGCGCGACGGCCGCGTCGAGTTCACCGCTGGCGATGGCGTTCATGTTGAACACGCTGCCGCCGGTCGAGCGGGCGTTGGCGCGCAGGCCGTTACCGCCGTCGTTGACCATCTTGGCCATGCCGGTCGCGACCGGGAAGTACACCCCGGTGGTACTGCCGGACCCGATGGTGAGGAAAGTGGTGCCCTGCGCCAGAGCGGCAGCGGTCACGCCGAGAATCAGGACAGCGGTCAGCTGACGGGTGCGTTTGTTCATGGGGTCCTCCAGAGGGTGGCACAGAAACGAAACCGTTCCTGAAGCCGGGTTGAGAATAGCCCTGATGCTACCACGCACCCGCCAGCAGAGGGAATTCCCGGCTATCCACACGGTTGCCCAGAGGCGCAGTCGCCTGACGAACGAAAGCCGGAACGGCCCACCGGCATCAGACCGCAGAAGGCCCCGGTGCGGCGGAAACCCCAGCGGAACTCGTGGCACGGTACGGACGGATCAGGCGTCCCGGCGCAACTTCCCGCACTGCCACCACGCGGCGGCGCACAGCGCGCCACTCAGGACGAACACCGGCGTGTACCCTACCCGGTCGGCCAGCAGGCCACCCAGGACCGGCGTGAACAGCGCCGCGCCGACCAGGGTATTCAGCGTCCCGATGTAACGGCTGCGGGCGTGTTCCGGCGCGATGTTCAGCAGGTGGTTCGTGTGCCCCAGGTTGAACCCCTGCGTGGCGACGCTGGACAGCACGAACACACCCAGGTAGGCCCAGGCGTTCAGGCCCAGCGCGCCGACCAGCACGGCGTACAGCGGCGCCAGACCGTAACAGACACTGGCGTACCGGATGATGCGCCGCGAGCCCTTGCGCTCCGCGACCCGCTGCCACACGATGTTCGACAGCGGGGCCGCGCCGGTCAGCGCCATGACGAAGATGCCCAGCGTGGCCGCCGGGTAGTTCAGTTCGCGCAGCGCGTTCACCGCGAAGAACGGTTCGCTCATGCTGGCCCCGGCCAGCAGCAGCCGCACCGTCAGGAACGCCCGGAAGTGCGGGTCACGCAGCGTCTGCGGCATGGCTCGCAGTTCCCCGCGCAGCCCCAGCGCCAGCAGCGGCGGGTCCGGCGGTTCCTTCACCAGCCCGAACACCCAGTACCCGAACGTGAACGCCGCCGTGCCCAGCGCGAAGATCAGCGCGTAGTTCAGCGGGAACGGCAGGTCCGACGCCAGAATCCAGCGGACCAGCAGGCCCGCCGCGAAGGCCAGCAGCCCCCCGTACAGGTTCCGCGTCCCGAAGAACCGGGGGCGCCGCTCGGCCGGGACGGTCTTGCTGACCACCTCCAGGAAGGGCAGGCCCGACACGCCGGACGCCAGGGCATTGAGCATCATGGCCAGCACGAACAGCGTCAGGCACAGCGCCGGGTCGTGGCTCAGCAGCGCCGCGATCAGGACCATCGCCACGTACGTGCCGGTCCGGACGAGCGCCGCCGAGCGGTACACCGGTAACTTGAACGGCAGGCTCCGCACGCGCGCGGCCACCAGCAGCTGCGGCAGCATCCACCCGCCCGCCGCGATGGCCGGGAGCAGCCCGATCACCCAGTTGGGCGCGCCCAGCCGCGCGGCGAACCCCACCACGACCACCGACACGTTCAGGAACCCGTCCCCGGTGAACACCGCCCAGCCGTTCAGGATGCCCAGCCGTTCGTTCCGGTCCCAGGCGCGGGGGGGCGCAGGCGTCATGCGGGGCATTATCCGCGCCCGGCATGGCGGGGCGTGCAGTTCCGGGTGGGCCCGGTTCCGCATGCCGGGACGCTTCGGCTACGGGTTCAGCTGCCCGGCAGGCGCAGGATGCCTTCGAGCGCGTTGTAGGCGTCCGGGCGCGCCAGGAACACCAGTTCGTCCTGCGAGGTCAGGCGCAGCTCCGGGCGGGGCAGCCGCACCGCGCCGTCCCGCACTACACCCACGACCTCTACGCCGGGCGGCAGGCTCAGCAGGCTCAGGCGCGCGCCGCGCCAGCTGGGCGGCACACCCCGGCGGTACAGCTCCCGCTCGGCGGTGGGGCCGGGAAGCAGGTCCGTGTCGAGCGGCACGTCCGTTCCGGGCGTGGGGGCCGGGGCGTCGAACGGGACGCCCGGCTGGTCCGGCGTGGCCCGGCGCACGATCCGGACCGTTTCCGGCAGCCACGCGGAACTGGCGTGCACGGCGCTGTCCCGGCGCGACTGGATCTGCGACGGCACGAGGCCACTGGTGCCGCTCAGCAGGTGCGCCACGCCACTGGCGACCAGTGCCAGCGGCAGCAGCGTCTCGCCGCCCCACGCGACTGCCAGCAGCGCGGCCGCGAGCGGCACGTTCAGCGTGACGGTCAGGAACGCGACCGCGCCCACCATGCTGCCGGTCGCGGTATCCACGCCCAGCAAGCTGCTCAGGCCCGCGCCCAGCAGGCCGCCCACCCCCACGGACGGCAGCACGCCGCCGCCCAGCGCGATCTGCGCGCCCAGCGCCAGCAGCAACCAGCGCCACGCGCCCTGGCCGACCCCCTCGGCGCCCACGAACCCGGCGGCGCCCAGTTGCACCCAGCCGCTCCCGTCGCCCAGCACAGCTGGGGTGCTCAGCAGGGCGATCCCGGCGGTCAGCGCCCCGAAGATCAGGCCCAGCAGCGGCCGGTACCGTCCCTCGGACCACGCCTCGGGCACGACCCGGCACGCCAGCAGCGACAGCCAGCCCAGCAGCGTGGCGATCAGTGCCACCAGCACGAACGACAGCACCTGCGAGCCGGCCGGGACCTGCACGTCCGGGAACGACAGCAGCGGCGCGAATCCGAACGCCAGTCCGTACACGGCGGTGCCGGCCACGGCGGCCAGCACGCAGGGCATCAGCACCTCGAACTCGAACTCGAAGCGGCGGTACAGCACCTCGGCGATCAGCACGGCGGCGGCCAGCGGGGCGTGCAGCACCGCGCCCAGCGCCGCCGCCGCGCCCGCCAGGGTCAGGGTGCGGACCTCCACGGCGTCCAGGCGCGCGACGCGCTGCATCAGGCGTGCGCCCAGCTGACCGGTCATGGTGAACGCCGCGTCCCGCCCGACCAGCAGGCCCGACCCGTAGGCCAGCACGGTCGCCAGCAGTGTCCGCGCCTGCATGAGCGGGCCGGGCCACTGCCCGCGCGCGTGGTAGCCGCGCACCAGTTGCGTCAGCGGGTCGCCGCTGCGGGCCGGGACCAGCCACGCGTACAGCGCGCCCACGGCCGGCAGCAGCGCCAGCCCCCACGGCGCGGCGGTTCCGAAGGCCATCATCAGGCCGCCCTCGCCGGTCGTGCCGGGCGGCGCGTAGTCCGTGATCAGGGTGCCCAGCCGCACAGCCGCGTCCAGGGTGAGCCGCAGGATGATACTCAGGCCGCCTACCAGGGCGCCCAGCAGAACACTGAGCACCACCAGCCGCCCGGTTTCCAGACGGTTGAGAACGGCGCGGGGCAGGGGAGAACGCATTGCCCGCCATGCTAGAGCATTTGCCGGATACCGGCACGCGCCTGGACGCCGCGGGGCCGCGCCGTGCAAGATAACCGTCCACAGGCCGGATCACCGACGGGACAACATGAACCTCCCCTTAACCCGCCGGGCCTCCACGCGGCGGCGCGGCGGCGCGTAAGATACACAGCGGTCGCCGGGAACGGCCCGCACCGTGCGGGACCGTCCACCCGGCCTGTAAAGGAGCTCATCATGGCTTACGAACTTCCCCAGTTGCCCTACGCCTACGACGCCCTCGAACCCCACATCGACGCGCGCACCATGGAAATCCACCACACCAAGCACCACCAGGCGTACATCGACAACGCGAACAAGGCCCTCGAAGGCACCGAGTTCGCTGGCCTGAGCGTCGAGGAACTGATCACCAAACTCGATCAGGTGCCCGCCGACAAGAAAGGCGCGCTGCGCAACAACGCCGGCGGCCACGCCAACCACAGCCTGTTCTGGACCGTCATGGGCCCCCAGGCCAGCGGGCAGCCCAGTGGTGAACTGGCCGACGCCATCACCGCCGCCTTCGGTTCCTTCGACGCTTTCAAGGAGAAGTTCGAGGACGCCGCCAAGACCCGCTTCGGCAGCGGCTGGGCGTGGCTGGTCGTCAAGGACGGCGCGCTGGCCGTCGTGAGCACCGCCAACCAGGACAGCCCCCTGATGGGCGAGGCCGTCGCCGGCGTCAGCGGCACCCCCATCCTGGGCGTGGACGTGTGGGAACACGCCTACTACCTGAACTACCAGAACAAGCGCCCGGACTACCTGAAGGCCTTCTGGAGCGTCGTGAACTGGGACGAAGTCGCGCGCCGCTACACCGCCGCTAAGTAACCCCAACCATTAGCAGACAGGCGCCCCCGACCGTGATGGCCGGGGGCGCTGTCTGGCTCGATTAGCCCCGGCGGGACGCGCGGGCTTTCAGGACAGCCGGGACGATCAGGGCGGCCAGGACGGTCAGCAGGATGAACACCGTCAGGGGGCTCTGCAGGAAGATGGTGGGGTTGCCGTTGCTCTGCTGCAGCGCCGTGCGGAACTGACTCTCGGCGACCGGCCCCAGGATCACGCCGATGATGGCAGGCGTGACCGGGAAGTCGAAGCGGCGCATGCCGTACCCGATCACGCCGAAGATGGCGAGCAGGATCAGGTCGAACACCGAGTTGTTCAGCGAGTACACGCCGACCGTGGAGAACACCAGAATCCCGGCGTACAGGAACGGGCGGGGAATCAGCAGCAGCCGCGCCCAGACGGGGGCCAGCGGCAGGTTCAGGGCCAGCAGCATGACGTTCCCGATGTACAGGCTGGCGATCAATCCCCACACCAGGTCGGCGTTCGTGATGAACAGCAGCGGCCCGGGTTGCAGGCCGTACTGCTGGAACGCGGCGAGCAGGATGGCGGCGGTGGCGCTGGTGGGCAGGCCCAGCGTCAGCAGCGGCACGAGTACGCCCGCCGCGCTGGCGTTGTTCGCGGCTTCCGGCCCGGCGACGCCCTCGATGGCGCCCTTGCCGAATTCCTCGGGGTGTTTGCTGAGTTTCTTCTCCAGGGTGTACGACAGGAACGTGGGAATCTCGGCGCCACCGGCGGGCACCGCGCCGAACGGGAAGCCCAGGGCCGTGCCGCGCAGCCAGGGTTTCCAGGAGCGGCGCCAGTCGTCGCGGGTCATGCTGGCGTTGCCGTCCAGCTTGATGACACTGGCCTTGTCTTTTCGCAGGCGGCTGGCGACGTACAGCGTTTCGCCCACGGCGAACAGGCCGATGACCACGGTCACGAACTCGATGCCGTCGAGCAGTTCCGGGCGGCCCAGCGTGAAGCGCGCCTGTCCGCTCTGCAGGTCCGTGCCGATCAGGCCGATGGTCAGGCCGAAGAACAGGCTGATCAGGCCGCGCAGCGGGGACGTGCCGAAGGTGGCGCTGATGGTCACGAACGCCAGCATGATCAGCGCGAACTTGGCGCTGGGCGGGATCATGACGGCCACGTTGGCAATGGCGGGTGCGGCGAAGGTCAGCAGGATCGTGCCGATGGTCCCGGCCACGAACGACCCGATGGCTGCCGTGGCGAGCGCGGCGGCGGCGCGGCCCCGGCGGGCCATCTTGTTGCCTTCGAGCGCCGTGATGATGCTGCTGCTCTCGCCGGGCGTGTTCAGCAGGATGCTGGTGGTGCTGCCGCCGAACATGCCGCCGTAGTAGATCCCGGCGAACATGATGAACGCACTCACGGGCGGCAGCTTGGCCGTCACGGGCAGCAGCAGCGCGACCGTCAGGGCCGGGCCGATGCCGGGCAGCACGCCTACCAGGGTGCCCAGCGTCACGCCGATCAGCGCCCACAGCAGGTTCATGGGCGTCAGGGCCGTCTCGAAGCCCGCGAGCAGGGAGGCGACGGCTTCCATCACAGCACCCCGTTCAGGAGGCCCGCCGGGAGGGTCAGGCCCAGGCCGCGCGTGAACACCACGTACGTGACGAGCGCCACGATCAGCGCCACGCCCGCCAGCAGCGGCGCGCGCCGCTCACCGAACGCGAAGCCCACCGTGAAGTACATGATGGCCGTGCCGATCACGAAGCCCAGCGGTTGCAGCAGCGCCGCGCCCAGCAGGAACCCGCCCAGGATCAGGGCCGGCTGGCGCAGGTCCGGCCGGGCGTCCGGGTCGGTGTCCTCCTCGGCGGCCGGTTCGGCGCGCCCGCCTCGCAGGACGTTCACGGTCAGCAGGGTGCCCAGCAGCAGCGTGCCGACCGACACGATCAGCGGAAACACGCGCGGGCCGACCACGGCGTTGATGCCGAACGGAATCTGGAGTGTGCCGATCAGCAGCAGCGCGCCCAGCAGCACGACGCCCAGCGCGACCAGCAGGTCCGGGACGCTCAGACCGGGCCGCGCGCCGGCACCTGGGGGGGTGGGTGGAAGGGTGGGGTCAGACATTCAGGACACCTCGAAAGGAGAAGGGGGACACGACAGAGCCGGGCGGGGCGAAGGAAACTCGCCGCCGCCCGGACTGCCGAAACTGTCGGTATTACTTGACGAGGCCGATGTCCTTGAGGACTTCGCGCGTGCGGACCGCCTCGAGTTTCAGGAACACGTCGAACCGGCTGCCGCTCATGTACAGGTCCGTCCAGTTGCGGGTCTTGAGGGTGTCCTTCCAGGCCTTGCTTTTGTGCATCCTGTCCATGGCGGCGACCAGCGCGGCCTTCTGGCTGCTGCTGATGCCGGGAGGGGCGACGATGCCGCGCCAGTTGGCGAGGTCCACGTTGAAGCCCTGCGATTTCATGGTGGGCACCGGAATCCCGGCCTGCGCCTTGGGCGCGCTGATGCCCAGTGCGCGCAGTTTCCCGGCCTTGATCTGCGCCTCGAACTCGCCGTACCCGGCGACGCCCGCCGCGACCTGATTGCCCAGCACGGCTGCCAGGGTCTCGCCGCCGCCGCTGAACGGCACGTAGTTCATCTTTTTGGTATCCACGCCCGCTGCCTTGGCGAACAGGCCGACCAGCATGTGGTCGGTGCCGCCGGCGCTGCCCCCGGCGAAGGCCAGGGCGTTGTTCGCCTTCCAGGCAGTGGCCAGGTCGCCCAGCGTCTTGTAGGGGCTGCTGGCGGGCACCACGATGACCTCGTACTCGCCGGTCAGGCGGGCGATGGGCGTCACGCGGCTCAGGTCCACCTTGGAGGAGTTCGTCTGGATCGCGCCGACCATCACGAGGCCCATGGTCATCAGCAGGTTGCCGTCGCCCCGGCTGTTGTACAGCTGCGCCAGCCCGATGGTGCCGCCCGCGCCGGGCACGTTGAACACCTGCACGGGCTTGGCGATGCCCTCGTCCTGCAGGACGGTCTGGATGGCGCGGCTGGTCTGGTCCCAGCCGCCGCCGGGGCTGGCGGGCGCCATGACGCGCAGGTTCAGGGTCTGCGCGGCGGCAGGGGCGGCGGTACTCAGCAGGGCCGACAGGGCAAGGGCAGCAGTTTTCACGTTCATGGTGAACCTCCGGTGGGTGGGCTGCCGCTCGGATGGGCAGCCGGTCTGGGTTGTCAGTACCCGGCCACCCTACTCCGGCGCCGGGCACGCCGCAAGGGATTTATTGCGTGCAGCACGGCCGTCGGCGCGCACGCAACGCACAGGTGTGAACTCAATGAACGCAACCCGGCGCGCCGGGCGCCGCCGCCTACAATCAGGGACGATACCCATGACCGTGTTTTCCCGCCGCCCCGACCTGCAGGGCCGACTCGTGCGCCTGCACCTGCTGGTGCTGTGCGGCATGACCATCCTGCTGGTCGCCGTGCAGACCACGCACCTGTACTCCGAGGCCCGCGCGCGCCTGGGGGAACGCGCCCTGACCGCCAGCCGCATCGTGGCGCGCATTCCGGTCGTCGTGCAGGGCGCCGGGGCCGGCGTTCAGAACCCGGAACTGAACGCCCGCGTGAACGACCTGCGCCTGGAGGCCGGCGCGGACTTCATCGTGGTGGGCAACCGCGCCGGGGTGCGGCTGGCCCACCCGCTGCCGGAACGGCTGGGCCTCCCGATGGAGGGCGGCGACAACGCCGCGCCCCTGGCCGGACGGGAGGTCGTGAGCGTCGCGCGCGGCAGCCTGGGCCTGAGCGTGCGCGGCAAGGTCCCGGTCTGGCAGGACGGCCGGAGCGGCGGGACCGTGGTGGGCGTCGTCAGCACCGGTTACCTGATGCCGCAGGTGTGGCAACTGGTGGGCCGCGCGCTGGTCAGCCTGCTGCCCTGGTTCGTGCTGGCCCTGGCGCTGGGCACGGTGGGCGCCGTGTGGGCCGCGCGGCGCCTGCGCGCCGAGATCCTGAACCTGGAACCCGAACAGATCGCCGCGCTCGCCCGGCAGCAGCGGGCGGTGCTGGCCGCGCTGCGCGAGGGCGTGCTGGCCGTGGACCGCGCCGGGCAGGTCACGCTGACCAGCGCCCGCGCCGCCCGGATGCTCGGGGACCGCGCCGCGCCCGCCGCCCTGACGGACCTGTGGCCGGAACTGGCGCGGGTCGCCGCGCCCGCCGCGCCGGAACGCCTTCACAACCTCGAACTGACCCTGCGTGGCCAGCCGGTCCTGGTGAACCTCGAACCGCTGGACGGGGGCGGGTTCGTCGCCGTGTTCCGCGACCGGGCCGAGGCGCTGGCGCTGGCCGAGGAACTCACGCACGCACGCGGTTTCGTGGACGTGCTGCGCGCCCAGACGCACGAGTACCAGAACCGCCTGCACGTCCTGTCGGGCCTGCTGCAACTCGGGCGCGGTGACGAGGCCCTGCGCGTCCTGAACGCCGAGATCCACGCCGACGCGCAGTTCCGGCAACTGCTGCGCGACGTGCAGGTGCCCCGGCTGGTCGCGCTGCTGGCCGGCAAGCGCGAGCGGGCGCAGGAACTCGGCATCGACTTCAGCGTCACCGAGGGCAGCAGCCTCGGCCCGCAGTGGGAACGGCACGCCGACACCCTGGTCAGCGCCGTCGGGAACCTCACGCAGAACGCCTTCGAGGCGCTGGCCGGGCAGCCCGGTCGGGTCACGGTCCTGATCGGCGAGGACCCGGAAGGCATGCAGATCGAGGTCGAGGACAGCGGCCCCGGCGTGCCCGCCGACCTGAGCGGCGCGCTGTACACCCGCGGCGCGAGCAGCAAGGGCGAGGGCCGCGGCTACGGCCTGCACGGCGTCATGGGGCGCGTGCAGGCGCTCGGCGGGCAGCTGCGCCACACCCGCCGCGACGGCCGCACCGTGTTCCAGCTGAGCCTCCCGGCCCCCACGCCGCCCACCCTGACCGTCCCCGACGAACCCGGCGTCCGGAGCGGCCCGTGACGCCCACCCTGCCGGTCCGCGTGCTGCTGGTCGAGGACGACCTGCGCGTGGCCCGCGTCAACCGCGACCTGCTGGAACGCGACCCGGACGTGCATGTGGTCGGTAGCGCCGCCACCTGCGCGCAGGGCGACGCCCTGGCCCGCGCCCTGAACCCGGACCTGATCCTGCTGGACGTCCACCTGCCCGACGGCAGCGGCCTGGGCCTGCTGCGCCACTGGCGCGCCCAGGGCCTGACCACCGACGTCGCCCTGATCACCGCCGCCGACGACGAGGCCAGCGTGCGCCTCGCCCTCGCGCACGGCGCGTTCGACTACCTGATCAAACCGTTCACCGGCGCGCGGCTACAGGAACTGCTGGCCCGGCACCGCGCCCGCCGCCAGTCCGGCCCGACCGACACCCGCCTCGACCAGGGCCGCCTGGACCGCCTGCTGGGTGTCAGCAGCCTGCCGCCCGCCCTGCCGCGCGGCATCGACCCGCACACCCTGGAACGCGTCGCGCAGGCCCTCGCGGACGCCGCCCAGCCGGTCAGCGCCGAGGAGATCGGCGAGCAGGTCCACCTCAGCCGCGTGACCGCGTGGCGGTACCTCGAACATCTCGTGCGCAGCGGCCGCGCCCAGCTCGACCACCAGTACGGACAGGCGGGCCGCCCCGCGAAGCTGTACCGGGCGCAGCGCCGACCGCCCTCACCGCCCTGACGCCCGCCAGACCTGAGCGCCACGACTGACCCCTACACTGTGGTTCCGAATGCGTGCCCTGCCCCACCCTCCACTGCTGTCACAGATCCGCCTTCCGGCCCCGCGGCCGACAGGACTGCTGCTGGCGGCCCTGCTGTTGCCCGCGCTGCTGGCCTGCTCGCCACGCCTCTCGCCGCAGGTGACCCGGACCGCCCCGCTGGACCTGACCGGCCCCGCGCCGGACGTGGTGATCCTGAGCGTGTCGGGCCGCTGCGCGCCGTCGTGCGCCGCGCCGCGCGACAACTGGGATTACCTGGGGTCGCGCGGCACGCTGGACGCCCTGGCCGACGCGTTCACCACGCGCGGCCTGAGCGTGCAGGCGCGCGGGTACGCCAGTCACCCCGCCCACACCTTCACGCCGCCCGCCCTGAACGTCCCCCAGCGCGGGTACGCGGCATTGCAGGACGACCTGAACGCCCTGAAACCCTGGCTGGGCGCGCCCCGACCGCCCCGGCTGGTGCTGCTGGGCCACTCGCAGGGCGCGGTGTGGCTACACCACCTGACCCGGGTCAACCCGTCCGTGCCCATCGACGTGCAGATCGACCTGGACGGCATCTGCCTGGGCTGGCGCGGAGATTTCGCCTCCCTGCTGCGCGCGCGGCCGGCCGACCCGTCCCCGCTGGAAGCCTGCGACGTGATCCGCGTGGCAGGCCGGAACCTGAACATCAAGGACGTGGTCTGGCCGAACGTGAAACTGAACCTGGAAGTGCAGAGCAAACGCCTGCCGGCGCGCACGCAGACGCTGGGCCTGCCTGTGAACTACCTGTTCGAACTGACGCCGAACACCCGCCTGGACGGCACCCGCACCGGCCTGGAACGTTTCGTCTCGACCCGTGAGGACCACAGCGCCGTGTCGTACCCGCGCAGCGAGGCGATGGGCTGGGTCACGGGCCGCCTGCTGGCCCTGACGCGCGACTGGACGCCCGCGCCGCCCGGCCCGGCCACCACCGACGTCGGTTCCCGGCCCTGACGACCGCGCCCAGACGACGGTGCTCAGACGACGGTGCCCTCAGACCGTGCCGGTTCAGTGGGAGGTCGGCGGCGTCAGCCCGACCCCGGCCAGCCACGCGGCGGCCTGCTCCGGCCCGAGCAGCTGCGCGCCGCGTTCCGGCGGGAACCAGTCCAGCAGCGCCTGCACGGCGACCGGGTCCGGCGCGGCGTCCGGCCCGGCGAAGATGACCTTGTGATCCCCGTCGAGCAGGTGCAGCAGCCCGGCCGGCGGGAGCGTCAGCTGCGTCCCGACCGGCAGGGGCGCGCCCAGCCACACGGCGTCCACCTCGGCGTCGTCGGCGGGGTTCAGGGTGCCGGGCAGGCAACCGTAATTGACGGGCGCGTTCCAGCGTTCGGTGCGGAGCGGTTCCAGTGTGCCGCCGCGCCAAACGAACCGCTCGCGGGTGCCGGCCGTCCACTCGACCACGCCCGTCCAGGTGCCGCCGGCGTCACTCACGGCGCGACCTCGTACAGTTCGACCTGCCGCAGCGCCGCCCCGCCGAACGACAGGACCGCGCGGTACGTGCCGCGTGCGGGCGCGTCCAGCGTGAAGGTCGCGGCGCGCTGCCGGTCGTCCAGGTAGACGCTGTCGGTGCCCAGTTCGCGGCCCCCGTCGAACCAGCGGACCGTCAGGAAGCCCGGCTCGAAGCGTCCGTCCAGTTGTGCCGTGACGCGCAGCGTGTCCCCCTGCCGGGTCAGGGTGGCGTTCGTGAGCCGCGCGGGCAGGTCCACGTTCACCTGCGCGGGAATCAGTGGCACGAACGCGTAACGGCAGCCGCCCAGCAGCGGCGCGCACGCCAGGGCAACGAGGAGCAGGGCGGAGCGGGACATGCGCCCAATCTACCGCCCCGCCCGTCCCGCCGGATTATCTGCCGATCACTTCAGGCGGCCGTCATTTCAGGCGGCGTTCCTCGATGAAACGGATGACCTGCGCGCGCGTGTCGCCCAGGAACGTCAGCGGCCGGGACATGGCCGCGATGATCGTGATGTGCCCCACGCCCGGCAGCACCTTCAGTTCCACCGGCACGCCCGCCGCGCGCAGGGCGCGTTCCATGTTCACGCCGTTCTGCGGCGCGACCGTGTCGTCGTTCTGCGCGACCAGCAGCAGGTGCGGGGGCGCGTCGGCGCGCACGTGGCGGTCCGGCATGACCTCGTCCGGCGTCGCTCCTTTCGGGAAAGCGACGGCCGACTGGAAGGACCGGAAGTCGAAGGAGTACGGCCCGGCCACGCCGATCACGCCCCGGATACTCCCCACGGGCACGTTCACCTCGGCCAGCCAGCGGGCGTTGTCGACCATCTCGACGGCGTTGAACCCCCCGGCCGAGTGGCCCATCACGAACAGGTTGTCGGGGTTCCCGCCGAGGCCCGTCGCGTCGGCCCGCAGCACCTTCAGCGCCTGCGCGGCGTCCTGCACGTACGACGGGTACACGTTCTGCGGCGCCAGACGGTAACTCATGACGCCCGCCACGTACCCGGCGCGCGCCAGGGACTCACCGACAAACTTGTGACCGTCCTTGTCGCCGCCCTGCCAGGAACCCCCGTGGATGAACAGCACCACCGGCGCGCCCTGCGCGTTCTGCGGCGCGTAGATGTCCATGACGTTGCGGCCGTCCGGGCCGTACGACACGTCACGGTTCACGGTCAGGCCGCCGGTGCTGGTCAGGTTGTTCAGGAAGCCCTGCGCGCCGTCACGCGAGCAGGCGGCCAGGGACAGGCCCAGGGCCAGGGCGCCCGCCCCGAGCAGCAGGCGGCGGGCGGCGGGGCGGCGGGAGTGGGCAGGAGTGCTCATTCGCGCAGGTTAGAGTGCCGTCCGCGCGGGCGGCTGCGTGCCGGGGCACACTCGGCCCTTAGAGGCCCTTGATGCTTTCGCCGCCCCCGGCTCCTGTGGCCCGGCCGGTGCGGGCGGGTGCGGGCGCACACTCGCGCCGGGCCGGGCCGCGCTAGCCTGCGGGCCAGATGACCGCCGACGCCCCACTCCTGTCCGGACCGCCCACGGACGCCCTGATCGTCGGCGCTGGCCCCGCCGGACTGGCCCTGGCCGCCGAACTGACCGCGCGCGGCCTGAGCGTCCGCGTGACCGACCCCGCCCCGCACGCCCCGTTCCCGGCCACGTACGGCGCGTGGCACGACGACCTGCCCGGATGGATGCAGGACTGCGCGGCGCACACCTGGGCGGACGTGCGCGTGCACACCGGGCCGCAGCCCACGCCGCTGCTGCGCCCGTACACCCTGCTGGACAACGCGGGCCTGCGTGCCGCGCTGCTGGGCCGGGCCGGGCCGGGGCTGACCCTCACGGCCGCGCGGGTGGACGGCGCTGTCAGGATGGACGGGGCTGCACGCAGCGGAAACGGCTGGACGGTGCAGGGCACCCAGGACGGCCAGCCCGCCCGCTGGAAGGCGCGCGTGGTCATCGACGCCAGCGGGCACCGCCCTGCGCTGCTGCGGCAACCGGACCGCCACCCGGACGGCGCGGCCCTCCAGACCGCCTACGGGATCGTGGCGACCTTCGACCGGCCCCCCAGCGCGCCCGGCGCGGCCGTGTGGATGGACTACCGCACGCCACACGGGGACCCGCCCGCTGACCGGCGCGGCGGCGCGACGTTCCTGTACGCCATGCACCTGGGCGGCGACCGGTACTTCGTGGAGGAAACCAGCCTGATCGCCCGGCCCGCCCCCACCCGTCAGGATCTGGAAGCCCGCCTGCACGCCCGCCTGCGCGCCCAGGGCACCCCACCGCGCGAGATTCTCAGCGACGAGTGGGTGTCCTTCCCGATGAACACCGCGCCCCCCGCCCCGGACGGCGTGCTGGCCTTCGGGGCGGCCGCCGGACTGGTCCACCCGATCAGCGGTTTTCAGGTGAGCGGCGCGCTGCGGGACGCTCCGGCCGTCGCCGACGCCATCGCCGGGGCGCTGCGGGATGGCCGTGACCCCGCGCAGGCCGGCTGGGACGCCCTGTGGCCCCCGGAACGCCGCGCCGCCCGCGCCGTGCACCTGCTGGGCGTGCAGGCACTGCTGAACCTGCCGCCGCGCGCGCTGCCCGCCTTCTTCGCGGCGTTCTTCGCGCTGCCGCCCGCGCGCTGGCACGCCTTCCTGGACCCGCGCACCCCGCCCGGCCCGCTGGCACGCACGATGTTGCGGCTGTTCGCGCACGCGCCCGCCCATGTGCGCCTTCCGCTGGCCCGCGCGGCCCTGCGCCATGCCGGGACCAGCCTGCACGCCCTGAACGCCGCCGCGCGTACACTGACCGCATGAGCCTCCTGGACATGATCGGCCCCGTCATGATCGGCCCCAGCAGCAGCCACACGGCCGGCGCCTGCCGTCTGGGACTGGTCGCGCACCACCTGCTGGGCGAGGAGGCCCGCAGCGCGGTCATCGACCTGCACGCCTCGTTCGCCAAGACCGGACGCGGGCACGGCACGCACCTCGCGCTGATCGCCGGACTGCTGGGCATGCGGCCCGACGACCAGCGCCTCCCTCACGCCTTTGCAGAGGCGCAGGCGGCCGGGCTGACCTTCGAGTTCCGGGACGCCGACCTGGGCGACGTTCACCCCAATACCGCCCGGATTGCCGTGCGGGGCGACACGCAGGCCGTCACGGTGCAGGGCAGCAGCACGGGCGGCGGCGTGATTCAGGTCGCGCAGGTGCAGGGCCTGGGCGTGAACTTCAGCGCCGCCAGTCCCACCGCGCTGCTGCGCTACTCGGACGCGGTCGGCATGATCGCCCGCATCGCCAGCACCATCGCCGCCGACGCCGTGAACATCGCCACCCTGACCTGCACCCGCGACACGCGCGGCGGGCAGGCGCTGCTGGCCATCGAACTCGATCAGGCCCTGAGCCCCGAGGCGCTGGCGTTCCTGAACCGCTGGCCCGACGTGAACTGGGTGCGGATGCTGCCCAAACTGATGGACGGCTAGCGCCTGAAGGTCACGGAAGTGTGACGTTTCTGTGGTGCGCCGCCCCCTACTGTGAGCGCAGGATCCGCGCTGGCAGGAGGTTCCCCCGTGACGCAATCAGGCCGCTCCGTCCCCACCCCGCCCGGCACGCTGCTTGGGCAGTTGCAGGCGCTGGAAGCCGCGATGTACCACACGCCGGAACGCTCGCAAGGCGAGATCGCGGCCCTGCTGCGCCGCGCGGAGGCGCAGGGCGACCGGGCAGCCCGCGCGCAGGCGCACCTGCTGCTGGCCGGGTGCGCGCTGTACACCGGGGACCTGCCGGCAGTCCTGACGCAGATCAGCCACTGCCTGCCGCTGGCGCGTGAACTGGGCGACCCGCAGACCGAGGCCCGCGCCCTGAACGGCCTGGGCCTGGGACACGACCGCCTCGGGCAGTACGATCAGGCGCTCGAGGCGTTCCTGCACAGCCTGCGAATCACGCAGGACACCGGGGACCGCATGGGCAGCTTCCGGGCGCTGAACAACCTCGCGAGCCTGTACACCGACACCGGCAATACCACGCAGGCCCTCGCCTTTCACCGGCAGGCGCTGGAGATCGCCGAGGCGCTGCGCTCCCCGGTGATGCTGGCGTCCTCCATGACGCACCTGATCGCCATTCGCGACCAGATGCACCGCAGCGAGGAAGTCCTGACCCTGGCCGCCGAGCACCTGGACGTGATCCGCGAGTCCGGACCGCCCCGCTGGACATCCACCGTGCAGGAGTGCGTGAGCCGCGCCCTGCTGCGCCAGGACCGCCCCGAGGAGGCGCTGCGCGTGGCGCTGGACGACCTGAACGCCAACCGCGCCCGGCAGGACCTGGAAGCCGTGTGCCGTCAGGGCGTCACGGCCGCGCGCGCCCTGCTGCGCCTGAACCGCCCCGACGAGGCCGAACCGCTGCTGCGCGAGAGCCTGCGCATCAGCCGCGAGGCCCGCACACGGCCGCAGGAGGCGCTGGCCCTGGAAGCCCTCGCCGAGCTGTTCGAGCAGCAGGGCCTCCACGCGCAGGCCCTGAGCGTCGCCCGCGAGCACTTCGACCTGGAACGCCAGATGCACGCCCGCGAGGTCGACGCCCGCTCGCAACTCCTGACCGCCGAGATCCGCCTGGAACTCCTGAACCGCGAGGCGGAAATCGAGCGGCTGCGCAACGTGGAACTCGCGCAGGCCAACCGCGCCCTCCAGGAGACGCAGCAGGTACTGCTGCACCGCGCCACGCACGACCCCCTGACCGGCGTCGCGAACCGCGCGCACTTTCATCAGGTGACGCACGACACGCTGGGCAGCCTGGAATGCGGGCAGCAGGCCGCGCTGATCTTCATCGACCTGGACCGCTTCAAGCAGGTCAACGACACGTTCGGGCACCCGGCCGGGGATAACCTGCTGCAACAGGTGGCCCGCCGCCTGGGCGAGAGCGTGCGCGGCACCGACCTGGTGGGCCGCATGGGCGGCGACGAGTTCACGGTGCTGCTGAGCCGCGTGACCGCCCGCGAGGACGTGACGCTGGTCGCGCAGAAACTCGCGGACGCCCTGGCCCGCCCGTTCACGCTGGGCGGGCAGCGCGTGAACATCACGGCGTCCGTGGGGTGCGCCGTGGCCCCCGCCGACGGCACGGACGCCGGGGCGTTGCAACAGCACGCCGACCTCGCCATGTACCGCGTCAAACGCAGCGGCGGGAATCAGGTCCTGCACTTCGAGGCGCAGATGGGTGAACCCGGTGAGCGGCAACAGCTGGAACGCGACCTGCGCGGCGCCTGCGAACGCGGCGAGATGCGCCTGCACTACCAGGGTCGCCACGACCTGTGCGGCCGGCGGCTGGCGGGGTTCGAGGCGCTGGTCCGCTGGGAGCACCCCACGCGCGGCCTCGTGCCGCCCGGTCAGTTCATTCCGCTGGCCGAGGACAGCCGCGCCATCCTGAACATCGGAGAGTGGGTCCTGCGCGAGTCGTGCGCGCAGGCCGCCGCGTGGGACTTCGAGCCGCGCGGGCTGTGCATGTCCGTGAACGTCAGCCCCCTGCAATTCGAACTGCCGGACTTCGTGCAGACCGTCCGCAGCGTGCTGGAGCACACCGGCCTGAATGCCCGGCACCTGATCCTGGAAGTCACGGAGAGTCTGGTCATGCACGACCTGGAACGCGCGCAGACGCATGTGCGGGACCTCAAGGCGCTGGGCGTGCAGATCGCCATCGACGATTTCGGCACCGGGTACAGCAGCCTCAGCATGTTGCAGGCGCTCCCGTTCGATCAGTTGAAGATCGACCGGTCGTTCACGAACGCCCTGACCGGCCCGCGCGGCCCCAGGGTCACGGCCCTGATGACCGCCATGATTCAGCTGGCGCAGACGCTGGACATGACCGTGACCGTCGAGGGCATCGAGACCGAGGAGCAGCGCCGGATCCTGGCCGGACTGGGCTGCGACCACGCGCAGGGATTCCTGCTGTCGCGCCCGCTGCCGCCCACGCAGGCCGCCGAACTCATTCCGGACGCCACCCCAGCTCCCAGCTGACCGCGTCCGCCGCGTCCCGCAGCGAGCGCAGCGGCGCGTCCCGCCCGCGCAGCGCCTGCGTGGGCAGACTGACGCCCAGCGCGGCCAGCACCCGCCCGCCCGCCTCCCGCACCGGCACGGCGAGACTGGCGGTCCCGACCGCCCACTCGTCCGCCGTGACCGCGTACCCGTCCCGGCCGATCGCGGCGGCCTGCGCCTCCCACGCCCGCCCGTCCGTGACCGTGTGCGCTGTGAACGGCGGCGCTCCCGCTGGCAGGGGCCGCCCGGCCAGCGCCAGCAGCAGTTTCCCGCTGGCGGTCGCGTGGGCGGGCAGCTCGAAATCCAGTTCTCCCGCCACGGGCGGCCCGTCCCGGCCCTGCACGCTGCGCGCCACGCACAGCACCCGGTCCTCGCCGTCCAGCACGCACAGGAACGCCAGACAGTGCGTGCCGCGCGCCACGCGCTCCATCGCCGCGTGCGCCGGGGCGTACCAGGGCAGGCTGCCGTACAGGGCGCTCGACAGTTTCAGCAGCCGCCAGCCCAGCCGGTAGCGGCCCCGCCCCACTCGCACCAGCAGGCCCGTCCCACACAGCGCCAGCAGTTGCTCGTGCAGGGTGCTGGTCGGCACGCCCAGCTGCCGGGACAGGTCCGAGAGGCGCCACTCGGTGTGATCCGCGTCGAAGGCACTCAGCACGTCCACCGCGCCGGACAGCAGGGAAGAGGATGATGCCACGGGCGCAGAATGGCACGATTCCGACAGGACCGGAAAGTTATCGCGGGGAGCTACAGCTTCAGTCCCGAGATTACTTTCGCCGCGCGCGCCACGCCGTCCTCCGTGCGGATGCGGGCGCCAAGGGCCGCCGCCCGTTCCTTCATGCCGGCGTCCGTGACGGCGCGCGTCAGGGCGTCCGCCAGCGTCCGCTCGTTCAGGGCGCGGCGCGGCACCGGGGCAGGCCCCACGCCCAGCCTCTGCACACGGTCGCCCCAGAACGGCTGATCCCCGAAGAACGGCACGACGACATTCGGCACGCCCGCCGCGAGGCCCGCCGCCGTCGTGCCCGCCCCGCCGTGATGCACCACGGCCGCCACGCGCGGGAACAGCCAGTCGTGCGGGACGCTGTCCGTCACGAACACCGAATCCGGCACGTCGGCGGCGCTCAGGCCACCCCAGCCGCTCAGGAGGACCGCCCGCTGCCCGCTGCGCTCCAGCGCCCGCACGACCGCGCGGGTGGTCGCCGGCGGGTCCGGGGTGGTCATGCTGCCGAAGCCGATGGACACCGGGGGAGGGCCAGAATTCAGGAACGCCTCCAGCGCGGGCGGGGGCGTCCAGGCCTCCTGCGGGAGGAACCAGTAGCCGGTCAGGTGCTGCGCCGCGTCCCAGTCGGCGGGGCGGGGCAGGACCGCCGGGCTGATGCCGTGCAGGGTCGGCAGGGGCCGCAGCGGGCGCGGGCCGAGCAGCGGGGCGGGAGAGAGGCCCAGCACCTCGCGCCGCGCGCGCGAGTCGGCCGAGCGGAACATCTGCCACATCACCTGCCGCGTCAGGACGTGCGACAGGCGGTTCGCCCAGCCGCCCAGCCGCGCGGTGGCCGGCGGGAAGATCGCCCCCGGAAAGGCCCGCGTGGGATGGAATGGCACCACGTGCGCCTCCACGAGCGGCATACGCAGCTTCTCCGAGAGGGCCTGCGCGACGTTCAACCCGCCGATGCCCGCCACGAGCAGGTCGGCGTCCCGCGCGGCCACGAGGCCGTCCTCGGCCCACAGCAGCGCCCCCTGCTGCGTGGCGCGGGCGGACACCCGGTTGATCGCCAGCATGTTCCCGCCCGCCAGCGCGGCGCGCATCTCGGGGCTGTTCACGACCTCCTGCACGTCCCCGCGCATCGGGGCGAACTCCAGACCCGCGCCCGTCACGAGCGCGCGGAACGCCTCGTGCGAGGCGAGCCGCACCGCGTGCCCCGCCCGGCGCAGCCCCAGCCCCAGCGCCACGTACGGCTGCACGTCCCCGCGCGACCCCAGCGCGATCAGCGTGACCCTCACGCGCGCTCCGCTGCGAGCAGGGCCAGCAGCACGTCCGCCACGCGCGCCGCCGTCACCTGCGGATCGGGGAGAGGATCGCCCGACAGCGCGCCCCGCACGCAGTGACCCAGCACCAGCGTCAGGCCGGTGCGCAGCAGCTCGCCGGTGTCCACGTCACGCAGCTCAGGCCGAGCCGAGAGGGCCTGCGCGCCCAGGTCCGCTGTCCCGTTCAGGCCCTCGGCGAACGCGCGGCCCAGGTCGCGGCGGATCAGGCCCTCGGACAGGATCACGCGCAGCAGCCCCGCCTCGTCCTGCGCCAGCGCCGCCAGTGGCGCGGCCAGGAACGCCCGCAGGAAATCCCGCAGGTTCAGTGCCGCCAGCGCCGCCGGATCGAGCGAGTCGCGCGCCTGCTCCCCCAGGGCGCCGAACAGGCCCAGCAGCAGGTCGTCCTTGCTGCGGAAGTGATGGTAGAGGGTGCCCTCAGCCAGTCCCGCCTGCCGGGCCACGGCGCGCATGGTCGTGCGGTGAAAGCCGTCCTGCGCGAAGCAGACCTGCGCTGCGTGGAGGATGGTGGCCCGCCGCTGGGGGTCGTCTGCCGGGCGGGGCGAGGTCCGCTTCGCCCGTTCATTCCCGTCCGAGTGAGTGTTCACTCATTCAGAATGCTGCATGTGCTGACTGATAGCAAGGGAGGCGGGTCGCTTTCCGGGCAGACCGGAAAAGGCGATTGCGGGAGGCAGATGGCGGATGGAAGATGGCGGCACAGAAATGGGCTGTGAGTTCTGAGCGATGGGCTCTGAGGACAACCACTGAAGCTTGTGCTTCAGCTTTGCCCCAACGCACAGCTCACGGCTCAGAGTTCACAGCCCCCACTCCCCGGAGGACCCCCCATGACCCAGCCCACTACCGAACCCGCTCCCGTCGTCCGCGCCCCCCGTGGCCCACACAAGACCGCGAAGGGCTGGGTGCAGGAGGCGGCCAAGCGCATGCTGATGAACAACCTCGACCCGGACGTCGCCGAGCATCCCGACACCCTCGTCGTGTACGGTGGGCGCGGCAAGGCGGCGCGCAACTGGGATGCGTACCACCGGATCGTGGAGACGCTCGACCGGCTGGAGGACGACGAGACGCTGCTGATCCAGTCCGGCAAGCCCGTCGCCGTGCTGCGGACGCACGAGTGGGCGCCGCGCGTGCTGCTGGCGAACAGTAACCTCGTGCCGCACTGGGCGAACTGGGAGACCTTCGACAAACTCGACCAGGCCGGGCTGATGATGTACGGCCAGATGACCGCCGGAAGCTGGATCTACATCGGCACGCAGGGCATCCTCCAGGGCACCTACGAGACCTTCGCCGGGGCCGCCCGCAAGCACTTCGGCGGCAGCCTGAGGGGCACCGTCACCGTCACCGCCGGGCTGGGCGGCATGGGCGGCGCGCAACCGCTGGCCGTGAAACTCGCCGGGGGTGTGAGCATCACCATCGAGATCGACCCGACGCGCATCCAGAAACGCCTCGACACCCGCTACCTCGACGAGGTCGCCACGAGCCTGGAGGACGCCATCGCCCGCGCCGAGCGGTACAAGGCCGAGGGCGTCGCCCGGTCCATCGGCGTGCAGGGCAACGCCGCCGACCTCGTCCCGCAGCTCGTGACGATGAACTGGACCCCGGACCTCATCACCGACCAGACCAGCGCGCACGATCCCATGTGGGGCTACCTGCCCCTCCTCGCGCCCGACGAGGACGCCGACAAACTCCGCACCGACCACCCCGACGAGTACAAGGGCCGCGCTTACGAGGCCATGGCCGCGCACGTCCGCTCCATCCTCGAACTCCAGCGGCGCGGCGCGGTCGCGTTCGACTACGGCAACAACCTCCGCCACCGCGCGCAGGAAGCGGGCGTGGAGAACGCCTTCGACTACCCCGGCTTCGTGCCCGCGTTCATCCGCGACTCCTTCTGCGAGGGGCGCGGTCCCTTCCGCTGGGTGGCCCTGAGCGGCGACCCCGAGGACATCCGCGCCACCGACCGGGCGCTGCTGGACCTCTTCCCGCACGACGAACGCCTGCAATCCTGGCTGACGTACGCCGCCGACCAGATCGCCTTCCAGGGCCTCCCCGCCCGCATCTGCTGGCTCGGCTACAGGGAACGCGACCGGGCCGCGCGGCTGTTCAATGAGATGGTCGCCGACGGCCGCCTGAAAGCCCCCATCGTCATCGGCCGCGACCACCTCGACGCGGGCAGCGTCGCCAGCCCCTACCGCGAGACGGAAGCCATGCTGGACGGCAGCGACGCCGTGAGCGACTGGCCCCTCCTGAACTTCGGCGTCGGCATCGCGTCGGGCGCCAGCTGGATGAGCTTCCACCACGGCGGCGGCGTCGGCCTGGGCTTTTCACAGCACAGTGGCCTCGTCATCGTCGCCGACGGCACCGAGGAAGCCGCCCGGAAACTCAGCCGTGCGCTGACCAACGACCCCGGCATGGGCGTCATCCGCCACGCCGACGCCGGATACGACCACGCCCTGAACGTGGCGCGGGAACGCGGCCTCGACCTCCCCAGCCTCGGCATACAGTCCGGAGAATGAACACTCCTGTTGCCCGCTCAGGCCTGCTTCGGCAAGCCGTTGCCACGACCCTGACCCTCGGCGCGCTGGCCCACGCGCAGACCGACACGCCCCCCACCCCTCCCGCCTACCCGGTGACACTGATCGGCGGCCGGGTGGTCTCGGTCAGCGCCCCGGCCCCTGACCCTCACCCGGATGGCGGGTGGATGGAATGGCAACTCGATCAGCGCCAGCCCAGCCTGGACGGCCGGTTTCACGCCCTGCTGTTCCGGCAGAGTTCCAACAACCCCAAGCACGACCCCATCGTCGTTCATCTCGTGAAGCCAGATGGTCGTGTCCTGCCGCTGAAGAACGGTGACGTGTTCGACGTGACCTGGATGCCGGACGGGCAGTACCTGCTGGGACGCGGCGGGAACACCCTGCGCCTGTGGAACACCAGCGGCGGCCTGCGCACCCGCGTCCTACCGGGCATGGAGGCGCTGGACGTGAAACCGGGCGTGGTGTGCGTCGCGACCCTTCCCGCCGGGAACACGGTGGGACTGATCGTGCAGCGGTTCCACGTTCCGTCGCTCCGCCCCCTCGGTGAGTACACCATCACGGGTGTTCCGACCAACCGGAGGTTCTGCCGATGACCCAGCCCACACACCTGCCCTACGGCGGAATATCCACCTTCGCCCGCGCACCCATCGTGCAGCCTGATGCTGACTGGACGGCGGACGTGGCCGTGCTCGGCATCCCCTTCGATATCGCGCTGGGCTTCCGCCCCGGCGCACGCTTCGCCCCGCGTGCCCTGCGGGAGGCGAGCCTGCGGAGCGTGCCCCCTTTCACGGGCCTGGACGGCGTGACGAGGCTGGCGGGCGTGACCTTCGCGGACGCGGGGGACGTGGTGCTGCCCAGCCTGGAGCCGGAACTGGCGCGGGAGCGGATCAGCGCGGCGGCGGAGTCCGTGCGGGACCGGTGCAGTCTGCCGGTGTTCCTGGGCGGGGATCACAGCGTCACGTATCCGATCCTGCGGGCCTTCGCGGGCGTGCCGGACCTGCATGTGGTGCAGCTGGACGCGCACCTGGACTTCACGGACAGCCGCAACGACACCCGCTACAGCAACAGCAGCCCTTTCCGCCGCGCCTGCGAGGAACTGCCCAACCTCGTGCACATCACGACGGTTGGCCTGCGTGGGCTGCGCTTCGACCCGGAAGCGGTCGCAGCGGCCCGCGCGCGGGGGCACGCCCTGATCCCCATGACGGACGTAGCGGGCGATCTGCCGGGCGTGCTGGCCCGCCTGCCACGCGGGAAGAACGTGTACCTCAGTGTGGACGTGGACGCCTTCGACCCCAGCGTCATCCCCGGCACGAGCAGCCCCGAACCGGACGGCCTGACCTACGCGCAGGGCCTGCGGATCCTATCGGAGACCGCGCGGCACAACACCATCGTCGGGCTGGACGTGGTGGAACTCGCCCCGAACCTCGACCCCACCGGCCGCAGCGAACTGCTGATGGCGCGGCTGATCATGGAGACGCTGTGCGCCGTGGACGAGTTCGGTTCCGCGCAGCCGGGGTGGACACGATGAGGGAAACTCTCTTCACGAACATCAGCCAGCTCGTCACGCCTGCACCGGGTGCGCAGCGCGGCGCGGCCATGCGCGACCTAGCCGTCATCCCCGACGCGGCGATGCTCGTGTCGGGCGGCGTGATCCGCTGGGTCGGCCCGTGCGCCGACGCTCCCGGCATGGTGCAGGAGTATGACCTGGGCGGCGTGGCGGTCGTGCCCGGCCTGATCGATCCACACACGCACGCGGTCTGGGCTGGCGATCGCCTTGCGGACTTCGAGGCTCGCGTGCAGGGCGTCCCGTACGAGGAGATCCTCGCGCGGGGCGGCGGCATCCGCTCCTCCATGTGGGCGACCGGGTCCGCCAGTGTCGACCAACTCGTGGCACTCGCCCGGCCCCGCCTCCGGGCACTGCGGGAGTCCGGCGCGACCACTATTGAGGTCAAGAGCGGGTACGGCCTGGATTTCGACGCCGAACGGCGGATGCTCTACGCCGTCCGCGCCCTCCAGTCTGAATTCGGGCTCGTGCCGACCCTCCTGATTCACGTCCCGCCCACCGGGGGCCGCGCGGAGTACGTGCAGGCGGTCTGCCACGACCTCATCCCCGGCGTGGTGCGTGAGGGGCTGGCGACGGCTGTGGATGTGTTCACCGAGCGCGAGGCGTTCACGGTGGATGAGACCCGCGCCATCCTCCAGGCTGCGCGGGCACACGGCCTTCAAACGAAGCTGCACGCCGATCAGTTCCACGCCATCGGCGGCACGGAACTGGCGTGCGAGCTGGGGGCGCTCAGCGTGGATCACCTGGAGGCGAGCGGCCCGGCGCAGATCGCCGCGCTGGCCGCGTCGAACACCGTGGCGACCATCCTACCCGGCGTGACGCTGCACCTGGGTCTGCCCGCCGCGCCGGGCCGCGCCCTGATCGACGCGGGCGCGGCGGTCGCCGTGGGCACCGACCTGAATCCCGGTTCGTCGCCCGTGTTCAGCACGCAATTTGCGCTGGCGCTGGCAGTGCGACTGTGCCGCCTCACGCCTGCCGAGGCGCTGACCGCCTGCACCGTGAACGCCGCCGCCGCCCTCGGCCTGAGTGACCGGGGGGCCCTCACCCCCGGCCAACGGGCCGATTTCCTCGCCCTGCACAGCCCCGACTGGCGCGACCTGCCCTACACGCTGGGCGCAAACCCGGTCCGGAACGTGTTCGTCAGCGGAAGTCCCGTCTGAGCCACCTCTATCAACCATCGACCATCCCCTATCAACCCTCCGAAGGAGCCCCCGTGATTCTCGATCAACACCTGTCCCTGTCTGATTTCCTGTCTGTCGTGCGTGGCGGCGAGGCCGTCCAGCTGGCCGATGCCGCGCGGGAGCGCATTCTTCGTGCGCGGGCGGTGATCGAGCGGATCGTGGACGGTCAGGCGGCGGTGTACGGCGTGAACACGGGCTTCGGGAAGTTCGCGTCCGTGCAGGTGCCGCGTGAGGGCCTGGAGGAGTTGCAGTTGAACCTGATCCTGTCGCACGCGATCGGGGTGGGGGAGAATCTGCCGGCCGAGGTGGTGCGCGGGATGCTGCTGCTGCGGGCGCAGTCCCTGGCGTTGGGGCATTCCGGCGTGCGGCCGGAGGTGGTGGAGCTACTGCTCTCGTTGCTGAACGCGGGGGCGCACCCGGTCATTCCGGCGCAGGGGAGCGTGGGCGCGTCGGGGGATCTGGCGCCGCTGGCCCATCTGGCGCTGGGCCTGATCGGGCTGGGCGACATGGAGTTCCGGGGGCAGGTGCGGCCGAGTGCGGACGTGCTCGCGGAACTGGGCCTGAGTCCACTGACCCTGCAGGCGAAGGAGGGTCTGGCCCTGATCAACGGCACGCAGCTGATGGGGAGCCTGCTGGCCCTGGCGGTCGCGGACGCGCGGACGCTGCTGGGCACGGCGAACCTCGCGGCAGCCATGACGGTCGAGGCGCTGTACGGCTCTCACCGACCGTTCCAGCCGGACGTGATCGGCCTGCGCCCCCACCCCGGCGCGGTCGGGGTGGCCGAGGAACTGCGTACCTTCCTGCGCGATTCGCAGATCGCGCCGTCACACGCGGTGGGGGACGGGAAGGTGCAGGACGCGTACTCGCTGCGCGCCGCGCCGCAGGTGCACGGCGCGAGCCTGGACGCCCTGGCGCACGCCGAGCGGGTGCTGGCCGTCGAGTTCGCGTCCGTGACCGACAACCCCCTGATCTTCCCCGACACCGGCGACGTGGTGAGCGGCGGGAACTTCCACGGGCAGCCGCTCGCCGTGACCATCGACGCGCTCAAGGTCGCGGTGGCGGAACTCGGCAGCATCAGCGAACGCCGCTGCGAGCAGCTCCTGAACCCGGCCCTGTCCGGCCTGCCGGGCTTCCTCGCGCCGCAGGGCGGCCTGAACAGCGGCTTCATGATCGCGCAGTACACCGCCGCCGCCCTCGTCAGCGAGAACAAGGTCCTCGCGCACCCCGCCAGCGTGGATACCATTCCCACCAGCGCGAACCAGGAGGATCACGTCAGCATGGGCGCGCACGGCGCCCGGCAACTGCGCGCCATCCTGGAGAACGTGCAGAACGTCATCGGGATCGAACTGCTGTGCGCCGCGCAGGCCCTCGACTTCCAGAACCTCCACGCCGGGCGGGGCGCGCAGGCCGCCTGGGAGCACATCCGGGCGCACATCCCCAACATGACCCGCGACCGCTACTACCGCCCGGATCTCCTGAAGATCGTGAAGATGGTCCGCAGTGGAGAACTGCTGCGCGTGGCGCGGGAGGCGTAGGCGACCCCTCACCCTTCCGTCGCTCCGCGACTCCCTCCCTCTCCCCAGGGGAGAGGGGCTGGGGGTGATGGGTTCCCTTACCGGTTCAGCCACTCCAGTCCGCCCACGCGGCCGTCTGCGGGCAGGTCGAGGAGGGCGGTGCCCAGGTGCGCGAGGTGGAAGGTCGGCGGTGTGTCGGTGACGGGCCAGCCGAGCGCGGCACGGATGAGCGCCCCGGCGAAGTCGTGATGCGTGACCAGCGCGACCCGGTCCTGGGCGTGGTGTCGGGTGCGGAGTTCCGTCAGGACGTGCGTGGCGCGGGCGTGGAAGAGGGGTTCCTCCCAGGCCTCCGCCCCGCCGTCCCAGGGTTGCCCGGTCAGGTGCGCAGGCCAGATCAGCGCCGGGCAGTGCGCGCTGAGGCTGGCGTGGTCGCCGCCCGTGACGGGAGTGAAGCCTCCGGCGGGGCCGGTGGTCAGGCCGCCGTACTCGTAGGCCCGTTCGATGCCGTGCGCGGGGAGGTTCAGCCGCGCGGCGATGGGTGCGGCGGTCTGCACGGCGCGGAGCATCAGGCTGGTGTACAGGTGCGTCACGCCGCCCAGGTCGGCGTCCTGCGCGAACTGCCGGGCGCTGGCGTGCCCGTGCGCGGTCAGGGGCGGGTCGGGTTGCCGCGCCTGCACGTAGTCGGGTCGGTCCTCGATCACGTTGTTCTGCGACTGGGCGTGGCGGATCAGCAGGAGCTTCACGGCTGCACCGTACATTGTCCGGGCGGCACGGACGACCTCATGCGGCGCTGATTCGGCTAGACAGGTCCGGCCTTAGGATGGGAGCCACTTCCCGATGCCCACGCTCCTCACGCCTCACCGAAGGAACCCATGACCACCCTCGACGACATCCTGAACGCCCCCGCCCCCGCCTCCGAGTGGATTCTCGCGCAGGACTGCGCCGAGACCGGCCTGCACCCCGACGACATCCGCACCGAGATGCTGCGCCGCATCCGCGAGATGCGCGACAGCATCCAGCGCGGCCTGAGCAGCGACGCCCGCAGCATCACCGGCATGGTCGGCTGGAACGCCAAGGGCCTCTGGGACGCCCCGGACGCCCTGAATGCGCCCCTGCTGCGCCGCGTGCAGGCCTACGCCATGGCCGTAAACGAGGAGAACGCCCGCATGGGCCGCATCGTCGCCGCCCCCACCGCAGGCAGTGCCGGCACCATTCCCGGCGCGCTGATCGGCGTGGCCGACCACCTCGGCATCCCGGACGAGCGGCTGGTCAGTCCCATGATCCTCGCCGCCGGGATCGGCAAGGCCATTTCAAAGCGCATGTTCATCAGCGGCGCGGCGGGTGGCTGTCAGGCCGAGATCGGCAGCAGCGCCGCCATGGCCGCCGCCGCCATCGTCGAACTGATGGGCGGCACGCCCCGCGCCGCCGTGCACGCCGCCAGCATGGCCCTCATGAACACCATCGGCCTCGTCTGCGACCCCGTCGGCGGGTACGTGGAGGTCCCCTGCGTCAGCCGCAACGCCTTCTACGCCGTGCACGCCGTGAGTGCCGCGCAACTCGCGCTGGCGCAACTGGAATCCTTCATCCCCCCTGACGAGGTCCTGGGCGCGATGGCCAGCGTGGGCCGCATGATGCCCGCCGCGCTGCGCGAAACCGCCGACGGGGGCCTCGCCCAGACGCCCACCGGACTGGCCGTCACCGCCCGCATGGAAGGCAAGGACGGGGACTCGGGCGGCATGATCGAACTCCCGCTGGCGTAAGCGAACAGAAGCGGGCCGACCTGAATTTCAGGTCGGCCCGCTCTCGTCACGGATTCAGACGGTGCGGGAACGACGCACCGCAGCCCAGCTCTGCACACTCCCCGCCGCGCACGCTGCGATCACGGCCAGCACCGTCACCCCCTGATTGGCCACCCCCGGATCACGCGGGGCTGCGTCACCCAGCGTGGCCTGTAACGCCACCAACGCCAGCCACGCGCCCGGCAGGAACGCCAGCGCGCCCGCCCCGGCCTCCAGCGGCCCCACACGGCGCAGGCCCAGCAGGGCGCCCAGTACGCCCGACCCGACCATCACGCCCAGCCACAACTGATCCGGGGCATCGTGCTGCCAGAAGAACTGGGTCAGCCCCACCAGGCCCACGCCCAGCCCGGCGAACACGGCCGCTGCCACACCCGCGCCGCGCCACCCGAACCGTCCCGCCGCCAGTTTCGTCTGCATGGCCCACGACTGGTCATTCACGCTGTCGGCCTCGTTGCGCATGGCGGCCCTCCACTCTTCGGGCGTCACGAGGGGTTCCGCAGGCGTGTCCAGCCGACCTGCACGCGCCGGTACAGGCCCATGCCTCCCAGCGTGAGACCCGTGACTCCCAGGGCCGCGAGGATCAGTGCGGCGGGGGAGGGAGGCTGTGCGGCCCAGCCGGGCAGCAGGTCCGACACTCCAGGCAGGTGCGACAGCAGGCCCCACCACAGCGGTGTGGTCAGGAACGCGGCGGCCACCGCGCCGGGCCGCGTTCGGTCGGCCGCGAGGATCATCCCGGCGATCAGGGGGATCAGGCCGGCGTTCAGGCCCAGCCACCACTCCTGCGAGGGGCTCGGGACGCGTGTGCCTGCGCCGGTCAGCAGGTGCGCTGCCAGGATCAGGCCCACCAGGGACACCGTGACGCCCAGAGCAGCCCCGGTTGCGAACAGCACGTCACCGGGCGCGGTCCGGCGCGGCAGGAGGGCGGCGGCCCGCCGCGTCTGGGCGGCCCAGCGGGCGTCCTCGGTGCTGTCCGCTTCGTTCTGCATGCCGGTTCTCCATTCTTCGGGGGTCATGTCAGGGCTCCTGTGGTGTGGGTGGCGGTGCCCGGTTCGTGGCGGTCGCGGGCCAGTTGCAGGCCGCTCTGGGTCAGGCGGTAGATGTGGCGGGGGGGTCTGCCGGGGTGGGGGGAGTCTTCCCACTGGGCGTCCAGGTGGCCCTGTTCGTGCAGGCGTTGGAGGATGGGGTAGAGGGTTCCGCTTTTCAGGTTGGTGCTTCTGCTCAGGTCGTAGCCGTAGGTGTGCGCGGGGTAGGTCTGCTGGAGGGCGTGCAGGACGGCTTTCGTGTGGGGGCTGGAGTTGGGTGGGCGCGGCATACCCCATTAACAACATATGTAGAGTTTCCTGTCAAGGGGGAGCAGGGCCACCGGCCGCCCCGCCCTTCATACGAACTGCCGTCTGTTTCGCTGGCAACCCGGAAGGTCGCCGGGTTGCCAACTCCACGCCTGGAGGGGCGTTTTTCTCCTACTCTGCGGCGCAGCTCTACGAGTCGCATCCGCTCGGACCCAGCGGGCTTTGCAGCCCATTCAATCGGAGTCCGTATCAGACCGGAACGGCCAGCCCCAGCGCCTCCTGCAACTGCGTGTGCGAGGTCACCACGCGGCTGACTCCGGCGGCCAGCAAGTGCGCGGCGTCGTCCGGGTGGGCGTGCCCGGTGGCGAGCAGGCCGATCACGGTCGCGCCGGCCCGCACGCCCGCCGTGGCGCCGGGAACGCTGTCCTCGACGACCACGCAGCGCGTGATGTCCGCACCGATCTGCGCGGCGGCGAAGGCGTACAGGTCCGGTTCCGGCTTGCCGCGCCCGCCCACCCACGACGGGTCGTAGGCGTGCGCGCCCACCAGCCCCGCCAGTCCCGCCGAGGCGAGTTTCATGTGCAGCCGCCCGCGTTCGCTGTTGCTGCCCACCGCGAACGGCACGCCCGCCCGCCGCAGGGCTTCCAGCGTGGCGCGCGCGCCCTCGATGGCGTCCAGGGTGTCGAAGGCCGCGTTGAAGCGGTCTTCCAGGGTGGGCAGGAACGCGTCGGTGGGCGTCCAGCCGTGCAGGTCGCTCAGGCGCACCAGCACGTTCGGGAAGGTCTGCCCGACCGCCAGGTGCGCGAAGTCGTTCAGGGGCAGCGGCAGGCCGTGTTCGGCCAGCGTGCGGACCCACACGTCCGCCGCCAGCGCCTCGCTGTCCACCAGTACGCCGTCCAGGTCGAACAGCACCGCGTCGAAGGTGCCGGTCAGCGCCGGGCCATGCGTGGGGGCGGTCACTGGCCCAGGCCCGTGTCGTCGGCCGGGCCGTTCTCCCACCCGGCCAGGATGTGCACGTGCGTGTGGAACACCATCTGGCCGCCGCCCGGGCCGCAGTTCACGACCAGCCGGTAATCCTGCGCGTGCTGCCGCGCGACCCGCGTGGCGGTCAGCCACAGCTCGCCCATCTCGGCGGCGTCCGTGATCTCGTCCACCCGCGCCGACACCTTCTTCGGAATGACCAGCAGGTGGATGGGTGCCTTGGGCGCGATGTCGCGGATGGCGATGTAGTGCTCGTCCTCGAACACGATCTGGCTGGGAATCTCGCGGGCGATGATCCGCTCGAACAGGGTGGGAGAGGCTGTCATGCGCCCCACTCTAGCCGCCGCGCCCGCACCGCCCGCCTGCCCGGATCAGCCCGCTTCTTTAGGGCGCGTTCATGTTACGCCGGGAGCCTGATCCGATCCGGAGTGCGCCGCATATACCCGGTTGTCAGGAAGGAACCGCGCGGCCCCCACCGGAAAGCCGCCGGTTCCACCCGAACACCCCAGCCAGCAGCCGCCCAGCGGAACGTCACGCCCGTGACGTCCACGGGTCACTGCGCCCACAGGAGAGACCACCATGGATAACCGCACCAGCACCGAACAGATCATCGCCGCCGCCACGAACGCCGACACCATGAACCGCCGCGCCGCCATGGGCTTCCTCGGCAAGATCGGCATGGGCGCCGCCGCCATGGGCCTCGCCGCCACCAGCGGCACCGCCGCCGCCGCGCCCGCCAAGGACATCGACGGGGCCGTCCTGAACTTCGCCCTGAACCTCGAGTACCTCGAAGCCGCCTTCTACCTCGCCGCCGTGGGCCGCGTGGACGAACTGCGCCGGATCGGCGGCGGCGCGAACATCATCCTGCCCGCCGGCCTCGACCAGAGCCGCGGCATGAACTTCAAGGACGCGAACGTGCAGGCCCTGGCCCGCGACATCGCCGAGGACGAACTGCAGCACGTCAAGTTCCTGTCCGGCGCGCTCGGCAAGGCCGCCGCCCCCCGCCCCGTCATCGACCTGAACGGGGCGTTCCGCGCCGCCGGGAAGGCCGCGTCCGGCGGGAAGATCGACGGATTCAACCCCTTCCTGAACGATTTGTTCTTCCTGCACGGCGCGTTCATCTTCGAGGACGTGGGTGTCACCGCCTACAACGGCGCCGCGACCCTGATCACCAACCCCGCGTACCTGCAGGCCGCCGCCGGCATCCTCGCCGTCGAGGCGTACCACGGCGGCGCCATCCGCACCATGCTGTACCAGCAGCGTCAGGTGAGCGCCGCCGCCGGACTGTACGTCGGGCAGGTCGTGCAGGCCATCAGCAACCTGCGCGGCTCGGTCGGCGGCATGAAAGACCAGGGCCTCAGCGACAACGCCGGCAACATGATCGTCGCGCCCGCCGACAGGAACGGCGTCGCCTTCGGCCGCTCCACCCGTGAAGTGCTGAACATCGTCTACCTGGCCCCCAACGCCACCAAGGGCGGCTTCTACCCCAACGGCCTGACCGGCAGCATCAAGTAAGACGGACTCCGATTGAATGGGCTGAAAATCCCGTTCAATCCGAGCGAAGCGAGTGAGAGAGAAACGGGTTCCGGACGTGAAGCTGACAAGTCGGCGATGTTCCGGGTTGTCAGCGAAACAAACGGAATCCGTAGGAGACGCAGGAGTCAGCAGGGGCAGGAAAGGGAGGCTGGGCCACTTGGTCCGCCTCCCTCCCTTGCGTCGTACCCGCACGTTACCCTGGCTGTGTGACTCTCGATCCCACCCTGGCAGCCCTGCGCGCGGCGGCGGCGCGCACGCTGGAACCGCAGCGGAGCGTGCAGGCGGCCCTGAACGCGATGGGTTTCGTGCAGGCCGACCCGATCCGCTCGCCGGCCCGCGCGCAGGACTTGACCCTGATGGCCCGCGTGCCCGGTTACCGTGCCGGGCATCTGGAGCGGCTGTACCCGACCCTGGACGCCGAGGAGGACATGCTGCCCAACTACGGCTTCATGCCCCGGGCGGTGCAGGCGCTGCTGCATCCGCGTGAGGTGCCGCCCACCCGCCTGGAGGCCGCGCACCCCGACCTGCTGCCCGAGGTGCGCGCCGCCGTGCAGGGCCGCGAGGAAGTGCACCCGCGCGAGGTGGCGCTGCGGCTGGGTCAGGGCCGTACCGTGAACGCCTGGGGCGGCCAGTCGAGCGCCACGACCCGCGCGCTGGACGTGCTGCACCGCCGGGGCGAGTTGCGCGTCACGCGGCGCGTGGGGGGCGTGCGGCTGTACGGCCCGGCCCCGCACCTGCGGGCGCTGCGCGAGTCGCCCCTGCCGGAACCGGAGCGGCTGCGGGGCGTGGTGCATCTGCTCGCGCGGCTGTACGGGCCGCTGCCGCAGGCGAGCCTGGGGTACCTGATCGGCCTGTCGCACTACGGTCTGCCGCACCTGCTGCCGCAATTGCGCGCCGCGTTCCGGGCGGCGGTGCAGGACGACCTGCACTCGGCCCGCGTGGACGGCCTGACGTACGTGTGGCTGCCTGAACAGGACCCCGCGCAGGCCCCGGCGCCGCGCGGCGTGCGGATCGTGAATCCCTTCGATCCGCTGGTGTGGGATCGTCGCCGCTTCGCGCACCTGCACGGCTGGACGTACCGTTTCGAGGCGTACACGCCCGCCCCGAAACGCCAGTTCGGGTACTACGCCCTGCCAGTCCTGCACGCCGGGCGGGCAGTGGGCTGGGCGAACCTGAGCGCGCAGGGAGGTCAGCTGCACACGGATCTGGGCCTCGTGCCCGGCGTGCGACAGACCGGCACCTTCACCCGCTCGCTGGACCGCGAACTCGACCGCTGGCGCGCCTTCCTGGGAGCGGACTGATCCTCACCCGGCCGGTTCCACCCACGCAGCCGTGACCTTCAGCGCCGCCTCGGCCGTGCCCCGCTCCGGCGTGCGGGCGGCCTGCCGCACCACCGACAGCAGATTCAGGGCCAGTCCCGCGCGTTCCTGCGCCGCCAGTTCCGTATCCGTCAGGCGCAGGCCGCAGCGGGCCAGTTCATCCCGGTACGCGCCGCGCAGCTCCGGGCCCAGGCGGGCGCGGTCGGCGGCGTCCAGGCGCACGGCCAGCAGGTGCGCGAGGTCCTCGCCCGGCACGCTGGCATGCACCTGCCCGTAATCGATCAGGACCGGCTCCGGCCCGCGCCACAGCACCTGCCCCGCGTGAATGTCGCCGTGGACCAGGGTCGTCAGCGGGGCCGCCGCCAGCAGCGCCGGCAGCTGCCCGGCGGCCTCCCGCGCTGCCCGCACCACCGGCTCTGGCAGCGGCGCGGGCCGTCCGTCCGGGCCGCTCAGACCGCCTGCTGCCAGCCCGGCGTGCATCCGGGCGGCGCGCTCCAGCACCCGCTCCAGCTGCCACGCCCACGGGCCGCGTAGCGCCGCCTGCCCCGGACCCGCCCAGAACGCGTGGTGCCGTGCCAGCAGCCGCGCGATCTCCAGCAGGGCCGCGCCGCGCGCCGCGTCGTCCTCAAACGCCCCCCAGCCGGTCGTCTCCTCGGTCAGGTCGCGGGTCAGCAGGTGCGCGTGCGGCGTATGCGCGGACTGCGCCGCGTGTCGGAACGGAGCGTGCGGCACCGGCGACAGCGGCGCGAGGTCGCGCAGGTACGCCGCCTCGCGCGTCAGGCGTTTCCAGGCGCGGCGGTCCCGCCAGCCGGCCGGGATGAACTTCAGGAACAGCGGCTCCCCGCCTGCGTTGAAGCGTGCGAAGGCCGCCCCCTCACCCACCCAGCTTTCCAGCGGGCGGCCCGCACCCGGAAACAGGGCGTGCAGGTCGCGCGGCCAGCGGCGGGCGTGCAGGATCACCGGCCCGTCGCCGCGCAGCACGGTCAGCGTGTCGGCCAGCGCGGCGGCCGGCCCTGCGCGCATCAGGCCAGCAGCGTCAGCAGGCCTGCCGCGCCGCCCGCCACGGTGACGGTCACCAGCGCGACCACGCCCAGGCAGCCCAGGCACCCGCCGCGCCGCTGCCGGTAGTGCCCGCGCCGTCCGTAATGGGCGCGGCCCCCGCTGAAACTGCTGCGGCTGTGACGCCCGCCGAGCAGCCCACCCAGACCGCCACCACGTCCGCTGCGACTGAACGAAAACGACCCGCCAGAGAATCCACTCATGCCTCCGGTACGCGGCTGCGCCCCGCCGGGTTGCCGGGACTGAACCCGGTGCAAGAAGACCGTTCCCGCTGGTCAGTCATGATACGGACTCCGATTGAAGGGGCTGCAAAGCCCGCTGGGTCCGAGCGAAGCGACTCGTAGAGCTGCTCCGCAGAGTGGGAGCAAAACGGGTTCCGGACGTGGAGCCGGCAATCCGGTGAAGTTCCGGATTGTTGGCGAAACAAACGGAATCCGTATGAGTCAGGTACTCACGGCACTCCCACGCGTATGATGGGCCTCATCATGAGTGAACGGAAGTACTTTGGAACGGACGGCGTGCGCGCCGTGGCGGGGGCCTTCCCCCTGACGGCCTCCTGGGTCATGCAACTCGGCGCGGCGGCCGGTGAGGTCCTCAAACAGCAGAACCCGCGCGCCAGCGTCGTGATCGGCAAGGACACCCGCCAGAGCGGCGACATGCTCGAAGCGGCCCTGGCCGCCGGCCTGACCAGCCGGGGCGTAAACGTCATCCACGTGGGCGTCCTGCCCACCCCCGGCGTCAGCTACCTGACCCGCCACCTGAACGCCGACGCGGGTGTGGTCATCAGCGCCTCGCACAACCCCTATGAGGACAACGGCATCAAGTTCTTCGGCGCGGACGGCCAGAAACTCCGGGACGCCACCGAACTGGAGATCGAGGCCGCCATCGACGGCGTGGACACCCTGCCACCCGTGACCGGCGTGGACCTGGGCGGCGTCACCAACTACGCCGAGGCCGAGCGCCTGTACGTCAACTACCTCAAGGCGCACGCCCCGGACCTGAGCGGCCTGCGGATCGCCATGGACTGCGCGAACGGCGCGGCGTACCGCGTGGGCCCGAAGGTCTTCCAGGCGGCCGGCGCTGATGTGTTCGCCGTGTACACCACCCCGGACGGCCGCAACATCAACCGCGAGTGCGGCAGCACGCACCTGGACCACCTGCAACGCATCGTGCGCGAAGGGAAGTACGACCTGGGCGTCGCCTTCGACGGGGACGCCGACCGCGCCCTGTTCGTGGACAGCCGCGGCAACGTCGTGCACGGCGACCACATGCTGCTGCTGAACGCCCGCGCGCGCGGCGAGAAGGCGGTGGTGACCACCATCATGGCGAACATGGCCCTTGAGGTGAAACTGAACGAGGCGGGCATCCCCCTGGAACGCACCGCCGTCGGCGACCGCTACGTGCACGAGCGCCTGCACGACCAGCACCTGACGCTGGGCGGCGAGCAGAGCGGTCACATCCTGTTCCTGGACGTGTCGCCCACCGGGGACGGCGTGCTGACCGCGCTGCTCACGCTGGCCAGCATGCGCGCCACGCAGACCACGCTCGACGAGCTGCACGACGACCTCGTCATGTACCCGCAGACGCTGGTGAACGTGCGCGTGGCCGACAAGAAAGCCATCGCCGTGGACCCCGCCGTGCAGGCCGCCGTGACCGACGCCGAGGCGAAACTGCACGGCAAGGGCCGCGTGAACCTGCGCCCCAGCGGCACCGAGAACCTGATCCGCGTGATGGTCGAGGGCCAGGACGCCGCCGAGATCCACGAGATCGCCCGCGTGCTGGCCGGCGTGGTCGAGACGCGCGGTGCGGTCGCCCGCTGACCTGAATCTGACCGCCGGGGGGCCGCAGTGGGGGATGAATGCCCCCAGCGGCCCCCACGCAGCTCATGAACGCCCGCAGTAATCATGGAAGGCACAGGCGCCCACAGACCGGACGCCGCCCCCACCCCCCTGCGCGCACTTCACTTTCGGAGGTTCCACCATGTCCCACCTGATCCGTACTGTCCTGCTCGGCGCCGCTGTTCTCGGCACGCTCGCCGGTGCCGCCGCCACCACCCCCAGCCCCCTGACCCTGACGGCCGCGAACCTGGTCGTCACGCAGGAAACCCGCGACGGCAAGAAAGTTGAGGTCCTGACCGACGCCAGCAAGACTCAGGTCGTGCCCGGCAGCGTCCTGTCGCTCACGCAGACCTTCAAGAACGTCAGCAAGGGCGTCCTGAGCAGCATCGTCCTGAACATGAAAGTCGACCCGGCCACCACCTTCCAGCGGGCGACCTGCACGGTGGGCGGCGTGACCACGCAGTACAGCACCGACGGTAAGACCTTCGCCGCCGCGCCCCTCATGAAGACCGTGACGGTGACCGAGAACGGCAAGACCGTGCAGAAGAAGGTCGAGGTCAAACCCAGCGAGTACACCGCTGTCCGCTGGAATATCGCGCGCCTGACCGCCGGGCAGGAAGGCACCTGCGCCATCCGCGTTACGGTCAAGTAAGCACCAGCCAGAGCAGCGTCAGGCAGGCGGCGACTCCCGAGGGTGGGAGTCGCCGCCTTTTTCGCGGCTCGGCTGCGACAGGCAACGCGAAACCCCGCCTCACCGCTGGGGTGGGACGGGGTTTCGCGTTGCCTGTGGGCTCAGCCCTGCTGGGCGGCCTTGGCCTTGTTGATAGCCTTGGCGAGGCGGCTCTTCTTGCGGGCCGCGGCGTTCTTGTGCAGGGTGCTGCCCTTGGCGGCCTTGTCGATCAGGCTCTCGGCGCGCGCCTGCAGGGTGTTCAGGTCCTCGGCGCCGGTCTGGGCGGCCACCACGGCCTTCTTGGTGAAGGTCTTGATGGTGCTCTTGCGGCTGCGGTTGGTCATGCGGCGCTTGAGGCTCTGGCGGTGACGTTTCTGGGCGGACTTGTGACGAAGGGCCATGTGATTTCTCCTTTTCTCCCGCCGCCGGTCTGGCGGTGCGGGGCGGTTCCCACGCGGGGGAACACGAGCGTCCGGACGCGGTACTTCGCGGTACTTCCGGCGCGCCGGACCTGCGCGCCACGCTGGGCGAACGGGTCCGGGCTGCCACCCGCGCGGGGTGGGCAACCTCGTGACTATACCTGCCTTTGCGGGCCGTGGCAAGCGGCATACTGTCGGGCATGACCGGACGATACAGACCCGGACGCCGCCCGGCCCGCACGCCCGACGTGGGCCTGGAGGACACGCTGCCCGCCCGGCCCGCGCGGGAACGCACCCCGCAGGAGCAGCGCGACGCCCTGATCGGCTACGCCTTCCGCGCCCTGGGCCAGCGGGCGCTGACGCAGGCGGAACTGCGGGCCAAACTGGAGAAACGCAGCGAGAACCCCGACCTGATCGCCGAGGTGCTGGCTCGCGTGCAGGAACTCGGCTACCAGGACGACGCGCAGGTCGCGCGGGTGGAAGGGTCGCGGCGCGGCGTGGGAGAACTGCGCGTCCGTCAGACTCTCAAACGCCGCGGCCTGACCGACGACCTGATTCGCGAGACCGTGGACGCCCGCGACCCCGACGACGAGACGCAGGTCGTGCGCGAACTCCTGCAACGCCGCTGGTCGTCCTTTGCCCGCAAGCGTGATCCGCAGGCCAGCGCCTTCGGGTTCCTGGCGCGGCGCGGCTTTACCGGGAACGTCATCTGGCCCGCCATCCGCGAGCACGTCGCCAGCCTGCCGGAAGGGGAGGACCCGGAAGAGGAGTTGCTGGACGCCCCCGGGGACAGCCCGGAGGACTGGAACGACCCGGAATGACCCGCCCCGCCGCGCTTGACACCCCGCAGGACGCCGCGTAGACTACCCCCTGCCCAGCAACAGCCGGGCGGTGGTCGGGTTCGGGGCGTAGCGCAGCCTGGTAGCGCACGTCGTTCGGGACGACGGGGTCGGAGGTTCGAATCCTCTCGCCCCGACCATCATCAGAAGAGAAGGCCCTCCCGTATCCTGCGGGGGGCCCTTCTGTTACCCGCCCCGCCCCTTCGCCCCCCCGCCCGAGCCCGGAGACGACCCAGACCCCATGCGCGTGTACGCCATTGCCGACCTGCACCTCGCCACTGTCACCCCGAAACCCATGACCGTCTTCGGACCGAACTGGGCCGGGCACCCGCAGGCCATCTTCGACCAGTGGCGGGAACTCGTTCGCCCGCAGGACCTCGTGCTGCTGCCCGGCGACCTGTCCTGGGCCATGCGCCTCCCGGACGCCATGACCGACCTCGCGCCCGTCGCGGCGCTGCCCGGCACCAAGGTCCTGCTGCGCGGCAACCACGACTACTGGTGGCCCACCGCCGCGAAACTCCGCGCGGCGCTGCCTCCCGGCATGCTGGCCGTCGTGAACGACGCCGTGCGCGTGGAGAACGTCGTCGTGTGCGGCTCGCGCGGCTGGCTCACGCCCGGCCACGACCCCCTGAGCGACGACGACACCCGCCTCCTGACCCGCGAGGCCGAACGCCTCAGCCTCAGCGTGAAAGCCGCCCGCGCCCTGCGGCAACCCGGCGACCACCTGATCCTGATGCTGCACTACCCGCCCGCCACGCCCCCGTACCCCGCCAACCCCATCACCCGCGTCATCGACGACGCCCGCCCCGACCTGATCGTGTACGGACACCTGCACGGCGTACCGGTGGAACGCAGCATGCGGCACGTCGGCGGCATCCCCGCGCACCTCGTGGCGGCCGACGGGCTGAAATTCAGGCCCAGACTGCTGCTGGACACAGGGGACTGATACGGACTCCGATTGAAGGGGCTGCAAAGACCGTTCAATCCGAGCGAAGCGAGTGGGAGAGAAACGGGTTCCGGACGTGGAGCTGGCAATCCGGTGAAGTCCCGGATTGTCGGCGAAACAAACGGAATCCGTATGACCCACACCCGGATCCTGGGGCGCAGGGCGCTATCCTGCCGCCATGTCCCAGACGCTGTCCGTGGTGCCCGGCGAGTACGCCGTCTCGCAGCTTCCCGCCGGAAGCGCCGCGCCCGCCTGGGCGTTCACGGGCGACCTGTGGTGCGTCATGAGTGTCCGCGACGAACTGTCGGTCGTGTGCCCCGCCGCGAACGTTCCGCCCGGCGTGACCACGCAGCGTGGCTGGGCGGCCCTGAAACTGCACGGCCCGTTCGCGTTCACCCTGACGGGCATCCTCGCCAGTGTCCTGGATCCCCTGCGGGACGCTGGCGTGGGCATCTTCGCGCTGTCCACCTTCAACACCGACTACGTTCTGGTGGCGCAGGCCGACCTGCACCGCGCCGCCCACGCCCTGCGGGCAGCGGGGCACACGCTGCTGGACTGAGGCGGTGGGCAGGGTGGCCTACTTCCCGCTCCCCACTGCCTACTCCCCGCCCACCGCCGGATTCAGGATCACGTAGCGCGTGACAGCCACCACCTCGCCCGCGTAGGATTCCGGTTCGGCCTGCCCGTCCTCGTGCATGCCCAGGCGGCGCATCAGGGCGTGTGAGCGGGCGTTCGGGGCGTGGACTAGCGCCGTCACGCGCGGCAGGCCCGCCTCCCAGGCCAGCGTCAGCAGGTCCCGGCACGCCCTGAACGCCACGCCGCGCCCCCACCATGCCCGGTCCCCGAGGGCGATGCCCAGTTCCGCGCCGCCGGGCCCGATGCGGCCCAGGTCCGCGTACCCGACCAGTTCGCCGCTCGCCGTGACTCCCCAGCGGCGGAACGTCGGGTCGTTCCCCGCGATGATCGCCTGCCAGTGCCGCCGCACCACCCGCGCCGACAGGCCCGGCGTCCAGTCCACCGCGCGGCAGAACACCGGGTCCGCCGCCCAGCGCACCGCCACTTCCTCGTCACCGGGGCGCAGGGGTCGCAGGGCGACCGTCACGGTGCCGGGCATCAGCGGGTCGGGCGTCATGGGGTCAGGTCCGCCATGATCTGCGCGGCACTTCCGGTGCGGGCCTGCCGGTAGCCCTCCCCGGCCCACAGGCTCAGAAGGTCTGCCTGTCCGGCCTGCGCTCCCGCGGCGCGCAGGGAGCGGGTCAGGGCGTTCTGCCAGGGGAAGGGCAGGGGAGAGTGGACGCCGCCGGTCAGGGAGGTGCGCAGGCCGCGCGCGGTGCGGCCGCTGTACGCGCGGGTCAGGACGGTGGGCCGCCCGCCGTCCTGAAGGGCGTGACGGTAGGGGTCGGGCGTGCCAGCCTCGTCAGTCAGCAGGAACGCCGTGCCGCACGCCGCCAGCGTCACTCCGGCCTTCAGCGCGGCACTCACGTCCCCGGCGGTCATCAGGCCGCCCGCCGCGACGACCGGGAGGCCCGTGTCCTGCGCGACCTGCCGCGTGAGGGTCAGCGTGTCGGCCAGGGCGTCCTCCTGCCAGCAGCCCCGGTGTCCGCCGGCCGCGCCGCCCTGCACGGTCACGGCGTCCACGCCGTCCTGCGCCAGCAGCCGCGCCTCCCGGAGGCTGGTGGCGGTACCGATCACCAGCACGCCCGCCGCGTGCAGGGCACTCAGTGCGGCGGGTGGCAGGCGACCGAACGTGAACGAGAACACGGCGGGCGGGTCGCGCAGGACCGCGTGCAGTTGCGCGCCGAAGTCCTCCTGCACCTGCGGCGGCAGGGTGGGGGGCGGCAGGCGTAGCGCCGCGTGAAAGGGCACGAGTTCCGCGCAGGCCACCTCGATCTCTGCCGGGGTCACGGGCGGCAGGGGCTGCGGCGCGAACAGATTCACCGCGAACGGCTGGTCCGTTCTGGCGCGCACGGCGGCCATCGCCCCGCCGATCTGCGCGGGCGTCAGGTACGCGGCGCCCAGGCTGCCCAGCCCGCCGGCCTCCGACACGGCGGCGGCCAGCGCGGGCGTCCCGGTGCCGCCCGCCATCGGGGCCAGCATCAGCGGGACGCGCAGTGTTGCCTGAAATTCCGGCCAGGACCGCAGTGCGTTCATGCCGCCCAGCGTAGCCTGCGCGGGTGGGGTTCACGCATCCGTTCCGGGCGTTCACGCCGTTTCGCCGCGCGGCCTACCAGGGAGCGCCTGCGCCGCGTCGTCAGTTCCTGCCGCGCGAGTTCATCGCGCCGCTGCTGGACGGCGCGGCCGCCCGCCTGCCGTTGCTGGACGCGCCGGACCTGCCGTGGGCGCTGGCCGGGCGGGTGCACGACCCGGCGTTCCTGGCCCGCTGGCGTGACGGGCAAGTGACCCGTGCCGAGGAACGCGCGCTGGGCTTCCCCTGGAGCGCGGCGCTGGTCGAGCGGGGGCTGGGCAGTTGCGGCGCGACCCTGGCCGCCACCCGCGACGCCCTGCGTGTGGGCCTGGGCCTGAACCTGGGGGGAGGCACGCACCACGCGTACGCAGATCACGCCGAGGGCTTCTCGTTCCTGAACGACGTGGCGATCAGTGCCCGCTGGCTGCTGGACACCGCGCAGGCCCGCCGTATCCTGATCCTGGACCTGGACGTGCATCAGGGCAACGGCACGGCCGCCATCTTCGCCCACGAGGGGGGCGTGCTGACCGTCAGCGTGCACGCGCAGAACAACTACCCCTTCCGCAAGGAGGTCAGCGACCTCGACATCCCGCTGCCCGACGGGACCGGCGACGCCGCCTACCTGAACGCCCTGGACCGGGTGGTCGCGCCCGCCGTGGCGGCCTTCGCGCCGGATTTCGTGTACTACCTGGCGGGCGCGGACGTGCTGGGCGGGGATCAACTGGGCAAACTGGCGCTCAGTCCGGCCGGGGTGCGCCGCCGCGACGACCGCGTGCTGCGCTGGGCCGCCCGCGCCGGCCTGCCGACCGTGACCGTCATGGCCGGCGGGTATCACCGCGACCCGCACGCCCTGATCGCCGCGCGCCTGGGCACCCTGGACGCCGCGCTGGGCGCCTTCGCGCCGGCCGCAGCGGGCGGGTGACGCGGCGCGCGCGGGGCGGTATCATGCGGGAATGACCGTTCTCCTCACGCCACCCTAGTCAGTCGTGCCGGGTCGGCAGCGCGGAGCCTGAAGGGCCGAAGTGCTTCTGAACCGGCGCAGTGAGTGAGTTGTACGGAGCCGCCGGGAGAGTGGGAACGCCGGGATCAGCCGGACGCCGCAGGGACGCTCCTGCCAGAGGCGACACCCGTTCCTTCCGCCGCGTCCTGGCGGCGCATCACCCCGACTTCAGGCGCCCCCCACTCTCCGCAGTGATCTTCACGCCGTTTTTCCCGCTTCGGGCCGCGAACACTTCAGGCCCGCAGGAGTTCCCATGACCAGCCCCGACACCAACCCCGCCGCCCTGAGCAGCGAGATCGCCCGCCGCCGCACCTTCGCCATCATCAGCCACCCGGACGCCGGGAAGACCACCATCACCGAAAAACTCCTGCTGTACGGAGGCGCCATCCAGGAAGCCGGTAGCGTGACCGCCAAGGAAGGCCGCAGCCACACCAAGAGCGACTGGATGAGCATCGAGCAGCAGCGCGGCATCTCCATCAGTTCGTCCGCGCTGACCTTCGAGTACGCCGGGCGGCACGTGAACCTGCTCGACACGCCCGGACACCAGGATTTCAGTGAGGACACCTACCGCACCCTGACCGCCGCCGACAGCGCCCTGATGGTCCTCGACGCCGCGCGTGGCGTGCAGGCGCAGACTGAGAAGCTGTTCGCCGTGTGCCGCAACCGGGGCATTCCCATCCTGACCTTCGTGAACAAGATGGACCGCCCCGCCCAGGACCCCTTCGAACTGCTGGAGCAACTGGAAGGCATCCTGAAGATCACGGCCGTGCCGCTCACGTGGCCCATCGGGGACGGCCCGGACTTCAAGGGCGTGTACGACCTCCAGACCGGGCAGGTGCTGGCCTTCGAGCGCACGTCCGGCGGCAAGCACCGCGCGCCCATGCAGACCAGCGGCCTGAACGACCCGAAACTGGACGCCCTGGTCGGCGCGGACCTCGCCGCGAAACTCCGCGAGGACGTCGAACTGATCCAGGGAGCCATGCCGGAATTCGAGGAAGCCAAGTTCCTGACCGGCGAACTGACCCCGGTGTTCTTCGGGTCCGCCATGAACAACTTCGGCGTCGAGCACTTCCTGAGCAACTTCGTGGAACTCGCCCCGCCCCCGGGGGCCGTCGAGACGAACCTCGGCGACCGCGCCCCGGACGCCCCGTTCGCGGGTTTCATCTTCAAGTTGCAGGCGAACATGAGCAAGCAGCACCGCGATCGCACCGCGTACATGCGCGTCATGAGCGGCCACTTCGAGCGCGGCATGGACGTCACGCACACCCGCACGGGCCGCAAGCTGCGGCTCTCGCAGGCGCACACCCTGTTCGCGCAGGACCGCGAGAAGGTCGAGGAAGCGTACCCCGGCGACATCGTGGGCCTCGTGAACCCCGGCGTGTTCCAGATCGGCGACGTGATCAGCCTCGACGCCAAGGTCACGCTCCCCAGCTTCCCGCGCTTCACGCCCGAGACGTTCGCCACCATCAGCCTCAAGGACGTCGGCAAACGCAAGGCGTTCATGAAGGGCCTCACGCAGCTGGCCGAGGAAGGCGTCGTGCAGGTCTTCTACCCCACCGACGGCGCCCGCGACCCCTACCTGGGCGCGGTCGGCCCGCTGCAGTTCGAGGTCTTCCAGGCCCGCCTCCTCGAGGAATACAGCGTGGACGTCGAGATGCACGTCACCAGCTACGGGCTGGTGCGCTGGCTGGCGGGCGACCCCAGCAACGTCGCCCGCTTTGCCCGCCACGTCGAGGACGACCAGGGCCGCCCCGTCATGCTGTTCCGCAGCAAGTACGACCTGGAATACACCGCCGAACAGCACCCGGAAATCGAGTTCCTGCCGCTGCCCAAAGACCTCACCCGCGTGTAAACAAGTTGAAAGTCGATGGTTGATGGAGGTGAGGAACCGACCATCAACCATCGACTTTCAACCTTCAACCGGGCATCACACCTTGATGAATTCCTGCACGCCCATGACGAACATGACGGCCCCGCCGACCGGCACCTCGACCGGGTCGCCGACCAGGCCCTCGTTCTGCTCGCCCATGGGGACGCTGGGGGCGACGAGGCGGGTGCGGGTGCGGCAGGTGCGTTGCACGTGGCGTTTGAGTTCGTCCAGGCGCGTGTCGTCCACGCCGATCATCAGGGTGGTGTTGCCTTCGCGCAGGAAACCGCCGGTACTGGCGAGTTTCGTGACTTCAAAGGCATTCTGGGACAGGACGCGGACCAGCGCGGTCGCGTCGGCGTCCTGAATCACGGCGAGCACAAGCTTCATACCCCCGAGGATACCAAACGCCCCGCAGCGTGACCGTCAGCGGAGCGTCACGGACTGCGCGCCACCAGACACGGCAGAGGGCCGGCCCTCCCGCGTGGGAAGACCGGCCCTCTGGTCCGGGTCAGGCGACCTGTTTCTTCTTGCCGGTCGCGGCGGGCGCGGCCTGCTCGGTGCCGAGCGCCTGGGTTTCTTTCAGGCGGAAGATCACGAGGCTGCCCACGAAGGTGCAGGTGATCATGCCGTGCGCGTTCAGGAGGCTCAGGGCGGTCATGACGTCCTCGCGGGTCATGCGCAGCTGGTCGCTCATGTACAGGGCGCTGTCGGCGCGGCCCTCGAGGTAGTCACGGACGCGCTTGGCGTCGCTCGTCAGGGGCGTGGCGGGCACGTCGGCCAGACCGGGGTCCGCCAGTCCGTACACGGCGCGGGTGCCGGTGCCGGGCAGGCGGCGCACGCGGCCCTGGTCGAGCAGGCTGGCCAGCGCGGCGCGCAGGTGCGACAGGGCCAGGCCGGTGGTCTTGGCGAGTTCGGTCTCGACCCATTCGGGCTTGCTTTCCAGCGCCTTCAGGACGAGTTTCTCGTTGGCGCGGCGGGTTTCCTGCAGGTCTTCGAGGGTGGGGGGATTGAACATGCGTGCCTCCGGGTGGTGTGGGCGGCGGACACGGGGCGTGACCGGCGCGCTGGAACTGGGTGGGTTGGGCATGGTGGCGGCGCGTGCCTGTGGGGCCGTGACCGCTGCTGCATTGATCTGAACCTGCGCCGATGAGGGTGCCCTGAGCGGGCGGGGGATGGCCGGCTGTCACGGGAAGAACGGTAAGGAAATCGGACGCTCTGGGGAACGCTCCAGGGAAGTGGTCGCCGGATGGACCGGGTGTAACTTTCAGGGCAGGGTGCGCCTGGTAGCGCAACTTTCCCATTGTTACAGATTTTCTCTCATGTTGCATGAGGTGACGGGGGGCTTGATCTTCAGGGGCGTCCTATGAAGTGGAACGCCCCGCCGGGTGGTCCGTACCTCTGCGCGCCGTTTGTAATCCTGGCAACCAAACGGATACGAGGCGCGTAAGGACAGGCGTACACACAGGGTTCAGGGCGGCGGCGGTTCCGGCGTCTGTTCCGGCCACGCCGCCTGCCCTGCACCGTGGGAGGTTCATGAATCCACTTCATTCAGTCTCGTCTGTTCCGGCCCCGTCTACTCCAGCTCCTTCCCCCGCCGCCAGGGGCGCAGACCTCAGTGCCCCAGACCTCAGTTCCCCAGGCCTGGTTGCCCCGCAGCCGACGGGCGCGCCGATGCTGAGCGTCCAGCACCTCGGTAAGACCTACGGCAGCTTTCACGCCCTGCGGGACGTGACCTTCAGCGCCCACGGCGGCGAGGTCTTCGGTCTGCTCGGCCCGAACGGCGCCGGCAAGACCACCCTGCTGCGTATCCTGGCGACCCTGCTGCGTCCCGACAGCGGGCAGGCGCAGGTGGCCGGGCACGACATCACCCGCGACCCCGAGGCGATCCGCGCGTGCATCGGCGTCGTGAACGGCGGCATGGGCCTCCCGGCCCGCCTGACCGGCCGCGAGATCCTGCACTCCTTCGCGCGGCTGTACGGCCTGACCCGCGCCCAGGCCGACGCGCGCATCACGGAACTCGACACCCGCCTCGAACTCGGGCGCACGCTCGACACCCGCGCCGCCGAGTACTCCACCGGCATGAAACAGAAGGTCGTGATCGCCCGCGCCGTCATCCACGACCCGGCCGTGCTGATTCTCGACGAGGCCGCCAGCGGACTGGACATCTTCGCGCGCCGCACCCTGCTGGACTTCGTGCAGGCCAGCCGCGCGCCGGGCCGCCTGACCGTGTACTCCACGCACGTCATGAGTGAGGTCGAGGAAGTCTGCGACCGGGTCGCCATCCTGCACGAGGGCGCACTGATCACGCTCGGCACCCAGGGCGGCATCCTGGAAGCTACCGGGGAACGCACCCTGGAACGCGCCTTCTTCGCGCTGGTGCGCGGCCAGAGCGCCGGAGGCGCGCATGTCTGAGCGTCCCGCCCGCCGGGGCCTGCGCCGCGCGATGGTCTGGGAGGTCGCCGCCCGCGACCTGCTCGCCACCCTGCGCGACCGCCGCACCCTGAACGCCACCATCCTGATGCCCCTGATCCTGATTCCGCTGTTCACGCTGGGCCTGCCGCTGATGCTGGGCAGCTTCATCGGCGGTCAGCAGCAGGAACGCCAGACCATCGGCGTGAGCGGCCCGCTGCCCGCCACGCTGCGCGCCGCGCTGGAACGCGACGAGAAACTCCCGGACGGCACGGTCGTGCGCGCCGGCGTGACCCTGGTGCCCGTCAGCGACCCGCAGGCCGCCGTGCAGAGCGGCGACGTGGACGCCGCCCTGCGCGTCCCCGCATCCCTGCCGGACCGCGCCGGGGCCGGCCAGGGCACCCTGGAACTGCACGCCAAGCTGGGCAACCTGCGCGCCCAGACCGGCGCGTACTCCAAGGTCACGGACGTCATCGACAGCTACAACCGCACCCTGGCCGTGCAACGCCTGGACGAACAGGGCCTGAACGAGAACGTCCTGCAGACCATCACCGTGAAACCCGTGGACGCCAGCACCGCCCAGGAGCAGCGCAGCGGCCAGCTGGCCTTCCTGATCCCCATGCTGATGCTGCAGTTCATCCTGTCCGGCGCGATGGCGACCGCCGTGGACGCCACCGCCGGCGAGAAGGAACGCGGTACCCTGGAAAGCCTGCTGGTCTCCCCGGTGCGCCGCGCCGAGGTCGTCGCGGGGAAACTGCTGGCCACCACCCTCACCGCCCTGACCAGCGCGGCCTTCAGCGTCGCCGGGTTCCTGCTCAGCGGCCTCGCCATGCGCCTGTACCTGCAGCGGCAACCCGACGCGACCGCCGCTCTGACCGGCAGCATGGGCGGCCAGCTCACCCTGAACCCCGGCAGTCTGCTGACCCTGCTCGGCATCGCCGCGAGCGCCGCGCTGATCATCAGCGCCCTGCTGATTGCGGTCGGCATCTACGCCCGCACCTTCAAGGAGGCGCAGACGTACATCGCGCCCATCACCATGCTGGTGGTCCTGCCGGCCGTGATGCTGCAGTTCGCGGACTTCCTGACCTTCGGGCTGGGCGTGTATGCCGTGCCGGTCATCGGCGGCATGATCGCCATCCTGGAAACCGTGCGCGGCGCGGCCGTCCCGTCGCACGCGCTGATAGCCATCGGCGCGAACCTGCTCGCCGCGCTGCTGCTCAGCCTGCTGGCCCTGCGCTCCTTCGGACGTGAGGAAGTCATCTTCCGCAACTGAACCTGGGCGGCGCAACGGCACCAGAGGCGGGAACCGGCGGGCGCACAGCCCGGCCGATTCCCGCCTTCCTTCCCGTCCGGATGGCGGCGCGGCTCTAGAATGCCGCGCGAGATGAGACTGGCGATCCTGGCAGACATTCACGGGAACGCGGACGCCCTGAACGCCGTTCTGCGCGACGCCCGGCAGCGCGGGGCCGAGCGGCTGATCGTGAACGGCGACGTGGTCAACCGCGGCCCGGACTCCGTGCAGGTCCTGCGGACCCTGCTGGACCGCCCGGACGTGACGTTCACGCTGGGCAACCACGACGATCTGCTGCGGTTGTGGCAGGCCCGCAGTGAGGCCCTGCCGGCCGACTGGTTCACGGACCCTTTCTGGGGCGCCACCGACTGGAGTGCCGCGCAACTCGACCGGGCGGGCCTGCTGCACACCCCGGCCGACTGGCCCATGACCCTCACGCTGCGCGAACCCGGCCTGCCGGACATCCTGATCGCCCACGGCACCGCCGAGCACTACCGCGAGAGCCTCAGCGACCGCAGCGCCCCGGAGCGCGTGCAGGCGCTGCGCCGCGCCCCGGACGGCCGCGAGTACGGCGTCCTGATCGGGTCGCACATTCACCGCCCGGTGAACGCCGTGATCGACGGCACACGGGTCCTGAATACCGGCTCGGTCGGATCGCCCGCCACCGGAGACCCGCGCGCCCAGTACCTGCTGCTGGACGCCACGCCGCGCGGCTGGCAGGTCACGCCCCGCCTGGTGCCGTACGACCGCGCGGGCGTCCTGTCCCGCTTCGAGAGCAGCGGCCTGCTGAGCACTGGCCTGAGCGCCGAGATCTTCCGCCAGGAGGTCCTGACCGCCCGCAGCCTGTACACGCCGTACTGGGCCTGGACCGAGCAGGAGGGCCACCCGCGCGGCCCAGCCAGCTGGCAGGCCTTCCAGACCCTCCAGCCAGCCGAAGCGGTTCACTGAAACGGACTCCGATTGAATGGTTGGCCAGAACCATTCAATCCGAGCGGACGCGACCCGTAGAGCTGCCCCGCACAGTAGGAGAGAAGCGGGTTCCGGGCAGAAGGGCCGCGCTTCCCGTCTGTGGGAAGCGCGGCCCTTCTGGTGGGGCTTACTGCAGGGTGGGGGGCAGCATGACCATGTCGATGGGGTAGATCACGCTGGTGCCCGCGTCAATGCGGTTGGCGACGGTGCTGCCGACGGCGCTGGCGGCACTGAGGTTCCCGACGGTGTAGGTGGTGCCGTTGGCTTTCAGGTCGATGGAGCTGCCCTCGAGCGAGCGCAGCTGCGCGACCTTCAGGCCGTCGTCGACCACGCGGCCGGCCACGACGTGGTACGTCAGGACCTGCTTGAGTTTGGCGGGGTCGGCCATCAGGGCGTCCAGGGTGGCCTGGGGGACCTTAGCGAAGGCGTCGTTGGTGGGGGCGAAGACGGTCACGTCGGCGGCGGTCAGCGCACCGACCAGATCGGCCTTCTGCACCAGGCTCAGCAGGGTGCTGAACTGCGGCTGGCTCAGGGCGTCCACCAGGGCGTTGCCGGTCATGGCGGCCGGGGTGGTCGTCACAGTGGCGGTGGTGGTGGTCGCCGTGGTCGCGGCGGTCGTGTCCGTGGTGGTCTCGGTCATGACTTCCTCGCCGGTGGGCGGGTCGGGCAGGACCAGGGTGTCGGGCAGCAGCACCTCGTTGATGGCGAAGATGTTGCCGTTGCTGGCCGTGACAGCCGCGCCGTCGATCATGGCGGTGTTCACCATGACGCTCGTGCCTTCCATGGACAGGTCGAGGCTGGCACCCTCAGCGCTGCGCAGCTGGGTGCCGGCCTTGAGGTCCTCGGCGTTCAGTTTGCCGCTGACCACGTGGTACAGCAGCACCTGCTTGAGGGTGTCGGGGTTGCTGGCGATCAGGGCCAGCTGGTCGGGGTCCACGCCCTCAAAGGCCGCGTTGGTGGGAGCGAAGACGGTGTAGTCGTTGCTCATGAGCACTTCGGTCAGTTCGGCGTCGCTGAGCAGGTCGCGCAGCGTGCTGAAGCGTTCGTCGGCGACGATCATGTCGTACAGGGTGGTGCCCTCGGCCATCATCTCGCCGCTGGCCTCGGTGGTCGTTTCCGTCGTGGTCGCGGTTTCGGTCGTGGTGGTGGTCGTGGTGGTCATGCTCGCGCCGCCCTGGGGCAGGGCGGGGATGCTCATGATGTCGGTGGCGGCCGCGGCGGTCGGGGCGCTCACGGTGGCGGCCGGGGCGGGCGCGGGGGCCGGCGCAGCGGCGGCGGGTGCGGCGGGCTGCATGCCGGTGTCCATGGCGGGCATCAGGACCGTGTCGATCACGTGCACGACGCCGTTACAGGCCATCACGTCGGCCTTGGTGACGGTGGCGTTATCGATCATGACCTTGCCGCCGCTGACCGTGACCATGAACGAGCCGCCCTGCGCGGTCTTGCCCATGGACATGCCCATGACCTGCTTGGCGGTGACCTTGCCGGGAACCACGTGGTACAGCAGCACCGAGCGCAGCAGGGCCGGGTCGTTCAGGACCATGGCGAGCGCGTCGCTGGGCAGCTTGGCGAAGGCGGCGTTGGTGGGAGCGAACACCGTGTACTGGCCGCCCATCAGGGTCTGGCCCAGGCCGGCCGCCTCGACGGCGGTGGCCAGCGTGCTGAAGTTCGGGTCGGCCATGACGATCTGCGCGATGTTCTGGCAGGCGGCCGTGGCGGGGCGTGCAGCGGGAGCACCGGCGCCGCCGGCGAGGGCGGGCGTGGCAAGCATCAGGCTGAGCGTGATAAAGCTGGTCTGCTTCTTCATGAAATCACCTCTGGAGAAATCGGGTTGTGCTGTATGTCCGGCACTTAATCTTCACCACGACGCGGCAGAATGCAACTACAGGAAGGTTTCCGACAATTGATCTAAACGAAAAAGCCCCCGTCTTTGGGGGGGCTCTCATGGGAACTTCACGTAGCGGCGCGTGCAGGGCTCAACGGCGCGGCAGGACACCTACCGGCCGAAGTACTCCGGGAGGTCCGCCTCGGACACCAGCACGTCACGCGGCTTGCTGCCCTGATGCTTGCTGACGATTCCCATCGATTCGAGCATGTCCATCAGCTTCCCGGCGCGGGCGTGCCCCACCGAGAGCCGCCGCTGCAAGCGGGACACGCTTCCCTGACCCTCCTCGATGCAGATCTGCGCCGCCTGACGCAGCAGCGGGTCACTGAAGTCCATGTTCGACCGGTCCGCGCCCGGCCCACTGGCCTCCACACCCCCCTCGAAGTCCGAGCCGTAGGCCTCCACGAACGAGTCCTCGAACACCTGGCGGCGCAACTCGTCGGCAATGCGGGCCGACTCGACCTCGCTGATGTACGGTCCCTGCAGACGCACCGGCTTGATCAGCCCCGGCTGGTAGAACAGCATGTCGCCCATCCCGGTCAGACGCTCGGCCCCCATGGTGTCCAGGATCGTGCGGGAATCGTGACTGCTGCTCACCGCGAACGCAATCCGGGCCGGTACGTTCACCTTGATCAGACTGGTCAGGATGTCCACGCTGGGCCGCTGCGTCGCCAGCACCAGGTGCATACCGGTCGCGCGGGCCATCTGCGCCAGCCGCATGATCGCGCCCTCGACCTCCTTGGGACTGGTGATCATCAGGTCCGCCAGCTCGTCGATGATGATCACCAGGTGCGGCAGTTCCGTCTCGCCGACCTGACGCATCTTCGCGTTGAACTGCTCGAGGTTCTTGGCGCCCACCTGCGACATCATCTTGTAGCGCCTCTCCATGTGCGCCACCGCGCCCAGCAGCACGCCCGCCGCGTCCACCGGGTTGGTCACCACGTTGCGCACCAGATGCGGAATGCCGTCGTACGGCGTGAGTTCCACCATCTTCGGGTCGATCATCAGGAACCGCAGTTCGGTCGGCAGGTACTTGAACAGCAGACTGGTGATCAGCGTGTTCACGCACACCGACTTGCCGCTGCCGGTACTGCCCGCCACCAGCAGGTGCGGCATCTTGGCGAGGTCCCCGACCATCAGTTCCCCGTCGATGCTCTTGCCCAGAATGATCGGCAGTTTCGCGCGGGTCGCGCGGAAACTCGGCGCGGCCGCCGCCTGGTGGAACGTGACGGGTTCGCGTTCGGCGTTCGGGACTTCCAGGCCGATCACGCTCTTGCCCGGCACCGGCGCCTCCACACGCACGCCCCCCACCGCCAGCGCCCGCGCCAGATCGTTGCTGAGGCCCGCGATGCGGCTGATCTTCTCGCCGGGCGCCGGTTCGATCTCGTAGCGCGTGACGGTCGGCCCGCGCGCGAAATCCACCACCCGCGCCTGCAGGTTGAAGTGCCGCAGTGTCTCGTCGATCAGGCTCGCCCGCTGCCGCGCGGAGATGTCGAGCGCCGCCGTGTTCAGCGCCGCCGCCGGAATCGGGTCCAGCAGCGCCTCGGTCGGCACCGCCAGCGGCAGGGCGCCCTGCCGGGGCTGCGGGGTGTCCAGGGCTGCCAGGGCACTCAGGCGGTCGTGCGGCAGTCCTGCCGGGGCGGGCGTAGGCCGCGCCGCCGGAGCAGGGGAGGGGACGGGCGGGTGGGCCGGGCCTGCCTCCCAGGGAGCCGGGGCGCGTGGGGCCACCGCTGCGGGCGAACGGTCCGACGGGCCGAAGGGCAGGTCGTCGTCACCCCAGTCGCTGAACGGGTCCAGGTCGCCAGTCGAAGGATTGACCGGATCGCTGGTCGGGTCGCTGATCGGGGTGAGGGCGCCGGACAGGCCGTCGGGCTCCATGCCCAGGTCGAAGACCGGGTCGGCGGTCTCGGCGGGCGGCATGGCCACCGGGGCGCGCGTCACAGCCGGGGGCCGGGACATCGGAGCGGGCGCGCTGCCCGGCGCGGCGACGCTCAGCGCCACCTGATCCACTGCGGGCCGGAGAGGGGTGCCCTGGGCAGCCGGAGCCGGGACAGCGTGGGCCGGAACAGCCGGGGGCAGGCTGTCCGGGGGGAAAGCGGGGGTTGCCTCGCCGGGCCGGGTCCACAGCGTGGGTTCCGGCGATCCGGACCTGGGGGCCGGGCCGGACGGCAGACCCCCGGTGAAATCGAAGTCCAGCGTGAGCGGGGCCGCTGCGGGCGGGGCGCTCATCGCCTCGGCGCGGCGGCGCGCTTCCTCCTGCGCGCGGGCCAGTTGCGCGCGCCAGCCGGCCGGGTCGGCCAGCGTGCCGTCCGGGTCGGCGGCCAGCGCCTCGGCCAGCTGCGCGGCCACCTCGGTCGGCGCGCGGTCGAACGCGGCCGTCAGGTCCGGCCAGCCGGCGTACGCCTCGAGCCGTCCGCGCCACGCCGTGAAATCCACGGCCAGTTCCTGCCACTCGACCAGCCGCTCGCGGTGCGCGGGCAACTCGCGGGCCAGCAGGGTCGCGTCGGGTTTCCCGAGCGCCTTCTCGGCGGCCCGGCGGTCGCGTTCCAGCCGTCCGGCCCGCTGCGCGAGCCGCTGGATTTCCATGACCATCGCGCGGCGCAGGCGTTCCAGCGCGCCGCTGGCCAGGGTGCTGGGCAGTTCGATGCTCAGTTCGTGCCGTCCGGCCCGCACCTCGTTCGCGGTGGCTTCCACGTTCGCGCCGGCGTCGGGGGCCTCGGCCGCCACCTGTTCACGCAGGTCGCGGGCGGCGTCCCCGACGAAGGTACGGGTCGTCTCCCGCCAGCCGGTCACGTCGCGTTCCAGGTGCGCCAGGCCCGCCTCGTCCAGGTTGCGGACGTCGCGCTGCGCGGCGCGCAGTTCACCCAGCAGGGTGTTCAGCGCCGGAGCCTGCGGGTACAGGCGGCGCAGGGCCTCCACGTCGCGCAGGGTGGCCGCGACGTTCTGCCGGGCCGTCGCGCGCGCCCGGGCGGATTCGCGGCCCTCCTGGCGGGACTCGATGACGCCCTGCACCTGCGCCGCGCCGCCGCCGAGCAGCACGCTCACGAACCGGAAGAAGCCCTTGAGCAGCGTCAGCGGCGGCAGGCGCAGCATCAGTTCCGCGCCCAGCGTGAGCGTGACCAGCGGCAGCAGCGCCGCGAGGTAACTCACGGCGCGCAGCAGCGGCCCCATGGCCGCCTCGGCCAGCAGGCCCGCGCCGCCCGGCTGCGCCGACTCGTGCAGCGCCAGCAGCGACAGCACCATGACCGTGCCGCCCAGCACCCGCCGCGACAGGTTCCCCAGGTCGCGTCCCAGGAACACCAGCACGCCGTACGCGACCGGCACGACCGGCAGCAGCCACGCCGCCCAGCCCAGCTGCGACGTGAGCAGCGTCTGCGCGCCCGCCATGAACCCGGTGCCCGCCTCGCCCTGCGGCAGCAGCACCGTCACCCCCAGAAAAATACCCAGCGCGAACAGCACCAGGCCCAGCGCCTCTCCGTCGAACCGGCTGACCGGAGGAGCACCTCTTGAACGAGCCTTCGCCATGGGGCGCAGTGTACCCCATCCCCGGCACGCCCGGCAGCGGAAGCCTGCGGCCAGCACGGCATTTCACGCCGCGTTCCGGGCGGGGCGCGGGCGCATAATGGAGGGGTGCTGCACCTGCCCGCCTCCCTGCACGCCGCGTTGTGGGCGCACGCCCGTCAGGACCCGGCGCGCGAGTGCGTCGGCGCGCTCGGCGGACGCCGCCAGGGCAGCGGCCTGAAGGCCGTCTGGGACGTGCGGACCCTGTACCCGCTGCCGAACATCGCGCCGCGCCCGGACCGGGAGTACCTTGCCGAACCCCGCGCCCTGCTGCGCGCCCTGAAAGCCATGCGCGCCGAGGAACTGGACCTCGTGGGGCTGTACCACAGCCACCCGCGCGGCCCGCAGGAACCCAGCGAGACGGACCTGCGGCTCGCCAGTTACGAGGTGCCGTACCTGATCGCGGACCTGCGCAGCGGACGGCTCGGTGCGTTCCACCTGCCCGGCGGCCAGCGGGTGCCGCTGCGGATCACCGGGGTCACGCCGGACTGACGCGGGAAGGCGGGCCTGGGCGGAACAGGTGGACGGGGCGGAACAGGTGGCCTGGGCGGAGGAGAAAGAGTGGCAGGGCCGCTTGCGCTGACCTACCGGATGTGAACACAATGAGGACAGCGCATGATGCCCGACCCCCCCGCCGCTTCCCCCTGCGCGACCCTGCCCGGCCCCGCAGGCCCCGGCGCTGCCGATCCAGCCTGGCAGCCCCTGCACGACCAGCCGACCCTGCCGCCCGGCACCCTGCCGTTCGCGCTGCTGGCCCACGAGCACGCCGCCCGCGCCCAGGGCCTGAGTGCGGCGCTCGGACACCCGGACCCGGCCGGATACGCGGCGCGGCTGCTGCGACCCGACTCCCAGCAACAGGGCCCCCACCTGCACGGCCCCCACCTGGACGCCCTGACCGCCCCCCACCCGCCCGCCGTCGCCCGCGCGCTGCGCGAGATCCTCGGGGCGCCCGGAACTCTGGCCGGGCCCGGTTCCGCCCCGGCGGCGCCCCGGACCCTGCGGACGCTGGCCCGGACACCCCGGCTGCTGTGGCGGGCCACCCGCCCCGCCGCCCTCCGGGCAGACCCGCCCACCGACTGCCCGCCTGCCGACCGGCTGAGGGACGCCCTGAACGCCCTGGCCCGCGCCGCCGCGCACCCCGCCCCGCTGGGCGCCGCGCTGGCAACCGCGCTGCTGGGGCAGGTCACCCGCGCGTGGCTGAACGACCCGGGCACCCTGCACCTGGAACTGCTGCGCGGCGACGGCCCGGCCGCCCGCGCGCCTGTCCCGGACGGTCCGGTCACCGCCACGCCGGACCACGCACTGAACCAGCTGCGCACCACCCTGAGCGGTCCGCGCCGCGCGGCGGCCCTGCTGATCCTGCGCGTGGCGCGGCGTCAGCATCAGGCGCTGGCGGAGTACCACGCCGCGCTGCCCACCGCCCGCCGCGCCGCCCTGCGCGCCGCCGTGAGCGCCGCCGCCACACTGCGGGAACGCGGCGCGCTCTCCCGCACCGCCGACGCGCGCTGGCTCACGCCACACGAACTGATCGCCGCGCTCGACGGTACCCTGCCCCGCGCCGACCTGCACGCCCTGATTCACGCGCGCCGCGCCGCTGCCCCCACAGTTCACGGCGCCCCCGCCCGCCCCGCCCCATCCCTCTCCACTGCCGCCACGACCGGCACGCTGAACGCCGCGCCGCTGGCCCCCGGCGTGCGCGACGGCCGCCTGCGCCACTGGACGCCCGGCACGCCCGTCCCTCCCGGCGCGGTCCTGCTGCTGGGCAGCCCACCCTGGCCGCACCAGCTCGCGGCCCTGGGTGCCGCCGCCGCGCTGCTCGCGCCGCTTAGCACCCTGCACTCGCCGCTCGGCGCGCAGGCCCGCCGCGCCGGGCAGGTCGCCGTGTCCCTGCCGGAACCCCACCCCGACTGGCTGGAGGACGGCGCGCTCGTGCGCGTCAACGGCCACACCGGACAGCTGACGCTGCTGCGCCGCGCCGGGCTACCCGACCCCATTCCCGCCTTCGACCTGAACCTCGAAGTTCCGTCCGCCACCCCGGCCACCGGCGCGCAGGACCGGCCGACGGTGCTGTCGCCGCACGTGCGGGTGCTGCCGCGCCCCACGCCGTTCAGCATCGACCTCGCTTGAGAATGGGCCTGATGCCGGGGCGCATCCACGCGCTGCACGGGTTCATCGGCAGCGGCAAGACCACCCTGGCCCGCACCCTGGAAACGCAGCTGGGCGCGCTGCGCTTCACGTCCGACGAGTGGATGACCGCCCTGTACGGCCAGGACCCGCCCGCCGACGAGTTCCCGGCCCTGTTCCGGCGCGTGATGACCGTCATGGAGGCCCAGTGGACCCGTGCCGTCACGCTGGGGGTGCCGGTCATCCTAGATCATGGGTTCTGGACCCGCGCGGCCCGCGACGAACTGCGCGCGCAGGCGGCCGCGCTGGGCGCACCGCTGACCCTGCACGTCCTGGCCGTCCCGGACACCGAGGCGCGGCGGCGCGTGCAGACCCGCAACCTCCAGCCGGACGCGCTGCTGATCGCCGACGACACCTTCGACCTGTTCCGCCCCCGCTTCGAGCCGCTCACCCCGGACGAGGAGGCCTTGCAGCAGGTGATCCGGTACTGATCACGGCAGGCGCGCGATCCGTTCCAGCAGCAGCGCGAAGAACTCCCCGTCCCTCACGCCGACCGCCACCTGCGCGTTCGCGGGCCGCCCGGTCACGCCGTACAGGTCGCAGACGGTGCGGCCCAGGTTCAGTCCCTCCTGCGTCTCGACCTGCACGTCCATGGACTGCCAGTCCAGCAGGTCCGGGCGCAGGGCCGCCGCCACCGCCAGCGGGTCGTGCAGCGCGCCGCCGCTCAGGCCGTAGCGGTCGCGGTACACGCCCGCGTAGAAGGTCAGCAGCTCGGCGCACACGGCCCCCGCGCGGTTTCCCAGGGCGCGCAGGGCGTCCACGCGGTCCGGCGTGGCGACCGCCTGCATGGTCACGTTCAGGCCCACCATCCGCAGCGGCACGCCCGAAGCGAACACGATCTGCGCGGCGTGAGGATCGACCAGCGCGTTGAACTCAGCGGCCGGCGTGCGGTTCCCGTGCCCGGTGCTGCCGCCCATCCACACGATCTCGCGGATCAGGGGCGCGATATCCGGCGCGAGCCGCAGCGCCAGCGCCACGTTCGTGAGCGGCCCGGTCGGCACCAGCGTCACCTCGCCCGGACGCCCCCGCACCGTCCGGACGATGAAGTCCACCGCGTGCCCCGCCTCCGGCGCCCGCAGCGGCTCCGGCAGGTCCGCCGCCGGCAGGCCGGTCGCGCCGTGCACGCTGGCCGCCGTGACACCCTCGCGCAGCAGGGGCCGGTCCGCGCCCGCGAAATACGGCACGTTCCGCCCCGCCTCGCCCGCCAGGGCCAGCACCACGCCCGCGTTCCGGGTTGTCAGGTCCAGCGGCACGTTCCCGTGCACGGCCGTGAACCCCAGCACCTCCACGTCCTCCGGGCTGCCCAGCGCCAGCAGCCAGCCCACCGCGTCGTCCAGGCCGGGGTCACCGTCGAAGATCACAGGCAGGGGCGCGGGGCGGGCCGGGGTGCGGGCAGTCATGCCGGGCAGCATAGCGCCCCCCCCACAGACGCGAAAACGGGACCGCGAGGGCCCCGTCGTCCCGTCCGTTCCTGCGTTCAGGCCTGGGCGGCGCCGCCGTCCTGCGGGCCCTCGCCGCGAATGGTGGCAATGGTGGCCTCGACCATCTCCTGGAAACCGCCCTGGTGCATGGCGGCCATCAGTTCGATGGTCTTGGCGGCGCTGCCCTCGAACACGAAACCGGTCTCGTGGATCTGGCAGCCCTGCATGGCGGTGCCGTCCTCGCCCCTGAAGACCAGCACGCACTTCTCGAAGGTGCAGTTCACGAACTGCGTGCCGTCCAGGGGGATGCGTTTGCCGGTGAACGTCTGATTCTCGATCGTCTGCATGATAGGCGGCCAGCATAGCGCGCCGCAGACAGGGGCGCCCCCCGCCTGCGGAAATCATACGGATTCCGTTTGTTTCGCTGACAATCCGGAACTCCACCGGATTGCCCGCTCCACGCCCGGAACCCGTTTCGCTCCTACTCGCCCTGCTGCGCAGCTCTACGAGTCCGCTCGGATTGAACGGACTTTGCAGCCCATTCAATCGGAGTCCATATCACTTCCCGACGAACACGGCGGTCGTCAGGCCCGGCACGGTCACGCTGCTGCCCGCCGCGCGGCTGCCTTTCACGGTCGCGTCGCTGCTGGCGGCCAGGACCGGGTGCAGGCTCAGGTTCAGTCCGGCCAGGGCCGGGTCGGTCAGGGTGACGTTCTGGCCGCTGCCGTTGAACACCACGACCACGCTGCGGTACGGGTTGGTGGCGCTGGTCGCGCCGCTGAGTTTCATGGCGATCACGCCCGGCACCTGCGCGGGCCCGACGTTCAGGAATTGCAGGCCCGACTGCACCTGCGCCGCCGTCTCCAGGCGGAAGAGGCTGCTGGAGTAACGGACACGCAGCATCTCGCGGTAGTGATCGAAGGCGCGCCGCATCTCGGTCGGGGCGGGTTTCAGGGCGGGGTTGCCCAGCAGCGGGCGGTACAGGTCCCAGTTCCCGGCGTTCTTCTCGGCGGGCGGCAGGCCCTTGCCGAAGCCGTTGCTGGCGAACGTGAAGTCCAGGGTGTTGAACCAGTCGCCGCTGTTGTAACTGTCGGTGTCGAAGCTCTTGGAGCGCAGCATCTCGTCCCCGGCGTAACTGAACGGCAGGCCCTGGCCCAGCAGCACGACGCTGTTGGCGAGGTTCTGCATGCGGGTCCGCTGCGCGGGCGTGGCGCTGGCCGGGGCTTTCAGGGCGATGGCGTCGAACAGCGTCTGGTTGTCGTGCGCGCTGACGTACGTGATCGCCTCGCGGGGGCTGGCGGCGTACCCGGCGGGCGCGCCGTTGTAGTCCACGTTCCCGCCCGTGGTTTCCTTGCCCAGTCCGTTCGTGAAACGGTAGTCGCGCAGGTTGCCGGTCAGGCCGACCCGCACCTGATCCGCCAGTCGCAGCGCGCGGGTGCGGTCGTTGTTCTGCGGTTGCCCGTTCGGGAGCGTGAACAGCCCGGTCGCGAAGCCCTGGTCCTGCAGGCCGCCGAAGGGGTTCCCGCCGCGCACCGCGTCGCGCAGGCGGTCGTTGAAGGTCCCGATGCCCTGCCCGAACAGGTTCAGTTGCGTGGCGTTCCTGCCGCGCGCGCCGCCCTGCACCTCTCCGAAGTCCCAGCCCTCGCCGTACAGGTAGATGCTCCTGCCGTCCACGCCGTCCTTCTGCAGGGTCAGGGCGTCCAGGGCGCGGCGGGCGGCCTGCATGTCCTCGACCATGTGGTGGCCCATCAGGTCGAAGCGGAAGCCGTCCACCTTGTAGGCGCGGGCCATCAGCACCAGGGTGTCCACCATGAGCCTGCGCATCATGACGTGCTCGGTGGCGGTGTTCGAGCAACAGGTGGAGTTCTCGACGCTCCCGTTGGCGTTCAGGCGGTGGTAGTAGCCGGGCACGATGCGGTCCAGCACGCTCCGTTCGGCCTGACCGCTGGCGGCGGTGTGGTTGAACACCACGTCCTGCACGACCCGCAGGCCCAGGCCGTTCAGCGCGGCCACCATGCGGCGGTACTCCAGGGTGCGGGCGTCCGCGTTCACGGCGTAACTGCCTTCCGGGACCATGTAGTGGTACGGGTCGTAGCCCCAGTTGTAGGGGTCGGCGTCCTTGACGGCCGTGACGGCCTTCTGCTGTTCCTCGCTGTCCGGCGCGAACTTAGAGAGGTCGCCCGGTGACTTCCACTTCGTGCGGTCCTCCTCGATGGTGGCGATGTCGAAGGTGGGCAGCAGGTGCACGGCCTTCAGGCCCGCGTCGGCCAGGGCTTTCAGGTGCTTCACGCCGTTACTGCCCGCCTGCGTGAACGCGAGGTACGTGCCGCGCTGCGCCGCCGGCACCGAGGCGTCCGCCGCGCTGAAGTCCCGCAGGTGCAGCTCGTAGAAACTCAGGTCGCTGGCCGAACGCAACGCCGGTTTCTTCAGCGTGTCCCAGCCCGGCGGTCTGGTGGCCGGATCGTTCAGGTCCAGCAGCACCGAGCGGGTGCTGTTCCGGGTCAGTGCCACCGAGTAAGGGTCCGTCACGAGGTTCGTCTCGACCTTCCCGGTACCCGGCGCGTACACCTTCACCTCGAAGCGGTACGCGGCGCCGCGCCAGTTCTGCGCGCCCCTGACCGTCCACACGCCCCTGGCGTCACGGGTCATGGGCACGGTCGTCTCCGGGCCGCCCGCCAGGGTCAGGCGCAGTTTCACGTCCTGCGCGGTCGGCGCCCACAGGCGCAGGGTGGGCACGTTGCCCTGCCACGCGGCCCCCAGCGGGCCGTCGTACGCGAACAGGTCGTCCAGCGCCCGCGCCGTCTGCACGCCGGTCGCGTCCAGCACCGTGCCGTCCGGCAGGACGCTGCTCACCGCCACCTGCCCCTGAAGCACGGCCGGAATGCGCGCGCGGTCCTCCGGGCGGACCCGCAGCAGCGCGTAGCCCTTCAGGTACGGCGCCTTCGCGGTCAGCGCGGGCGTCAGGCCCCCCTCGACCTCCTCCAGGGTCAGGCTGTCGCCGCCGTCCACGCCCGCCCCGGTCAGTTTCAGGCCCCCGGCCCGCGCGGCGTGCAGCGTCAGGAACGCGCCGGGCTGCACGAACGCCGGTTTCACGGCGATCAGGTCCCGCGACAGCATCACCGCCTGCGCGCGGCTCAGGTCGCCCACCGTGCGCACGCTGGTGTCCGGACGGGTGGTGTTCACGGCGGCGCTCCCGCTCACGATCCACGCCTGATTGCCCATCTCGCGGGTGAGCGCCTGATCGGCGCCCGGATCCTTGTTGTCGCCACTGTGCACGATGAACCCCAGTTTCTTCCAGTCTGTCTTCATGGGAACGTCCCAGTACACGCCAAACGAGTTCGTGCCCGTGGGCGTCAGCGGTTTGGTCCACTCGACCTGCGCGGTCGTGTCCTCCCAGGCGTGCAGGCCCCAGCCGTCATACTTGCCGTCCGGGCGGTAGTAGTTGATGCGCGCCACGCCGGCCGGCACGGGCGGGTCACTCAGCGCGGCGGGCGCCCCGTAAGCGAACTCGGCCTTGCCGCTCGTGACGGTCACCTCGTTCCCCTTGCCGGGGTCCGCGAACATGTCGGCGCCGGGGTCCTTCTCGTCGCCCTTATGCACGATGAAGCCCACCTTCGCCGCGCCCGCCTTCAGCGGCACGTCCCAGTACGCGCCACCCGCGTCCACGCCGGTCTGCGCCAGCGGTCGGCTCCACTCGACCGTGGCGGTGGTGTCCTCCCAGACGTGCAGGCCCCACCCTTCGTACTTCCCGTCGGGACGCACGTAGCGCACGCGCAGCACGTTCTTCGGGATGGGCTGCGCCGCGCCCGCCGTGGCTGCTGGGGCCGCTGCCGGGGTGGACGCGGCAGGCGCGGCGGCCTGCGCGACGGGAGGCTGGCTGGCGTCCACGGTGAATGGCCCGCCCTTCGCGTACGCGGCGTTCAGGCTGCCGGACTTCAGGAACAGTTCCCGGCCCCGGCTCAGGTCGAACCACAGATCCTTTTCGGCGTCCTTGGTGTCGCCCTTATGGACGATCAGGCCCAGTTTCTGCGCGCCGGGTTTCAGGGGAATGTCGAAGTACGCGCCGAAGTCGTCCCGCCCGCTGGCCGCCAGGGGTTTCTCCCAGGTGACCTGGGCGGTCGTGTCCTCCCAGACGTGCAGGCCCCAGCCGGCATACGCGCCGTCCGCGCGCTGGTAGTGCACGCGGGCCGTATCGGCGGGAAGGGATGTTTGCGCCGCTGCCGCAGCAGCCAGCGCGACCGTCAGGAAGGTCGCCAGTCGTTTCATGTGTGCCTCGGAGTGTACCCCGCCGCGCGTGGGAGTGCTTCCATGAACCGGTTGCAAGGCAGCCGGCGCTGCACCCCCAACGTTCCTTGAGGCCCGGCACACCCGCCCCGCCGCGCCCCGACCCTACAGTGGGCGCCATGACCGGACATACCAGCGACGAAGTGGTGGGCACCCCCACCGAACCCCACGAGCACAGCGACGCCGAGAGCCTGCGTCACATTCCCCCCAGCCACGACCAGCGCGGTGTGGTGCAGGACAGCCTCGGCAACCCCGACATCGGCGTCGAGCACGGCGAACCCAACCGCCAGAAAGACCCGGAGAACGAGCCTGCCAACGACGGCGTGTAACCCGCTGCCCCGGCATTTATCAGGTTGAGGCCCGCATCCACACCGGATGGGGCCTCATGTTTGCACTCTGGTCAGCTCAGGGAACGACCTGCCGTCCCTCGGGACCGTACTGCGCCAGCGTGGCCTGCGCGACCGCACCGGCCTGCCCGGCCCGCACGAGCGCCACGACCGCCCCGCCGAAGCCCGCGCCGGTCATGCGCGCCCCGAACACGTCCGGGTGCGCCTGAAGTAGCGCCACGAGTTCATCCACGCGCGGGTGGCTGACCGCGTAATCGTCGCGCAGGCTGGCGTGGCTGGCGTTCATCAGCACGCCGAACCGCGCGGCGTCCACGTCGGCGGCCAGCGCGGCCTGCACGCGGGCGTTCTCGCTGACCACGTGCCGCGCCCGCTCGCGCAGCGGGTGGGGCAGTGCCTCCACGCTCTGGGGGTCCTGCACGTCGCGCAGTTCGGTCACGCCCAGCAGCCGGGCGGCCTCCTCGACCTGCGCGCGGCGTTCGTTGTACCCGCTCTCCGCGAGTTTGCGCGGCACGCCGCTGTCGATGACCAGCACCTCGGCCCCGGCGGGCAGGGGCAGCAGATGGCGTTCCAGACTGCGGGTGTCGAGCAGCAGCATGGTCGCGCTGTTCGCCACCGAGCTGGCCATCTGGTCCATGATGCCGCACTGCACGCCCACGAACTCGTGCTCGACGCGCTGCGCGATCAGGGCGATGCGTTCGTCGCTGGCGTCCAGGATGCCCAGGTCGCGCAGGCCGCGCAGGACCGCGACTTCCAGCGCGGCGCTGCTGCTCAGGCCCGCGCCCATCGGCACGTTCGACGTGACGTGCACGTCCAGTCCGTCCGGCGCGCCGCCCAGCGCCAGCGCGCCCGCCACGTAGCGCGCAAAGCCATCCTGGGCGTTCCCGCCGACCGGGAAGACGCTCTGTTCGTTCAGGTCGGCGGCGAACACGCGGTGCTCGCGCGTGCCGTTGGGACCCAGGGCCACGGTCGTCACCTGCGGGATGGCGGTGGGCAGTACGAACCCGCCCTGGTAGTCGGTGTGTTCGCCCAGCAGGTTCACGCGGCCCGGTGCGGACGCCGTCACCTGCGGCGCGCGGCCGAAGTGCTGCTCGAAGGTCGGGAGGTTCTCAGGGGTAGTGGGGGTGCTCACAGGTTCTCTCCGGCGGTGGGGGAGACGGCGCGCAGTTCGGCGGCGGCCGCCTCCGGGAATTTGTCGTTCGCGAACTCCCCGGCGCCCTGCTCGGTCCCGGCGAGGTATTTCATGCGGCCCGGCGCGCGCAGGTACGGGTAGATCTCGATGTGCAGCGGGAACGCCGGGTGCGGCCCGTCCAGCGGCGCCTGATGCACCGTCAGCAGGTACGGCATCCGCACGCCGAACAGCCCGTCCAGGCGCAGCAGGGCGTCCTTCAGGGTGCGGGCGAGGCTGGCGCGCTCCGTGCCGCTCAGGTCGGACAGCAGACTGACCGGGCGGGTGGGCATGACCCACGTCTCGAAGGTGTAGCGCGCGAACGGCGGCACGACGCTCAGGGAGTCGCCGTCGTCGTGGACGATCCGCTCGCCACTCTCCCGCTCGCCCTCCACGAAGTCCGAGAGCCACGGGCGGCCGTTCTGCGCGTGGTACGCCTCCATCTGCGCGGTCATGCGGGCCTGCACGGGCGGTACGTGATCGTAGGCGTAGATCTGCCCGTGCGGGTGGTGCAGCGTCACGCCGACCTCCACGCCCCGGTTTTCGAAGGCCAGGACACTGTGAATCTGCCCCGTGCCCGCCAGCCGCGTGGTGCGGTCGGCCCACACGCCCAGCAGCAGGTCCACCTGCGCGTCCGTCAGGTCACTCAGGCGGCCCTGGGCGCTCTGGCTGAACACCACGACCTCGCACTTACCCACGCCCGCGCGCGTCCCGGCCGGGCCCTGCGGCGGCGTGGGTGCGTTCAGGGTCAGGCTGGGAAAGCGGTTGTCGAACACCGCGATGTCGTACCGGCCCTGCGGCAGTTCCGTGGGGTGCGCGGGATCACTGGTGGGGGCCAGCGGGTTGTACTCGGGCGGCGGCAGGAACGTGCGCCCCATGCGGTGCGCGGCGTACATGACCCACTCGCCGCGCAGCGGGTGCCAGCGCATCAGCGGGCGGGCGTCCACGGGGTCCGGGCTGGGGCTGGGAATCTCGCTGGTCACCTCGACCGGCTCCAGGCCGTACAGCGTCAGGGCGCGCCCGTCGGGTTTCGTGAAGTCCTGCGCGTGCAGGGCGGCGGGGGCCTCGGTATGGGTGGTCATTTCTGGGCCTCACGGTAAGAGTGGGGGGGCAGCGGTCGGCCCTGGGCGTCCGGCGCGGACCGGTCGGTCAGGTTGAACTCGCCGCGCGAGAAGTGAGTCACGGCCGCCCCGCCCCGCAGGCTCAGGCTGACCGGACGGTCCGGCGTGCTCACCTTGAGGCAGCGGCGCAGCAGGTCCAGGCCCTCGTCGTTCAGCAGCGCGATGGGGTCGCTGCTGGCGCGCAGACCGCCGATCACGTCCAGCATCCCGGCGATCGCCTCGCGTTCGGGCGTGCTCAGCATGCTCAGTTCGCGGCGACAGATCGCCACGTCCGGGTCCGGCTGGTACCACGCGCTCTGATACCAGCGGCTCAGGGCGGTGTGCAGCGCGTTGCGGGCGCTGGGGCCGGTCGCGTCGCCCAGCCACACCCGCCGGGACTCCTCGTCCCAGATGGGCGCCACGTCCGGCCCGGTGCGCATGGCGTCCACCACGCCGACGCTCTGCGCGAGCGGCGCGCCGCACCCCAGGATGAACGCGTCCGGCCCGGCCCCCTCACGGAAGGCCTCGATGCCCATGCGGTACGCCCCGGCGCGGCCCACGCTGGGGTCGTGTCGCACACCGGGCAGCGACGCGCCGTACAGGAAGTCGATCTTCAGGTACGTGTACCCCCAGCCGCGCACGGTCGCGCCCAGGTTCCGCAGCCACGTCAGCACCTCCGGGTGGGTGGTGTCCAGCGCGTAGTACGGCCCGCCCCAGTTCTGCCCGACCGGGAGCGGCCGGCCGTCCTCGCCACGCAGCATCCAGTCCGGGTGCTGCGCGAACAGCTGCGAGGTCGGGGACGCCAGGAACGGCGCGAGCCAGATGCCCGGCGTGAACCCCAGCGCCCGCAACCGCTCCGGCAGGTCACGGGCGTGCCCGCCGAAGTGCGCCGACGGCAGTTCCCAGTCGCCCAGGTCCGCCTGGAAACCGTCGTCGAGCTGGAACACGTCGAAGTCCAGGCCCTGCTCGCGGGCCAGCCGGGCGTTGTCCAGCATGGCGTCCAGCGTCACGGCGCGGTAGTACGAGTACCACGAGCACCACACCCGCAGCGGCGCGGGCGTCCGGGCGTGCATGGCCGATCCCAGCTGCGCCGCGTGCGCCTCCAGCGTGGCGATCACGTCCGGCGTTTCTTCCCACAGCACCCCGACCTCCGGGCCTTCCAGGCGGCAGGTGACGGTCACGTGATCGCCCTGCGCGCGGGCCTCCCACTGCACGAAGGTGCGCGTCGCGTCCAGCGCCCCGCCGACCCAGCCGCTGCCGTCCTCGCGGGCCAGGGCCAGCACGGTATGACTGCGCCACACGCCCGCCTCGCCGCCCGGCGCGAAGCCCGGATCGTGCCCCTGCTCGACCTGCCAGTGGTACGACGGGGCCACCTGCCGCGCCGTCAGGGGCTGCAACTCCGCCTCACTCCAGGACTGGAACCCGCTGATCAGCACCTTCAGGCCCTCCGGGGCCTCGTTCACCGTCCACTTATGCATCCTGCTCTCCTTCCAGCGGCTGGCCTGCGTCGTCCGGCCGCACCACGAAACTCACCGGCGGCAGCGTGGTCCCGTTCCAGTCCACGGCCTCCGGATTCCAGTTCTGCACCAGCAGCTTCCCGGCGCGGCGCGACACGCGCACGCCCTCGGGCACCGGCAGCACCGGCACGCCCGCCGCGCCCAGCACCCCCTCCAGCACCGCCCCGATCAGGGAGTCGCTGTGCGCGCCGATCACAGTCACGTTCCCGCGCCGGATCACGGCCGCCTGACCGTCCAGCGGGCCGCCCCGGTAGTGCGCCAGCGCCTGCGCGCCATTCAGGCGGTAACTTTCCGCCCAGGTGGACGCCTCGAAGGTGCCACCCAGGTCGCCTTCGCCTGCGCCGCTCACGGTCTGCGGCAGCGTGGGCCGTAGGCTGTCGTACTGCAACAGGCGCGCCCCCACCAGTTCCGACAGCGGCCCGAACTGCCCGTCCGGCCAGGTTTCCCCGCCGGGCGTGCGGAACGCCGTGCGCGGCCCGCACACCAGCCGCGCGCCCGCGTTCACGGCGTCCGTCCAGCGCGCCGCGCGCTCGGCGCTGACCAGCGTGATGGCCGGCGCGACCACGACCGCGTAAGCACTCAGGTCCGCGTCGGCGTGAATCACGTCCACGTCGATGCCCAGGCGGCGCAGCGCCATGTAGTACGTGACGGTCTGCGTCCAGTAGTTCAGGCCCTGCGCGTGCGGCTGCTGATCGTAGATCCACAGGCTCTCGTAATCGTGCAGCAGCGCCACGCGCGCCGGGACCGGCCCCACCGGGAAGGCGGTCTGGTCCAGCGCCGCGACCTCCTCGAAGCCCCGGTCCGGCGTCTCGTCGTGGCGCAGCAGGCCCGAATGCATGACTTCCTGCGCCATGGTCGCCGCGCGCCAGCGGAAGTAACTCACGACGTCCGCGCCGTGCGCCCACGCCTGCGCCGTCCATAACGCCACCGCACCGTCAGCGGGCATGGGGTTGTACGGCGCCCAGTTCACCTGACCGCACTGCTGCTCCATGACCCACGGGCCGTTCGGCGTGCCCGCCCCGTCGCGGCCCAGACGCTCCCCTCCGCTCAGCAGACCCCGGTACAGGTCGTGATTGAAGCCCACGAGGTCCGGATGCCCGGTCCGCGCGTAGCGGGTCTTGAGGTCCTCGCCGATGCCGGGCGGCGCGAACAGTTCCAGCATCCCGGTCGGGTAGTTGTCCCAGGTCACGAAATCCAGGCCGCGCGCCACGTCGTAATGGTCGAAGCCCGACTCGAAGATCATGAAGTTGTGCGTGACGAACCGGCCCGGCGACAGCTCGCGCAGCAGCTCGACCTGCTCGGCCTGGAACTCACGGATCATGTCCGACGCGAAGCGGTTGTAGTCCAGCACGTGCGACGGGTTCACCTCCGTCACGGTCAGGATCGGCGGCCGGACCTGCGCCCAGTCGGTGTACTCCATGCTCCAGAACACGTTGCCCCACGCGGCGTTCAGGGCGTCCAGCGTGCCGTACTTCGCGCGCAGCCACTCCGGAAAGCGCGCGGCGCTCGCCCCGCCGTAGCTGCGGCTGGTGGCGTGACACCCGAACTCGTTGTCGGTCTGCCAGCCGGCCACGGCCGGGTGCTGCCCGTACCGCTCCGCGATGGCCCGCGTGATGCGCCGCGAGTGCTCACGGAAGACCGGCGACGCGAAATCGTAGTGCCGCCGCGACCCGAACTCGCGCACGCGGCCCTGATCGTCGAACGCCAGGATCTCCGGGTGCGCGCGGATCAGCCACGCGGGCGGGGTGGGCGTGGGCGTGCACAACACCACCCGCAGGCCCTCGGCGTGGTACGCCTCGATGGCGTCGTCCAGCCAGCCCCACTCGAAGGTACCGGGAAGCGGTTCCAGACGGCTCCAGGCGAACTCGGCCAGTCGCACGAAACTCAGGCCCAGGTCGCGCTGCGTCCGCGCGTACACCGGGGGGCGGTCCTGTGGAACATGCTCCGGGTAATCGCAGGTGCCGAGAAGAAGATGGAAGGGGTGTGCGTCAGCTTGGGTCATGAACTCGTCCTTACGGGCAGGCTCCGGGGTGCGGGGGCCTGTGGAAACGGGAAAGCCGGATGAACAGACGGGGAACGCGGGGGCAGGGGAGGCGCCAGGGGAGAGGCCGGGCACCACGACCCGGCCGCCGCCCTCCGGGGGTCAGTCCTTGACCGCGCCGCCCGCGATGCCCGCCACGAAGTGCCGCTGCAACGCCAGGAACAGCATCAGGAACGGAATGGTGGCGATCGCCGTGCCCACCATGATCCCGCCCCACGACACGCGCGTCAGGCCGATCAGGGTGCCCAGCGCCACCGGCATGGTGTAACTGTCCTTGTTGGTCAGCACCAGCAGCGGCCACAGGTAATCGTTCCAGGAGGCCAGGAACAGCAGGATCGCCAGCGCCGCCATGGCGGGCCGCACGACCGGCAGCGCGATCTGCCAGAAGGTGCGCCACTCGCTGGCCCCGTCGATGCGCGCGGCGTTCAGCAGGTCGGTCGGGACCGTCTGGAACGCCTGACGCATGTAGAAGATCCCGATGGTGTTCGCCAGGGTCGGCAGGATCACCGCCCAGTACGTGTTCGAGATCTGCATGTCGCGCGCCACCATGATGAACTGCGGGATGATCGTCACGAACGTCGGGATGGTCAGCGTCGCCAGGATCAGCCCGAACAGCCAGCTCTTGCCGGGGAAATCGAACTTCGCGAACGCGTACCCGCCCATGGAGGTCAGCAGCATGCTGAACACCGTGTACAGCGACGCGATCACCACCGAGTTCAGCAGCGCCCGCAGGAAGTTCGTGTCGGCCTGGAGTCCCCGGAAGTTCTCCCCGAACGACCCGCCGAACCACAGGGGCGGGTTCGCGCTGAAGATCGCGCTTTCCGGGTGCGTGCTGAACACCGCCATCATCCACAGCGGGGCCAGGAACAGCGCCGCCAGCGGAATCAGGGCCAGGTGCAGCCAGAAGGCCTTGATGCGGTTACGGGCCTTCACGCCCGCCTTCTCCTTGGGTGCCTGCATGGCGGTCGTCATTCGTCCCTCCCGAACAGGCGCAGTTGCACCACGCTGAAGATCGCCGCGATGGCCGCGACGGTGTACGCGATCGCGCTGGCGTACCCGAAGTTGAAGGAGCGGAAGCCCTGCTGGTACAGGTACGTGCCGAGCGTCATGGTGGAGTTGCCGGGGCCGCTGTTCGTGATCAGCGCCGGTTCCGTGAACAGTTGCAGCGTGCCGATCACGCTGAGCACCAGGCAGAACAGCAGGCTGGGGCGCAGCAGCGGCAGCGTGATCTTCCAGAACTGCTGCCAGGGCGTGGCCCCGTCGATGCTGGCCGCCTCGTACACGTCCTCGCTGATGCCCTGCAGGCCCGCGAGCAGGATGATGGCGTTGTAGCCGGTCCAGCGCCACGTCATGGCGAGGATCAGCACCGTCATGGCCGGCCCGGACTGGTTCAGCCAGTCCACGGCGGGCAGGCCCAGGCCAGTCAGGCCACGGTTGACCATGCCGAAGTCCGTGTTGAACAGCAGGCGGAACACCGCCGAGTACGCCACGGTCCCCACGACCAGCGGCGCGAAGAACGCGAACCGGAACCACCCGGCGGCCTTCAGGAGTTTGCTGTTCAGGGCCACGGCCAGCACCGTCGCCAGCGACAGCATCAGCGGCACCTGAATCACCAGGATGACCAGGGTGTTGCGCAGCGCCGTGCGGAAGAACTCGTCCTGCACCAGACGCGACCAGTTCGCCAGTCCGAAGGGAGCGGTCTCGCCCAGGCGCGAGTCCTTGAAGCTCATCAGGAACGAGCTGATGATCGGCCACGCCCAGAAGGTCATGAAGATCAGCAGGTAGGGCAGGATGAACAGGTAGGGGGCCTTGGGCGTGCGGGCCCACCAGCCTGCTTTCCGGACGGCTCGGGGTGGGGCGGGTGGCTGCGGAACTGTGGTCATGGGTACCTCTGTGGAACGCGCGCACGGCGGGAATCTCCGCGCTGAAACGAAGGAGGGGGGCGGAGGGAACGACGCCTGTGGTGCGCGCCGTCCTCCCCGCCCCGTCTCATGTGATCAACCGGTCAGGAACCGGAACTTACTTGGCGACCGGCAGGCCGGTGGCGCTGGAGATCTTCTTGGCGGCGTCGTCCAGGGCCTCCTTGGCGGTCTTGTACTTGCCCTTGATGTAATCGGCCTGCACCACGATCATGACCTGACGGGCGTCCTGGAAGTACTGGGTGCCGCGCGCCTGGGGTACGTCGCCCAGCGTGTCGAGGATGGTCTGCCAGACCTTCTGGTTCCCCCAGTACGGCTGCGCGACCTTCACGTAGGAGTCCTTGGTGGCCGTGAGCAGGCTGGGCACCAGACCCTGGCTCTTGAGCATGGTCACCTGACCGTTCGTGGTGGCCAGGGCGTTCTCCATGAAGGCGTACGCGGCGGCCTTGTTCTTGCTGCCTGCGGGCAGGGCCAGGGCGCTGCCACCCAGGTTCGCGGCGCGCACGCCACCGGCCTTGTTGGCGGGCATGGGGTACACGCCCCACTTGCCCTTCTGGTCCGGGGCGTTCGTGCGGATGGTGCCCTCGTACCACGCGCCGAACATGGCGCTGGCGCTGCGGCCCGCCTTGAAGGACGTGATCTGGCCGCCCCAGTCGCCGGTCGCGACGACCTGCGCGTCGTACAGTTTCTTGATGGTGGTCAGGGCGTCCACGCAGCCGGGCTTGTTGACCGTGACGCTGGCGCCGGCGTTGTCGAAGTAGAAGCAGTTGTTCTGGTTGGCGAGCATGCGGAACCACTCGTCGTCCTGGCCGTTGGCGACGACGCCCATCTTGACCTTGCCGTCGAACTTGGCGTTGACCTTCTTGCCGGCGGCGATGAAGTCGTCCCAGGTCTTGATGGCGTTGGCGTTCACGCCGGCCTGCTGGTACAGGTCACGGCGGTAGAAGATCACGACGGGGCCGGAATCCCAGGGCATCGCGAAGCGCTTGTTACCGGCCATCAGTTCGGTCCACTTGAAGGCCGGGAAGTTCTTGGCGAGCTTGTCGGCGCCCAGGGTGTTCAGGTCGGTAAAGCAGTTGGGGAAGCGCGCCCAGAAGACTTCGGCCTCGTTGTTCTCGATGGAGTACACGTCGGGCATGTCGGCGCCGCCGGCCGCGCAGCCGGCCAGACCACGGTCGTACACGTTCTGGTTGCCCAGGTCGACGACGTTGACCTTCACGTTGGGGTACTTCTTGTTGAAGCTGGGAATGGTGCTCTGGAGGGCCTTGGCCGCGGCGTCCCAGGACCAGACGGTGACGGTACCGGACAGGCTCTGGGCCGAGGCGGCGGAGGCGAGGGCAAGGGCGGTCAGCAGTGCGAGTTTCTTCATGGGCATCCTCCAGGGATGGGTGGGAAGGGACAGGGTCGGGGTGCAGCGTGGGCCGAAACGGTGCAGAAGCGGGAGAAGCTACACGAGGTGAAGTTCCGGGATGGCGCGGCGCAGTTCCGGGGGTGGAGCGGGGCCGCTGCGGTCGCTGACGAGGGTGCTGATGCGGTCGGTGGGCGCGATCAGCGCGCGGCTGATCTTGCCGAGTTTGCTGTGGTCCGCGACGACCACGATCTCGCGGGACTGCTGCACCATCACGCGTTTGATCTCGGCTTCCTCGTGGTTGGCGTTCGTCACGCCGTGTTCGGCGTGCACGCCGTTGCAGCCCAGGAACAGCCGGTCGGCGTGAATGTGCCGCAGCACGTCCAGCGCGTAGGGACTGACCAGCGAGTGCTGCAGGGGCCGCAGGGTGCCGCCGGTCACGATGACGCGCACGCCGGGCAGCCGCTCGAGTTCCAGCGCGATGTTCAGTCCGTTCGTGACGACCGTCACGCCCTGCAGGGTGGGGGAGACGGCGCGGGCTACCTCGGTGGTGGTGCTGCCCACGTCGATGAACACGGTCTCGCCGTCGCGGATCAGGGCGGCGGCGGCCCGCCCGATGCGGCGCTTGGCGGCGCTGTGTTCCAGCCGGGTTTCTTCCAGGGGGGATTCGCGGCGCACGTCGGTGGGCAGGCGGACGCTGCCACGGGTGCGGCGGACCTGTCCGGCATCGGCCAGGACTTTCAGGTCACTGCGGACCGTCACCTCGGACACGCCCAGGATTTTCGAAAGTTCCGTAACCGGCAACTCGCCATGTTGTTTCACGAGCGAGACAATCTCGCTTCTGCGCACGTCGATCAAGGCAGCCCCCTGATGTACTGGATTTCGATACTTTCGAAGTTTACGGTTTCCTCATGCGCCCGTCAAGTGGCTGACCGGGCGTCGCGTTCCCCGCATCCCGCCGCACCCCCAGCCCCCTTTCTCATACGGATTCCGTTTGTTTCGCCAACAATCCGGAACTTCACCGGATTGCCGGCTCCACGTCCGGAACCCGTTTTGCTCCCACTCGCTTCGCTCGGATTGAATGGGCTTTGCAGCCCATTCAATCCGAGTCCGTATCAGACTCCTTCCATCCACAGAACGACCCCCCGGTTCGCAGGAACCGGGGGGCGTCATGGAATTCGTATCAGTCGATCAGCGGACGTCGACGAGTTCCACGTCGAAGATCAGGGTCGCGCCGCCGGGAATCACGCCGGGAACGCCCGCCGCGCCGTAGCCCAGGCTGGCCGGGATGGTCAGCTTGGCCTTGTCGCCCACGTTCAGCTGCGCGATGCCCTGATCCCAGCCCTGGATCACGTAGCCCACGCCCAGCGGGAACTCGATCGGCTCGCCACGGTCACGGCTGGAATCGAACTTCTGCCCGTTCTCCAGCATGCCGGTGTAGTGCACGCGCACCATCTTGCCAGCCTGCGCCGGGGCTCCGTTGCCCTCAAAATACTTCTCGACCTTCAATCCGTTGCCTTCAGCAGTCATGCGCGACAGGGTAACGGTTCCGGCCCCCTTCCCGCCACCCAAACTGAAGTGACCATGAAGACAGTCTGCCGCGCGCCCCTCCCGGCCCGGTGTCACCGGCGCGCCGATTCCCCTGTCGGTGCTAGCCTCTGAGCCCGTGACACCCGCCGACCCGACCCCGCCCACCCCGCCTCCCGCGCCGCGCCAGACGGACAGCGCGTGGCGGCGCTGGGTGCTGGGCGGCCTGCTGCCGGCCTACCTGATCACCACCTTCGGCGCGACCCTGGCCCGCGTGGACGGCGACTCCATGAACGACACCCTGCGAACCGGCGACGTGCTCGTGCTCCTGAAATACCCGCGCTGGCTGCGCGCCTGGGGATTGCCCGGCCCCTACCCGCGCCGGGGCGACCTGCTGATCTTCAAGGCGCCCGCCGACAGCGAGTACGCTTTCAGCTCGCGCCTGGGCGTGACCTACCGCCCCTACAACGTCAAACGCGTCCTGGGACTGCCGGGCGACACGGTCGCCATCCAGGACGGGCAGGTCATCCTGAACGGCCGTCCCCTGGCCGAAAGTTACGCCAGTGAAGGCTTCGTGGCCGACCAGCCGGCCCAGACCGTCCCGCCCGGCAAGGTGTGGGTGATGGGCGACAACCGCCGCCTGGGCGCCAGCCTGGACAGCCGCGCCTACGGCCCCGTGGACCTGCGGGACGCCGCCGGCCCCGCCGACCTGCGCCTGTGGCCCCGGCCCGGCCTGGTGCCGCGCTGACTGGCCCCTGACGCTCGACCGGGCATGGCGTTCACACACGCCAACCGGGGCGCTCATGGGGCGCTGATACGGTGCCCCTCATGAAGGTTTTCACTGCCACTGCCCTCCTCGCCCTGAGCCTCCCGGCTGTCGCCGCCGCGCAGACGCCCGTCACGCTCGTTCCGCTGAACGTCCCGGAACTGCCCTTCAGTGTCAGCATGCCCAAGGGCTGGCTGGGCGTGAACTTCGAGGACGGTGCGCTCGGCGTGAGCGCCGTGTCCGCCAAGGCCCCGCCCGCCACGCTGATCCGCCTGCTGTACGCCGCGAAAGCCGGTGGCACCCCCACCCCCGCCAGCGAATTCCAGAAGTTCGAGCAGGGCGTGAAAAGCACCGGCGCCGGCATCAAGCAGACGGCCAGCCGCACCGTCGGGTACGGCGGCGTGCAGGGCGTCGAACGCACCTACGCGCTCACGCACCCCAAGGGTAAGCTGAGCATGCGCGTCTGGTACGGCATCGGCGCCAAGAACCTGTACTCGTTCCAGCTGACCGACACGCCGCAGCGCTTCAGCGCCGCCAGCGCCACCTTCAGCAAGGTTCTGGCCACCGTCAAGTTCCGCTGACCTGCCCCACCCGACCTGACCCGCCCGCGTTGCCCATCAGGGACGCGGGCGGTGTACGGTACGGCCATGCGACGACTGCCTGCCGGCCCGCGTTCCAGTCTGCTGGTCCCCCTCACGCTGTGGGCCGCCCTGAGCGGCGGCGCGCACGCCAACGAACGCCTGCCGGTCACCGGAGTCCAGTTCAGCGCCAGCGGCGAGCGGGTCATGGCCGTCGTGAACGGCGAGCAGGACGGCAGCGGCTTCGGCACCGCCCGCCTGGACGTGCTAAGCACCCGCACCGGGCAGACGCTGCTGGGCCGCTCCCGCACCCTGGAAAACGGCACGGCCGCCCAGGCCCGCGCCGCGCTGCTGACCACGCCGCCCGTCCCGGCGTTCCTGCGCGCCGCCGGACTGACCGGCCGCCCCGCCAGCGTGCCCCGCTACCGCCGCACGTACCCGGCCCCGTACCCCCGCTGGGAGGACGCCGTGACCGCCGGGCGCACCCAGACCACGCCCGTGCGCCTCTGGACCGTGCCGGTCCCCGTGCGCCTGAACGTGTACGCCGTGAACGCTGTCTGCCCGTACCCGGACATGCTGCCGCCCGGCACCCGCCCCGCCGGATTCAGTCTCCGCGTGAACGGACAGGTCATCCACACCGATCCCCTCACGCCCGCCCGGCCCGCCGCGCACCCGCTGAACTGCGCCGCCGGGTACACCGTCGAACGCGTGGACGTGCAGGGCAACCGCGTCCTGGTCACCCTGCGCGCCCTGACGCCCGGCTTCGAGGGGCCGGACGCCGTGCCGATGTTCGTCGCTGCGCTCCTCAGGTAGAAAGTGGAAGGCTGATGGTTGATGGAGAAGAGGTGTCCTCCATCAACCATCACCTTTTGACCATCAACCCATCGCGCCAGCGATCCCCTGCATGACGGCGCGGGCGGCGTTCAGTTCGTCGGTGTTGATGGTGTGGCCCAGGCCGGGAATCACGCGGGCATCCACGTTCGCGCCGCGCGCGCGGAGGTTCGCGACCGTCTCCTCGAAACGGCTCAGGGGAATGTGGCCGTCGCGGGGGTCCACGCCCATGAACACGGGCGTGCCGCTCAGGTCGCCGGTCTGGTCGAGGGTGATCAGGCCGCCGCTGAAGGCGATCACGCCGCCCAGGCCCGGCGTGCGGCTGGCGTACTCCAGCGCCAGGCACGCGCCCTGGCTGAAGCCGCCCAGCACCACGCGGCTGGCCGGGATGCCCTGCGCGGCCAGTTCGCTCATGACGGCGTCCACGGTGGCCAGGGCGCGGTCCAGGTGCGGCTGGTTCTGTGCCAGCGGGGCCAGGAACGACTGCGGGTACCAGGTGTTCCCGTCGGCCTGCGGCGCGAGGTACGTGAACGCACTCAGGTTGAACTGGCTTTCCAGGCTCAGGATGTCGGCTGCCGTGCCGCCGCGCCCGTGCAGCAGGACCATCGCCACCCGCGCGTCGGCCAGGGGGCGCCCGGCGGTCACCACCTGCACGCCCTGCCCGTCCCCCTCGTCCTGCGTGGGGGCGGGCTGGCTGCTCAGGTCGCGCCCGCCGATGGTGACGCCGTACTCGCGGTTCAGGATGCGCGGCACGTGCGCCTCGATCTGCGCGCGCTGCGGTTCGAACCACGCCGGGAGTTTCAGGTGCCGCCCGAGTTCCTCGACTGCCTCGTCGTCGGGGAAGCCGGGGGCGTCGGTGGCGATCTCGAACAGCACGCCGTTCGGTTCGCGGAAGTAGATGGAATGGAAGTACTGGCGGTCCTGCACCGGGGTGGGGCGGTACCCGGCGGCGTTCAGGGACGCCATGTACGCCTCCTGCTCGGCGTCGTCACGGGTGCGCAGGGCCACGTGGTGCACGCTGCCTGCGCCGAAGGTGCCGCGCGGCTGGCCCGGCCGTTCCACGACGTCCACGAACAGGCCCACGCCGTCGCCGCTGCCCCGGAATCGGGTGCGGGGGCCCTGTGGGTCGGCTTCCGTGCCGACCTCCGTGAAGCCCAGTTGACCCACCAGCAGCTGGCGCACGGCGTCCGTGTCGCGCACCCAGGCGGTCACGGAGTGAAAGCCGCGCAGTTCATGGTCGGCCGGGACGGGCGAGGCGGGCCAGGGCTGCACGGGCACGCCGTCGTCGAAGGCCAGTTCGATCCAGGTGCCGTCCGGGTCCTCGAAGGTCAGGACCGGCTGCCCGAAACGGGTGCTGGCCGTGGCGTTCAGGCCGTGCTGCGCGAGGCGCTCCTGCCAGTAGGTGTGGCTGGCGGCCGGGACCGAGTAGGCCAGCGCGACGACCTCGCCGTTGCCGCGCACGCCGCGCCGCGCGCCGGGCCAGGGGAAGTGGGTCATGATCGTGCCGGGCTGCCCGGTCTGGTCGCCGTAATAGAGGTGGTACGTGCCGGGATCGTCGAAGTTCACGGTGACCTTCACCAGCCGCTGCCCGAGCACCTGCGTGTAGAAGTCCACGTTGCGCTGGGGGTCGCTGGCCATGACGGTCAGGTGGTGCAGGCCCTGGACGGGGCTGGTACCGGGAGCGGGGGAGAGGGAGGTCATGGGGATATATTACTTAACATTGAACGATTAAAGGTGGTCTGCGATACATAGCACGGGCTCCCCGGCGGCCACCAGCCGACCGCAGAAGCGAGGAGGAATCACCTTCCCGGCTCCTCCCCGTCCCACAGACGGAATCCGTATCAGGCGCTGCTGCGCGCCCCCCGGCGCCTGCCCGCCCCGACGGGCTCAGCTTGCTCACGCTCCCTCAGCGCCAGCCCCAGCTTCTTCGACAGGCTGGTCAGCTGGGCGCGTTCCTCGCCCGTCAGGACCGAGAACACCTCGCGGATGCCCGCCACGTGCGCCGGCAGCACCCGCCCGATCAGCGCCTCGCCGTCCGGGGTCAGCGACACCCGCATGATCCGGCGGTCCACCTCGTCCCGGTCGCGGCGCACCAGACCGTCGCGTTCCAGGTTGTCGATCACCATGGTCAGGTTCCCGCTCGACCGCAGGATCTTCTCGGCCAGCTCCCGCTGACTCAGCGGCCCCAGGTGGTACAGCGCCTCGATCACCCCGAACTGGCTGATGGTCAGGTTGTGCGCGGCCAGGTGCCGGTTGGAGGCGACCTCCACGGCGTGAGACGCGCGCCACAGTTTCACGTAGGCGTCCAACGCCGCTCGGTCCTCGGGTGAGCCAGCGTAACGGTTCGGCATAAGCTCCATGGTCGCCGCGAGTCTTCATGAAGTCAAGTAAACGCCCCCGGTCGCGTGTGGACCGGGGGCGGCGCGTTCAGGCGCGCGCAGGGTCGGCGTTCACGTCAGCTGCGCGCGCGGTACTCCTCGGTCGCCAGACGCACGCAGGCGGCCACGGCGCGCATCGCCACGTAGACCTCCTCGACCGGCGGGCGGGTCGGCGCGAGGCGGATGTTGCTGTTGTGCGGGTCCTTCCCGCCGGGGTACGTGGCGCCCGCCGGGGTCAGGCTCACGCCCACCGCGTCGGCCAGGGCCACCACGCGGTCCGCGACCGGCTCGGCCGTATCCAGGCTGATGAAGTACCCGCCGCGCGGATTCTTCCAGGTGGCGAACGCGCCGTCCGTGCCGAGTTCCTCGCTCAGGACCTCGTTCACCGCGCGGAACTTCGGTTCGATCAGCGCCGCGTGCGCCGCCATCAGGCCCTCCAGCCCGCCCGGGTAATCACGCAGGAACTTCACGTGACGCGCCTGCTCGACCTTGTTCGGGCCGATGCTCTGCGCGTTCAGGTACTTCGACAGCCACTTCACGTTGTCCTCGCTGCTGCCCAGGAAGCCCAGGCCCGCCCCGGCGAACGTGACCTTGCTGGTGCTGGCGAACACGAACGCCCGGTCCGGGAAACCGCCGTCACGGGACAGCGCCACGAGGTTCACCGGCTTGTCCTGCGCCGCCGGGTCGGGCGACAGGTGATGCACGCGGTACGCGTCGTCCGCGAAGATCGTGAAGTCCGGCGCGGCCGCCTTCAGCGCGGTCAGGCGGCGGGCCTTCCCGGCGCTGATGGTCTCGCCGCCCGGGTTCGAGTACGTCGGCACGAACAGCACACCCTTCACGGACGGGTCAGCCGCCACAAGCCGCTCGATGGCGTCCACGTCCGGCCCGTCGGCCTGCATGTCCACGGTCAGGAGCTCGAAGCCCAGCGTCTCCAGCAGCAGGAAGTGCCGGTCGTAACCGGGCGTCGTGACGATCATCTTCGGCGACTGACCCGCCCAGGGCTTCCCGCCGCGCAGGCCATGCAGCAGCGCGAAGGTCAGCACGTAGCCCTGGAGTTCCAGGCTGGCGTTGTTCCACACGATCATGTTCTCGGGCTTCAGGTCCAGGTACGCGCCGAACAGCGCCCGCGCGGACGGCAGGCCCGCCACGCCGCCCGGGTAGTTGCGCAGGTCCAGGCCGTCCATGTGCGTCTCGTTCTCGCCCAGCGCGCCCAGCAGGCCGTTACTCAGGTCGAAGTCCGCGTCGGCGGGCTGCCCGCGCTGCATGTTCAGTTTCAGGCCCTGCGCCCGCACCGCCTCGTAGGCCGCGCGCGCCCGTTCCAGTCCCGTTCCCGCTCCTGTTCCCACCGTGTCGCTCGTCATGCCCCCAGGGTAACGGCCCGCGCCTTCCGGGATGCCCCCCTTGTGCGGTCAGCTTCCGGTGTGGGGGCGGGAGAGGTCTGCGGCGTGGGCGGGTGTTACACTTCTGGCGCCCGGCCCCCGCGCCGAGCGTCCCTCTTTTGCGTCTTTTCCCTTTTGCCTTCTGTCGCCCGGCCCTTTCCTTTCCCGCTTCACCCCACTGAGCCCTGTCTAATCCAAGACCCGCCCAATCCAGGCACCACCCAACAGGAGAATTTCAATGCAGTACATCGTCCACCGTCCGCGCGTCGGGGTGTTCATCGACACCCAGAACCTCTACCACTCGGCCCGTGACCTGCTGGAACGCACCGTGAACTTCGAGACGATCCTGAACGTCGCCACCGAGGACCGCGAACTCGTGCACGCCATCAGCTACACCGTGGAGCGCGAGAACGAGGCGACCGCCCGCCCGTTCATCTACAAACTCTCCACGCTGGGTTTCAAGGTGCGGCGCATGAACCTCACGCTGCACCACGTCACCGACGGCGGTAAGGCCATCTACGAGGGCAACTGGGACATGGGCATCGTGGCCGACATGGTCCGCATGATGGACCACATGGACATCATCGTGCTGGGCAGCGGCGACGGCGACTACACCGACATCGTCGAGGTGTTGCAGGAACGCGGCAAGCGCGTCGAGGTCATCGCGTTCCGCGAGCACACCGCGCAGAAACTCATCGACGCGGCCGACCGCTTCACGCACCTGCCGGACATCGAGAACGGCCTGATGCCCGCCCGCACGCCCAAGGCCAGCAAGACCGAGGAGTAAGGCCGTGCCAGACGCACCGCAGCCCGGCAGCATGTCGCCCGTCACCACCCTGAGCGCCGAACAGGCCGCGCACGCCGACGCGACCCTGGCCCGCCTGAACTTCGACCTGCCGCCCGAACGCATCGCGCAGACCGGCGCGGAACCCCGCGACGCCTCCCGCCTGATGGTCGTGGGCGAGGCCGTCACGCACCACGTGTTCCGGGACCTGCCGGGCCTGCTGCGTCCCGGCGACCTGCTGGTGTTCAACGAGAGCCGCGTCATCCCGGCGCGCGTCATGGCCCGCAAACCCGTGGACGCCGCCGGACACGGAGGCGGACAGGTGGAAGTCCTGCTGCTGCGCGAGGAGGACCTGCCGGACCTGAGTGCCGAACACGGCCCGCACCTGTGGAGCGCGTACCTGAAACCCGCCCGCCGCGCCGGCAACGAACTGTGGCTCGGCGAAGGCGAGCACCGCCAGCGCGCCCGCGTGGTCGGACAACTGGAGGACGGCGCCCGCATCCTGGCCTTCGACCACGACATCAAACCCTACCTGGACGACATCGGCCGCCTGCCGCTCCCGCCGTACATCGACCCCGGCAGCAGCGACGACACGTGGCGGGAACGCTACCAGACCGTGTACGCCCGCGCGCCCGGCAGCGTGGCCGCCCCCACCGCCGGCCTGCACTTCACGCCGGACCTGCTCTCGGCACTGGACGCCGCCGGGGTGGAGCGCACCACCGTCACCCTGCACGTCGGGGCCGGCACCTTCAAACCCGTCACCGGACCCGTCGCCGATCACACCATGCACGCCGAACGCTACTCCGTGACACCCGAGGCGGCGCAGGCCATCAACCACGCCCGCGCCGCCGGACGGCGCGTCATCGCGGTCGGCACCACCACCGTCCGCACGCTGGAAAGCGCCTGGGACGGCACGCAGGTTCGCGCGGGCGAGGGCGACACCCGCATCTTCATCACGCCCGGCACGCCCGTGAACGTCCCGGACCTGCTGATCACCAACCTGCACCTGCCCGGCAGCACCCTGCTGCTGCTCGTGGCGGCCTTCGCTGGAGAGGACCGCATCCGCGCCGCCTACGACGCCGCCCTGCACGGCGAGTACCGCTTCTATTCGCTGGGCGACGCGATGCTGCTCAGGAACGTGCGCGGAACGCAGGCGGCGGGCAGCGGGACGGAGTGAACGGGGAGTGGGAAGTGGAACGCGCTGAAGGTGGGCGCTGGCCCGCTTCCTACTGACCACCCTCCACGGCCCGCTTCAGGGTGACCATGGCCGCCTCGCGCGTGAAGCCCAGGCGGTCGTTGATGGCCAGCATGGGGGCGTTCCCGGTGTGGTTGCCGGTGTGCGAGTGCGTGAAGCCGCGTGCCAGGGCCGCGCGGGCCGCCGCGAGTTTCAGGGCGAGGCCAAGGCCGTGGCCGCGCCACTCGCGGCGCACGCCGGTCAGGCCGTTGTGCAGGTGGCCCGGCTGGGCGGTCAGCACCTGCGCCAGCTGACTGGTGCCCACCCACGTGCCGTCCGGGGCGACGGCAATCATCAGGCCGCGCGGGTCCAGTTCGCGCTGCGGCATCCGCATCTGCCAGACCTCAAACGGCCAGACCTGCACGGGCGTCGCGCTGGGCACGTCGGTCAGCAGGGCGCGGATCAGGTCGTAATGCTCGTGCGGCTGCGTGTCCCAGGGGTCCGCGCCGGGGGCGGTCAGGTCGGCCAGCGACACGACGCGCACCCCGCTCGCCAGGGCGCGGGCTTCCTCGTCCGCGAACGCCGCGAAATCCACGGTACGCAGGTCCAGGACGCTGCTCCACATGCGGTCGTGTTCCGCCCAGCCGCGCCGCAGCAGGTGCCCGGTCTCCCACCAGCCCTCCCGCAGGCGCGTGACGGCCACCCGCGCGCCCGCCGCGCGCAGCACGTCCAGGCCGTACTCGACCAGTGAGTCAGCCAGCGCGGAGCGGCGGTACTCCGGGTGCAGCGTGACCGTCAGGTCCAGCCACCCGTCGTGGTTGTCCATGCCCGGCACGCCCGTCTGCACCGCCCCGACCAGTGCGCCGCCCAGGAACGCCCCGCGCTGCGAGTGATGCTCTCCCGGCAGTCGTCCCGCCGCCAGCCGCTCCAGGCTCACGGCGTCCGTGGGTTTCTCCGGGTGCGCCAGGGTCAGCAGCGCCGCGTACCCAGCGGTTCCCAGGTCACGAAACGACAGATCCCGGAACGACAGGTCGGCAGGGGTGTCCTGCGCGGAGGGCAGCGTGTGCTCGTTCATGCCGCGTAGCAGATCACACGTCCGCGCCCCGCGCATCCGCTTTTCAGCTCAGGGCGTCATACGGACTCCGATTGAATGGGTTTTGCAACCCATTCAATCCGAGCGGACTCGTAGAGCTTCGTAGAAGAGCGAGTGGGAGCGAAACGGGTTCCGGGCGTGGAGCTGGCAACCCGGCGATGTTCCGGGTTGTCGGCGAAACAAACGGAATCCATATCAGTGATCGCCGGGACCGATCGGCTCGATGGGGAAGATGCGGCCCGCCAGGGACTCCAGCCCGCGCGTGCCCGCGCGTTTCTGGCAGCCCTCGGTGGCGGTGCACAGCGTCATGTACCGCGTGCGGCGCGCGGCGACCTGCACGCGGTACAGCGCGGCCTCGCTGCGGCTGCGGGTGTAATGGCACAGGTCGCAGTGCAGTACGCCACGCGTTTTCGGGTCCAGCGGCGTGAACTCGGCCAGCTGCTCGCCGTGCACCAGCGCCAGCCGGCCGTCCGCGACCGGGTACAGGCCCAGCGTGGGCACGGCGGGCCGGGCGGCGTCCTGCTCGCCGAACAGCTCGCGGTGCGTTTCGGGGAACAGTTCCCGCAGCAGGTCCCTGACATCGTGCGCCTGCGCGGGCGCGCCCTTGTGGTGCGGGTCTTTCATTGTGCCCAGTGTAGGGGGGAGTGCCGCGCAGCAAAGTGGAAACGGGCACAGGGCCGCCCGCACAGGCGCAGTAAACTGGAAGCTGTGACCTGCCTCCTGCCCCGCACCACCCCGCCACGCGGGCAGCGCCCTTGAGGTCCCGCACCGCCAACCGCAGCGGCGTCGTCATCCGCCGCCGCGTGACGCCCGCCGGGGACATCCTGCTCTCGCTGCTGACCCCGCAGGGCAAGCTGAAGGCCGTGGCGCGCGGCGGGGTGCGCGGCCCGCTCGCCAGCCGCCTGAACCTGTTTCACCACGTGCACGTGCAGGTCTACCAGGGACCTCACAACGACCTCGCCAGCGTGCAGCAGGCCGTGCTGGAGGGCGCGCTGCCCACCCTGGCGCAGCCGGAACGCTACGCCTTCGCGCACCTGATGGCCGAATTCGCCGACGCGCTGTTCCAGGAAGGCGAGTTCAGCGAGCAGGCCTTCGAGCTGTTCGCGGGCGCGCTGCGCGGCGTGGCGCACCAGCCGGATCCGGAATGGGTGGCGCTGGTCATGAGTTACAAACTGCTGGCCCTGGCCGGGTTCGTCCCGCAGACCGCGCACTGCGCCCGCTGCCGCGCGCCCGAACCGGCGCACCCGGACCCGCTGGGCGGGCAACTGCTGTGCCGTGACTGCGCCGCGCTGCCCGCCTACCCGCCCGACGCGCTGGAGTTCCTGCGGGGCGTGGCCCGCCGCACCGTGCGCGCCAGCATGGACGCCCCGCTGCCCCCCGCGCTGCGGCCCGCGCTGTGGCGGGCGCTGGAACGCTTCGTGACCGTGCAGATCGGGAACGTGCAGTCCTGGCGGCAACTCGTGCCGTACGCGGAACCCGCGCCCACCCTGTAGCTGTAGCCAGCGGAGTCCGGTTTCTAGAGACCCAGCGCGGCGATGGCGCCCAGCAGCGCGACCGGGGCCGTCTCGGCCCGCAGGATGCGCGGCCCCAGCGTCACCGCGTGCGCGCCGCCTGCCACCAGTCGCGCGACCTCGGCGTCGGTCAGGCCGCCTTCCGGGCCGGTGATCAGGGTCACGGGCGCCGACCAGTCGAGCACGTCGGTCAGGCGCGTGTTCGAGCCGGGCTGCGCGACGAACACCTGCCCGGCCAGCGGCACGCCCGCCAGCGGAATGGGGGCCAGCACGGGTGGAATCACGCTGCGGCGCGACTGCTTGGCGGCCTCCTGCGCCACGCGGTTCAGGCGTTCGAGTTTCTGCGCGCCGATCTCGCGGGCGTCCGCGCGGGATGTGACGGTCAGCTGCACGGCGCTCACGCCGAGTTCCGTGGCGGCGCGCACCACGTCGCTCAGCTTGTCGCCCTTCAGCAGGGCCACGGCCAGCGTGACCGGGTACGGCGTTTCCAGGTGCGTCTCGATGGCCTCGCCCAGATGCAGCGTGGCCCGCACTTCCTCCAGCTCGGTCAGGGTGGCCAGCGCCTCGGCGCCCTGACCGTCGAACACGCGCAGGGCGTCCCCGGCCCGCAGGCGCAGGACGTGCAGGTGCCGCGCCTCGCCCGACCCCAGCGTCATGACCGCCGAGAGGGCCGGGACCCGCACCCGGTGGCGGGGCAGATCGGCACGGGGTTGATCGGGGCGGGACTGGTCGGGCCGGTCGGCGGTCATGCGTTGCGGGCGGTCACGAGCGCCCAGTCGCCGTCGGTTCGCACCTGCACGTCCGTGAAGCCCTCGCGGTCCAGGGCGCCCTGCACCAGCGGCAGTTTGCTGACCAGGATGCCGGTCAGGATCAGCGGCCCGCCCGCGCGCAGGTGCCCCACATACGCGCCCACCAGCAGGTCGTGCAGTTCCGCGTACAGGTTCGCGACCAGCACGTCGAACACACCGTCTGTCACCACGTCGCCCGGCAGGTCGTCACCCAGCGTGCCCACCATGAACGCCGCGCGGCCCGCCGGAACGCCGTTCTGCTCCGCGTTCTCCGTGGCAATCGGAATGGTGACCGGGTCGATATCCACGCCCAGCGCGTAGCGGGCGTCCAGCAGCGCCGCCGCGATGGCCAGAACGCCGCTGCCGGTGCCCACGTCCAGCACGGTCTGCCCGCCCAGGTCCAGCGCCGAGAGCGCCTCGACAGCCATGCGGGTGGTCGCGTGGTGCCCGGTCCCGAAGGCCATGCCCGGCTCGATGATCAGCGGCACCTGGGTGGACGGCACCTCGGCGCGCAGCCACGGTGGCACGATGGTCACGCGCCCGGCAGGCACGGGCCGCAGGTTCGCCTTGAATTCCGCCTGCCAGTCCTGATCGGCCTCGTCCCGCCACTCGCCGTCGCTGATGTCAGCGGGCAGGTCGGTCTGCTCGTCGAAGTACGCGCGGATCAGGCCGGCGCGTTCCTCCAGGCCGGTCGCGCCGGCCTCCCACAGCAGGTCGAGGTGATCCTCGCGCGTTTCGAACGTTCCGGGAAGATGGTAGACCAGCATCCCCTCAGTCTACTGCGCGCCCCGCGCCACTCACGTTCCTGTGCCAGTCACGTTCCTGCACCAGTCACGTTCCTGCGCCAGTCACGTTCCTGCGGCCGGTGTGATGGCCGCTCCCCCCCCAGACCGGAACCTTCCACCCGGTCAGGTCCGGGCCTTACACTGCCGGTCAGCGCACACCGCCCGGAGGACGACGCCCATGGCCCGCAGGACCGACCCACCCATCACCCCACCGGCCCGGCCGGAACCCGGTTCCGCCACCGGAACGGATCACCTGCACCTGACCCTGCCGGAGCGGGGAGGGCCGCTCGACTGGTCCGGTCCCCGCGCCGTCCGGCACGCCGCCCTGCCGTGGCTGGTCATGCTGGGCACCCTGGACCTGCACCGCGCCGCCTGGGGCGAACGGGTGACGCTGCGCCGGCCCAGACACCGGGCCGTCCGGCTGGCCGGCGCGCACCGGCAGGCGCTGTGCGCCGTGCTGGAAGCCGCCGTGCCGGGCGGGCCGGAGTTGCGCCTGGACTGGTCCGGACGGCCCGCCCGGCACGCGGCGGGACCGGCCCTGCACGCGGCCCGGCCTGCCGACCTGCCTGCCGAACTGCTGGGCTGCCTGACCCTGCCGCCCGCGCAGGCGCTGGACGCCGCCATGCCGTTTCTGCGGCGGGCCGGCGTGCTGCGCGCGCAACTCAGTGACGGCGAGGAACTGACCGACCTGCACCTGCACCCGGCGACCCTGCACCCGCCCGCCCCGGCCCTGCACGCCCTGAATATCGGCCCACCGCACGCCACGCTGGGCCGCCTGTGGCTCGGCGCACCCCCCGGCCCGGACGCGCACGCCGCCGCGCACGCCCTGTTCGTCCCGGCGCGCGCCGCCGCCCGGCAGGCCGAACTGACCCGCGTCGCCCGCGCGGCCCGCCTGAGCCTGGACCTGCAGGGGGCCGCGCAGGCGCTGCGCGACGGCCACGCCCTGCCCGAGGAAGCGTTGCAGGCCGCGCAGCGCCTGACCCGCGCGCGCGGCGCGGCCCTGCTGACCACACGCGGCGCGCTGCTGCAGACCGGCACGCTGGACGCCCCGGCCCTGCGCCGCGCCGCGCGCAGCCTCCACCTGATGCGCGGCCCTGGCCGCGCCACGCCGCCCACCCCGGCCCTGCTGGACCTGGGAACGCCCGGCGGGTGGACCCTGCTGGTCCCGCTGACGTCCCCCGAGGCGGCCGGCGGCGCGTGGGCGTTCCAGCTGGACGCCTCGGCGCAGCCGTGGCTGAGCGACCCGGACGACCTGATCTGGGACACGCTGGGCCGCGCGGCCCGCGATCCTGCCCACGCCACCGGCCCGCGCGGTCTGGAGCGGCGGCAGGAGGGCGGCGTGACGCTCTCGCCGACGCTGCTGAGCGTGCTGGGCAGTCTGGGAGACAGTCAGATTCCCAGTCAGATCGCCGGGCGCGGCCTGAGTCACCTGACCGGCGACGGTGGCGCGGTGGGCGGCGCGTACCTGACGGCTCCCGGCGGGCCCGTCGCGGGTGACGCCGGGCGTGACCTGGCGGCCTCGGCCGGCCGCGTGACGGCGCTGCGGGCCCCCGAGGTGCAGACCGAACTGTGGCGCGCGTCCGGTCAGGGTGAGGCGCGTCAGCTCACGCTGCCCGGCCCGGCCCCCGCGTTCCTGAGCGTCAGTCCCGTGCAGGTGGGCGGTCAGACGACCGGCGTGCTGGCGCTGCTGCACGCCGCCCCGCCCCCGCCAGCCACGCTGCCGCTGCTGAGCGTCCTGGCGGGGCAGGTGGGCAAGGCCAGCGAGCAGCAGCGGGTCCTGCGGGACCTCGCGCAGGTACGCGAGCAGACCTTCCGGGTGCTGGGCCGCGTGCTGGAGTACCGCAGTTTCGAGACCAAGGGTCACACCGACCGCGTGACCGCCCTGGCGCTGCGGCTGGGGCAGGCGCTGGACCTGCCGAGCACGCAACTCGCGCACCTGCGCTGGGGCGCGTACCTGCACGACCTGGGCAAGATCGCCATCGCCGACGACGTGCTGCACAAGCAGGGAGCCCTGACCGCCCCCGAGCGGCGCTGGATGCGGCGGCACGTCACGATCGGCGAGACGCTGCTGCGCGAACAGGGCCTCGTGCCGACCGAGGTGCTGCAGATCGTCCGGCACCACCACGAACGCTGGGACGGCACCGGCTACCCCGACGGTCTGAGCGGCCGCGACATTCCGCTGCTGGCGCGCCTGTTCGCGGTCGTGGACGTGTTCGACGCCCTGAGCAGCGAGCGGCCCTACAAGGCCCCGTGGTCGCGGGCCGACACGCTGCGCGAGCTGCGGCGCGTGTCGGGCACGCACCTGGACCCGGATCTGGTCGAGACTTTCCTGATCATGCTGGAATCGCCCGCATGGTCCGGGCCGCCCGCCGAACCGTTCGACACGGCCCTGCACTGAGGGTTGCACTGAGGGTTGCACTGAGGCTTGCACTGCCGGCCGCCCTGCACTGACGGCGGCGCGGCGGTCTGCACATCTGCGGGGCGGCGCGCGCGTGGGCCAGGGGGGCGCACCTATACTGGCCCGCATGAAACTCGTGATCGTCGGTGTGGGAAAGCTGGGCCTGGCCCTGCTGGAAGGCGTGGTGGCCCGCGGCGTGATGCCGGCCTCCGAGATCGGCCTGCTGGACCTGAACACCGCCCGCAGTGAGGAGATCGCCGAGCGGACCGGGGCGCGCGTCGTGACGGCCGCGCAACTGCCGGCCGCCGAGCGGATCCTGATCAGTCTGCAACCCCGCGTGTTTCCGGAAGCGGCCGAGTGGCTGGCGCAGGAGAACGCCGGGTACATCAGCACCATGGCGGGCGTGAGCGCGGCCGCGCTGACCCGCCGCCTCGGCACGAAACGGGTGGTGCGGGTCATGCCGAACCTCGCGGCGACCATCGGGCGCAGCCAGACGGCCATCACGGGTCCGCGCGAGGCGACCGACGCGGGCGACCTGGCGTTCGCGCGTCACCTGTTCACGGCGGTCGGGGACGCCTACGAGCTGCCCGAACACCTGTTCAACGCCTTTACCGGCATGAGTGCCAGCGGCCCGGCCTACGTGGCCGTGGTCGCCGAGGCGCTGGCCGACGGGGGCGTGCGCATGGGCCTGCCGCGCCCGCTGGCGAACGAGCTGGCCGCCAAGCTGCTCGTCTCGACCGGCGAGCTGTTGCAGCTGCGGGCGCATCCGGCGATGCTCAAGGACGAGGTCGCCAGTCCGGGCGGCACGACCATCGCGGGACTGGCGGCGCTGGAATCGGCGGGCGTGCGCGGCGGGCTGATCGAGGCGGTCGTGCAGGCGACCCGACGGGGCACGGACCTGGGCCGCGATCAGGAGTAGGGCCGTGCGGGTGGGTTGATCGGATGCAGGCATGGAATGTGAAAGCGCTTTCAGGTACAGTGCGGGTATGTTTCAAGTGACCGTGCCCACCCACGCACGCCGCTGCGTCCGGACTCCTGCGCGGCCGGCTGGCACCGCATGAACCGCGCCGTCACCCTCAGCGAGGTCGCCCGCGAGGCCGGCGTGTCCCCCAGTACCGTCTCACGCATCCTGAACGGCACCGCCCGCGTCAACGACGCCAAGGCCCGGCAGGTCCGCCTCGCCATCGACAAACTCGGGTACACGCCCAACACCTTCGCGCGCAGCCTCGCCACCGGCGCGTCCGGCAGCATCGGCGTCCTGACCCCGGACATCGCCAGCCCCTTCTACAACGACGCCCTGAGCGGCATCGAACGCGGCCTGATGGGCAGCGGCTACTCCCCGATCATCATCAGCGGCCACTGGCGCACCGACGAGGAAGAACACGCCGTCGCGCTGCTGCTCAACCGCCGCGTGGAAGGCATGATCATCCTGGGCGGCCAGATGCCTGACCACGACCTGCACGCCCTGGCGGCCCGGCTCCCGATCGGCGTGCTGGGCCGCACCATCGACCTCAGCGCGCACGGCGGCGTGTCGCTCGCCATGGACAACCGGCAGTCCGCCCGCGACCTCGTGAACTACCTGATCGGACGCGGCCACCGCGTGATCGGTCACATCAGCGGTCCGGGCGACCACACCGACGCCCGCGAACGCCTGGACGGCTACCGCGACGCCCTGCAGGAACGCGGCCTGCGCTTCGACCCCACCCTGGTCGTGCAGGGCGACTTTCAGGAACCCAGCGGCCTGATCGGCATGCAGCGCCTGCTTCAGGGGCACTCGAACATGACGGCGGTGTTCGTGGCGAACGACCAGATGGCCTACGGCGCGCGCCTCGCGCTGTACCGCCTGGGCCTGCGCGTCCCGGACGACATGTCGCTCGTGGGCTTCGACGACCTGCCCGGCTCGTCGTACACCATGCCGCCGCTCACCTCGGTCCGGCAACCCATGGGTGAGATGGGGCAGTGGCTGGCCCGTTACGTCCTGTCCCGGCTGCGCGACGAGACCATCGAGCCCTTCGAGCCGCGCCAGGAACTGATGCTGCGCGAATCCGTCGCCAGCCGCCGGGGCCGCTGACCGCACCCGGAGACTGCCGGCCCCGCCTGATACGGACTCGGATTGAAGGGGCTGCAAAGACCCTTCAATCCGAGCGGATGCGACTCGTAGAGCTGCCCCGCAGAGTAGGAGAGAAACGCCCCTCCGGACGTGGAGCTGACAATCCGGTGAAGTTCCGGATTGTCAGCGAAACAAACGGAATCCGTATGACATTCGCAGAGCTGCCCTCCGCATGGAGGCATCAGGAGTTCCCGTTCCTGATGCCTCCATGCGCGGCGGTGTGTCTCGTCAACAGCCTGAAGAGGATTCCGGGCATGGAGTTGGCAACCCGGTGCCCTGCCGGAGAGTTGACGAAACAGACGGAACCCGCATGAAAGGGCATTCTTTCACCTTTGACTGGAGAGACGCGCTTCCAGACAGTCTGAATCGATATACACGCTCCTGCCAGCCTGACGATGAGAGGGGAGGGCACTTCCCGTCTTGACAGCGCTTTCAAAAGGCGAGTACAGTAACCCCAAGCAGAACCGAAAGTTCAGACCTCTCGTTCACCCGCGAACGAAACGCCGTGCCACACGCCGCCACCGCGCGCCGCGTGCCTCATGGCGACACCTGAGCGGTCTGCCACGGCCCCCACCCGCCCCTGCTCCCGGAGGAACCACCATGCGCCAGCTGCCCCGACTGACCCTGACCCTGACTGCCGTCCTCTGCGCCGCCCTCGGCAGCGCCAGCGCCCAGAAAACCACCATCACCGTCGGCGTCTTCCCCGACCTCGACAGCGTCGTGAAGGCCGCGCTGCCCGGCTTCAACAAGCTCTACCCGAACATCACGGTCAAGATCAACTCGCTGGCCTACGCCGACCACCACACCGCCCTGACCACCGCGCTCTCCACCGGCAAGGGCGCCGCCGACGTGGTCGCCATCGACTTCGGCTACGTCGCCCGCTTCGCGGAAGGCAACGGTCTGGTCGACATCAGCAAGGCCCCCTACAATGCCGGGCAGTTCCGCAACCAGTTCGTGGCGTACACCTACCCGCAGGCCATGACCCAGGACGGCCGCATGGTCGGCATGCCCACCGACATCGGTCCCGGCGCGATGTTCTACCGCACCGACATGCTCAAGAAAGCCGGCGTGAGCGCCGCCTCCCTGAACTCCAGCTGGGAAAGCTACATCAGCAACGGCCGCAAGGTCGTCGCCGCCAACCCCGGCTCCTTCCTGATCCCCGACGCCGGGCAGGCCGCGCAGATCATCATCCGCACCGGCCTCAAGAGCGGCGAGGGCCTGTTCTTCGACAAGAACAACAACGTGCTGGTCGATCCCAAGAACCCCCGCTTCGTGCGTGCCTTCACCATCGCCAAGCAGATCCGCGACGCCAAACTCGACGCCCGCGCCGGCGGCGCGTTCAGCCCCGAGTGGACCACCGCCTTCCAGAAAGGCAACCTCGCCACCGAGTTCAGCGGCGCGTGGCTGGTCGGGCACATGCAGAACTGGCTCGCCAAGGACTTCAGCGGCAAGTGGGGCTCGCAGCAGCTGCCGGGCAACACCTTCGCCAGCTGGGGCGGCTCCTTCTACGGCATCCCCCAGCAGAGCCAGCACAAGACCGAGGCCTGGGCGCTCATCAAGTACCTGACCACCAACAAGGACCAGCAGGTCATGGCGTTCAAGACCACCGGCGCGTTCCCCGCGCTGCGTTCGGCCGCGAACGACCCCGTCTTCAACGAGGGCGTGCCGTACCTGAACGGCCAGAAAGCCCGCGTGCTGTGGCGTCAGGCCGCGCTGAAAATCCAGCCGCTGGACGTGAACAAGCTCGACCCCATCGCCGAACAGATCGTGAACGACGCCCTGAACAGCGTCCTTGACGGCAGCAAGGACATCACGGCCGCCCTGACCGAGGCGAAGAACCTGATCACCCGCCGCGCCCGCTGAACCACGCCGGCGAGGGGCAGGTCCGTTCGCCCGTTCAGAGGCGCCGGACCTGCCCCGCGCGTTCCGCCCGGCCCCCGCCCACCCCCACCCGGTCGGCGCGTCGCACCGCCTGCGCAGCACAGGCCCTGGAGACCACAGGCATGCAAGCAACCCTGAAACCATCCAAACCCCGCCGCCGCCCCAGCTGGAGTGACTTCCAGCGGCGGTACGCGCCGTACCTGTTCATCAGTCCGTTCTTCATCCTGTTCTTCGCGTTCGGGCTGTTCCCGATCCTGTTCAACGCCTACCTGAGCTTCCACCAGTGGCAGCCCGGCACCGGCCTGGGCGAGATGAAGTTCGTGGGCCTGCGCAACTACACCGACAACCTGACCGACCCGACCTTCTGGCAGTCCCTGAAGAATACCGCCATCCTGGCGCTGCTCTCGGGCCTGCCGCAGCACCTGATCGCCATTCCGCTGGCCTTCGCCATCCAGGGTGGCCTGCGGCGCATGCAGAACTTCGTGACCGCCGTGTACTTCCTGCCGTACATCACGTCCATCGTGGCGATCTCGGTGATCTTCTTCACGCTGTTCTCGTGGCAGTACGGCGTGATCAACTCGGTCCTGAACGCCCTGAGCGGCCTGCCGCTGATCGGCGCATTGTTCCCCTCCGAGAAGATCAACTGGCTGGGCGAGAAGGAGTACGTGCAGAGCGCCGTCGCCATGGTCGTCGTGTGGCGCTACACCGGCTGGAACATGCTGCTGTACCTCAGCGGCCTGCAGGCCATCCCGCGTGAACTGTACGAGGCGGCCAGCGTGGACGGCGCCACCCGCGCCCAGCAGTTCCGCTACATCACGCTGCCGCTGCTGCGGCCCATCATGTTCATCGCCGTGACCCTCAGCCTGATCGGCGGCCTGCAACTGTTCGAGGAGCCGTTCATCCTGACCAACGGCAGCGGCGGCGCCGGACAGGCCGGCCTGACCACCGTGATGTACATGTACCGCACCTACGCCTCGTACTCGGACGCCGGAGTGGCCGCCGCCATGTCCTGGCTGCTGTTCCTCGTGATCGGCGTGCTGACCCTCGTGAACAACCGCGCCTTCGGCCGCAGCGGCCTCGCCGGAAGGGACTGACCATGACCACCGCCCCCACACCCGACCGCCCCGCCCGCCGCGCCCCCAGCCTGGACGGCAAACGCATCGGCGCGTACCTGCTGATCGCCCTGGGCGCCCTGCTGACCATCGCGCCGTTCTACTTCATGTTCGTGTTCGCCACGCACACCCGCAGCGACATCTTCCAGCTGCCGCCGCCCACTTGGTTCGGTAGTAACCTCGACGAGAACTACCGTAACCTCGTGGAACGCGTGCCGTTCTGGCGCAACCTCTGGAACAGCCTGTACCTCGCGGTGCTGACCACCGGCTTCACGCTGTTCTTCTGCACGCTGGCCGGGTACGCCTTCGCGATGTTCTCGTTCAAGGGCCGCGAGGTGCTGTTCGGACTGCTGCTGGCCACCATGCTGATCCCCGGCACACTGAACATCGTCCCGTACGCGCTGATCATGCAGGCGCTGGGCTGGATCGACCAGCCGCGCGCCCTGTGGGTGCCGGGCATGGCGAGCGCCTTCGGGATCTTCCTGATGCGGCAGTACATCGGCAGTTCCATCCCGCGCGAACTGGTCGAGGCGGCCCGCATCGACGGCGCCACCGAATTCGGCATCTTCCGCCGCGTGATCGTTCCCCTGACCGGCCCGGCCATGGCCACGCTGGGCCTCGTGACGTTCGTGCAGTCCTGGAACGGCTTCCTGGGGCCGCTGATCATCTTCCGTACCGCCGAGACCTACACCGCGCCCCTGGCGCTGCGCTCCATGCAGGGCATCGCGAACACCGACTGGGGCGCCCTGATGTGCGGTGTCGCCCTGACCGTCGTGCCGCTGCTGATCCTGTTCGCCCTGGCCTCCCGCCAGCTGATCGAGGGCCTGACCGCCGGCGCCACCAAGGGCTGAGCCGCTGTTCCCCGGCCCGTCACATCCCGCCACCACACTCCACCGTCGCCCCTCCGCCCCCGCCGCACAGGAGTACCTGACATGACGAACACCCTGACCGACACCGCTGCCCTGACGCCCGCCGCCCGCGCCGCCAACCTGACCCGCCGCGACTTCCCCGCCGGATTCGTGTTCGGCGTCGCCACCAGCTCCTACCAGATCGAGGGCGCCGCGCAGGAAGACGGCCGCAGCCCCAGCATCTGGGACGTGTTCTGCGCCCAGCCGGGCCGCATCAGCGACGGCAGCAGCGGCGCGGTCGCCTGCGACCACTACCACCGCTGGGAACAGGACCTGGACCTGATCGCCGCGCTGGGCGTCGACGCCTACCGCTTCAGCGTCGCGTGGCCCCGCGTCATCCCCGCCGGACGCGGCCCCGTGAACCCGGCCGGCCTGGACTTCTACGAACGCCTGACCGACGGCCTGCTCGCACGCGGCGTGCAACCCCACGTCACGCTGTACCACTGGGACCTGCCCGCCACGCTGCAGGACCAGGGCGGCTGGACCAACCGCGACACGGCCTACGCCTTCGCCGAGTACGCGGCGGCCGTCGCCGGGCGCCTGGGTAACCGCGTGGTCAGCTACGCCACCCTGAACGAACCGTGGTGCTCCTCGGTCCTGAGCTACGAGATCGGCGAGCACGCCCCCGGCACCCGCGACCGCGCCGCCGCCCTGAGCGCCGCGCACCACCTGATGCTGGGCCACGGCCTCGCCATGCCCGAAATCCGCCGCCACGCCCCGCAGTCCCAGGCGGGCATCGTCCTGAACCTCGGCCCGCAGGAAAGCGCCAGCGACCGCCCCGAGGACATCAGGGCCGCCCGGCACGCCGACGGCCGCCTCAACCGCTGGTTCCTGGACCCCCTGCTGCGCGGCGAGTACCCGGCCGACACCTGGGAGGACGTGGTGGCCGACGCGCCCCCCGTGCAGGACGGCGACCTGCGACTGATCGCCGCGCCGATGGACTTCCTGGGCGTCAACTACTACTCGCGCGGCGTGATCGGCGCGCAGGGCGGCGTGATGCCCGAAGGCGCCAGCGTGACCGACATGGGCTGGGAGATCCACCCGCAGGGCCTGACCGACCTGATGCTGCGCCTGAAAGCCGACTACCCGGCCCTGCCGCCCATCTACATCACCGAGAACGGCGCCGCCTTCGCCGACGAACGCAGCGGCGACCGCGTGCACGACCCGCGCCGCACCGAGTTCATCAGCACCCACCTCAGCGCCCTGCTGGACGCCACCCAGGCCGGCGTGGACGTGCGCGGCTACTTCGCGTGGTCCCTGATGGACAACTTCGAGTGGGCGCACGGCTACCAGAAACGCTTCGGACTGGTGTACGTCGATTACGCCACCCAGGAACGCCTGTTGAAAGACAGCGCCCTGTGGTACCAGGCCTTCCTGAAATAACCCAGCCCAGGGCAGTGACGGTTCCCGGACGCACCGTGCGTTCCCGGCGGAACCGTCACTGCTCCTGTGGACGCCCGCCGCGTTCCGTCAGGCGCGCGTGAGAGACCTGCACTAAGCTGGAACGCGATGCACGCTCCCGCCCGACCCTCCGCCCGCCTCGCCCGGTTGTTCCCGCTGGCCGCCCTGCTGTGGCAGGGTGCGCTGGGCGCGCCGCCCGTGGACACCAACTACTACCCTCACCGTCCCGGCACGCGCTGGACGTACTCCAGCGGCGAGACGCAGGTCGTCGGCGCCCCCATCACGCACCGGGGCGTGCGGGTGGTGCCGGTCAGCCACCAGTACGGCAGCACCACCTACACCCAGGACCTGATCGAACACCGCGCGGACGGCAGTGTGTGGCTGCGCGGCGTGAACGCCGGGGGCCGCCTGAGCTGGTACGCCTCGCCGCTGAACATCTACCCGCCCGGCCCGCTGTCGCCCGGCCGGAGCTGGACCGGCAGCGCCGGCACCCTCAGGACCCGCTCGACCGTGACCGGCGTGACCCCGCTGAAACTCGCGGGCGGCACGTTCAACACCCTGACCATCCGCACCGAGACCACGGCGGGCGGCAAGGTCAGCGTGCAGACCACGTACTTCGTGCCCACCGTGGGGATCGTGCGTTACCAGACGGCCGACGGCAGCGTCATCGACCTGCTGCGCTGAAGCGTGCCAGGCCGACCCCCGACGCTCAGGGTTTGCGACGGCGCACGCCGTACGTCAGCAGCGACGCGTACATGCGGGTGCGGGCCGTGGCGCCGCGCCAGAACCCGCGTTTCTTCTCCTTGACGACCTGCGCCACGTTCGACAGTTCCACGTACGCCCAGCGCGCCCCCGTGACCTTCAGGTGCCGGGTGATCGCCGGTTCCGGCCAGCGCTCCTGATCCAGCCCCGGCACACCCAGCAGCCACTCGCGGCGGCAGGCGCGCTGCCCGCTCAGGTGCGGCGTGAGTTTGTTGCCCCAGTCGGTCACGAACCCGCCGCCCTCGAACACCCCGATGCTCATGTCCAGCCGCCCTTCCTGCACCGGCGCCGCGAGGATCTGCAGGTGCGCGGCGCTCAGGCCGGTCAGGTCCGCGTCGAGCAGCACGACCAGTTCGGCGGTCGTGGCGTGCAGCGCGGCCAGCAGCGCCGCACCCTTGCCGCCGTTCTGCGCGAGTTCCACGACCCGCGCCCCGGCGTCCCGCGCGGCCTGCGCCGTTCCGTCACTGCTGCCGTCGGAAGCCACGACCACGTCCGGCGTGAACTCCAGCGCCACCCTGACCACGGCCCCCACCGTGTCCTGCTCGTTGAACGCCGGAATCAGAACGGCCAGGGAAGGAGAACGGGACACCGCAGACATGCTGCCCATGGTAAGCGAAGGCGGCCCCGCGCGGCACGTTCTGCACGTTTCGTATGAATTCCATCAGCACTCATGGACGGACCGGGGGCCGCTGCCGTCCGTGAGCGCCACGCCCGGAACCCACTGGGCCGATACCGGACCGGCACGGACGGCATGGTTCTGAGAAACGCCGTGAGCCTGGATCAGTGCAGCAGGGACGGTTTGGCGCGCACCTGCAGGTCCGGGCCGATCACGTCCAGCGCCTCGTCGTGCCCGGCGGCGGCGGCCAGCCAGGTGCCGTGCCGCACGAGGATCACGTTCAGGTCCGGCACGCGCACCACCAGCAGGTCCTGCAGGATCATGGGTGCGTGACCGGGAATCACGACGGCCAGCTCGGACTTGTAATCCATCCGCAGCGTCACGGACCGCGTGCCTGCCTGAAGGGTCAGGGGCGCGTCCCCGAGTTGCACGCTGAGGAACCCGCCGGTGTCGGGCAGTTCGAAGGTCTCGCCCGCCTGCGGTTCGGGCAGCGTCTCGGGGCTGCGCAGCGCCACGTGCAGCGCCTCGTGCAGGCGGCGGCCCAGCAGCGGATGCACGCCGAGTGCCTCGGCCGCCGCGTGGAAGGTCTGGGCGGCCTGCACGGGGTCCGTGCGGGCCAGGCGCACCATCAGGGACTCCACGCCCTTGCGGGCAAAGGCCATCAGGGCGTCCGGGGTGGCGTCGTGGTACTTGCGGGCCGACGCGCCCTGCAGGGACGGCAGGTCCAGCGCCGCGCCGCGCAGCAGTTGCGCGGCCGCGCGGGCCAGCCGCAGGAACACGAACTCGCCGCCCGGATCCAGCAGCAGCGACACGGCCCGCCCCAGCGACGCCCGTTTGCCGAGTTCCAGCGCCGCCTGACTTTCCAGGCGCAGCATCAGGTAGTCGCCGCTGACGAAGGCGCGCAGTTGCGTGTCGGGCAGCGTGATGCTCTGCGGGCCGTCCGGCGCGTCCCGCGAGGGCCGCAGCAGCGCCACCTGCCCGCCCACCTGCATCTGCCAGTTCTTGCCGATGGGCTGCCACAGCAGGTCCAGGCCGCGCCAGCGGGCCGCCTGACCGCCGCGCAGGTGCACGACCAGCACGTCCGCGCCCTCGTCCGGGCCGCGCATGGCGGTCGCGGGGTGCCGGGCGTACAGGACGCTGCCGTGCGGTACGACGCCCAGCGTCGGGAGGGGCGCGGCGGCCATCAGCGGTTCCAGGAACTCGGTGACGCTGCGCGCCGCCGCGCGGATCGCGGGCCGCTCGCGCGGGTCGCGCGGCATGGGGTACTCGGCCTTCAGGGCGCGGATCAGGGACTCGCGCGCCCCGGCGGCCAGCGGTTCGCGCTCGGCCGCTTCCAGGCGGGCGGCCAGCACGTCCTCGTCCGGGTGGCGCGGGAACGGCTCGGCCGCCACCTGCGACAGCGCCGTCCGGACCCGCTGCCGGCCCGTGTCGGTCAGCAGCAGGTTCGACAGCGCGCCGGCGAGGTTCTGCACCACTTCCGGGTCGTGCAGGTCCATCAGCGGGTCGTGCGCGGCCGGGACCGGCACGGCGGGGCCACTGCTGGTCCCGGCCCGCTCGGCGTTCTCCGTGACCGCGAACAGCACCCGCAGGCGCGCCAGGGTCGCCTCCCGCTGCCAGCGCAGCGCCTGCTCGCGCACCTGCCGGGCCGCCTGATGGTGCCACGCGAGCAGTTGCAGTTCCTCCCAGGCGCGCGACTCGTCCGTCTCGGTACTGGCCGGCGCTTCCCAGGTGCTCGGGCCGCCGAAGCCCGCCCGGACCGGTTCGGGAGCGCGGTCGGCTTTCTGCACGGCGCGGTACTGCCGGTCGGCCTCGATCAGCCGGCGCAGCAGCGTGGGTTCCAGGGGCGCCTGCAGCAGTTCCTCACGCAGCAGGCCCAGCGAACGGCGACCGCCGCGCGGCACACGGCCGGCCAGCGCGTCGGCGACCTTGTACTCGAACAGTTCGGTCAGTTCGGTCCAGTAGGTGGTCGTCACGCGCGCCCGCCATTCACCGCGGGGGTGAGGCACGGGATCAGGACAGTGGGCATCCCATCCAGTATGCCGCATGAACCGCGGGGCGCGTCACGTCACTGCGCCGCGCTCTGGAAAGCCGCAACCTGTAAGCTCAGGGCAAGACTGGCCCTGTATAACTGTGGGTAATGTTCCCGCTGCTTCCCTTCCCGCGCCCGGCCGGTACTTCACCGTGATCGCGCTGTTGCTCGTACCCCTGTTCGTCGTGGGCGTCCTGCTGACCGTCCGCGCGCCGGAACGCGCACTGAGCGTGGTGGCCGCGGCGGCGGCCGTCCTGCTGCTGCTGCTGGTCGGGGGTCTCGCCCTGACCGCCCAGGGTGGCCCGCCCGCACTGGAGAACCTGAACCGCGCGCAGGGCGTGCTGGCCGTCACGGCCTTCGTGCTGGTCACGGCTGCCTTCCGCCTGGGCCGCGTCGTGATGCCCAGCCTGGACCGGCCGGGCCGCGCGCCTGCCCAGAAGCCCGTGCGGGTGCAGCGCACGTCGACGCCCGTGCCCCCGTCCCGGCGCCCCACGACCACCCAGACCGTCTCGGACCTGCGGTTTCAGGAGTACGAGGTGCTCGACCGGGTCGGGATCGGCGGGATGGGCAGCGTGTACCGCGCCCGCCGCCGCCAGGACGGCCGCGTGGTCGCCCTGAAGGTCCCGCAGGACAAGTACCTCGCGGACGCCAAGTTCGTCAAACGCTTCTACCGCGAGGCGGAGGTCCTCAAGCGCTTCAACCACCCGAACATCGTGCGGGTGTACGACTACCGCATGCAGGACCCCGAACACTACATCGCCATGGAATTCCTGGACGGCGACAGCCTCGAGGCGCTGCTGGAAAACCGCACGCTGACCTTCCACGAGGGCACGCAGCTGATCCGCGCGCTGGCCGACGCCCTGCGGCACATCCACATGCAGAACGTCGTGCACCGCGACATCAAGCCCGCCAACGTCATGGTCCTCAAGAACGCCTTCACGGACGGCGTGCTGCGCGACGGCGGCGTGAAACTCATGGACTTCGGCATCGCGGTCGGGAAGGTCCTGACCCGCCTGACCATGACCGGCGCGCGCGTCGGCACGCCCATCTACATGGCCCCGGAACAGGCCAAGGGCAACCGCGTGGACGCCCGCAGCGACGTGTACTCGCTGGGGCTGCTCGCCTACGAGATGGTCACGGGCCACACCGCCTTCAAGGGCAGTTACGAGGCCGTGGTGCACCAGCAGGTGTTCGAGACGCCCAAACCGCCCAAGCAGGTGCGGCTGGAAGTGCCGGGCAAACTGAACGACCTGATCCTGAACATGATCGAGAAGGACCCCGCCCAGCGACCCACCCTGGACGACGTGATCGCCCGCATCGACGCCGGCGTCCTGACCGACGAGGTCTTCAACGACCCCATCGCGCTCGCCATGAGCGTGCAGGAGAAACGCGGCACGCTGCGCCTGCTGGACCTGAAAGGAAAACTGCGCGCCAGCCTGCGCGACCAGACCGGCGGCGCCCAGGGCCTGCCCGGCGCGCCCAACGCCATGACCGGCGACCCGGAAGGCAACCTGTACGTCACGCTGCTCGACTACCGCCAGGGCAAGGCCGGCGCGCTCGTGCGCAAACTCGGACCTGACGGCGCGGAACTCCTGAGCTTCGGCCCCTACGGCCTGAACGAGGGCGAACTGCTGCAACCCGTCGGGATCGCCGCCGCGCAGGGCCAGGTCTTCGTGCTGGACGCCGAGGCGCATCAGGTCGTGGTGTTCGACGCGCTCGGGCGGTTCATCCGCCGCTTCGGCGGGCGCGGCCAGGGCCTGGGCCGCTTCGAGAAACCCAGCGGCATCGTCGCCGCGCCCGACGGGCACGTCTACGTCCTGGACACCGGGAACCACGAGGTGCAGCGCTTCAGCGCGCAGGGCGAGTACCTCAGCCGCTACGCGTTCCGCCTGGACCGCAACAGCGACAGCCTGCGCCCCCTGGAGGGCCTGGGAGTCGATCAGTTCGGCGCGGTGTACATCGTGGACAGCGTGGCCCGCAAGGTCCGTAAGATCGAGGCGGACGGCACGCCGGGTCTGACCTTCGCCATGGAAACCCTGGTCGGCGAACCCACCGAGGCCCCCTGGCTGATCCAGGTCGGCCCGGACGGCCAGATCTTCGCGGTGCGCCAGGGCGGACAGGTGCTGCGGACCTTCTCCAGCGTCGGCGACCTGCTCTCCTCGAACGACATGTACGCCCCGGTGCAGGCCATGAGCATCCTGAGTCGCCCGGCCGTCCTGGAACCCGCGTGAGCGCACCCGACCCCACCCCGCCTCCCGGCCTGCCGACCCTGACGCTGTACACCCGCCCCGGCTGCCACCTGTGCGAGCAGGCCGCCGGGAACCTCGCCCGCCTGGACTTCCGGGTGCAGAGCGTGAACGTGGACCTCGACCCGGAATTACGCGCCCGGCACGGCGACCACGTGCCCGTCCTGGCTCTCGGGGACCGCGTGCTGGGGCGCGGCGTGTTCAGCCCCGCACGCCTGAGCACCCTGAAACTCGCCCTGATCCGCGAGTACCACCCCGGCTGAGTGCCCCCGCCCCGCCCGCACACCCCTCCCGCCCGGAGGGGGTTTTTCGTTCACGGGGCCGGATGGCGGTGATCCGAACGGTTCAGCGCGGGTCCGGGACGCTATGGTAAACGCATGAACGTCACCCCCACCCACCCCGCCGGAGCGCGCGCGTGAGCTGGCTCGAACGCCTGCGCGACGGGCTCAGCAAGACCCGCCAGCAGATCAACACCACCGCCGGCTTCCTCGGACAGGACGTCCGGGACGTCGTCACCAACCGCCTCGACACCATCGAGGACCTCGAATACGCCCTGATCGCCGCCGACGTGGGCCGCGCCGCCACCGAGGAGATCCTCGAGGACATCCGCCGCGCCGAGGGCAAGAACCTCCAGCAGGCCCTGATGGACGCCCTGACCCTGCAACTCGAACCCGACGCCCGCCGCGCCGAATTCCGCAAGCTCGGCTTCGCGCCCGACGCCCGCCGCACCGGCGTCGACCCCAAGGGGCACGTCGTGATGGTCATCGGCGTGAACGGCGTCGGCAAGACCACCACCATCGCCAAACTCGGCCAGTACTACATGAACCGCGGCAAGAGCGTCATGTTCGCCGCCGGGGACACCTTCCGCGCCGCTGCCGGCGCGCAACTCGGCGAGTGGGGCGAACGCCTCGGCATTCCCGTCGTGCAGGGCACCGACGGAGGCGACCCCGCCGCCGTCGCCTTCGACGGAGCCAGCGCCCGCGCCGCGCGCGGCACCGACCTGCTGTTCATCGACACCGCCGGCCGCCTCCACAACAAGCACAACCTGATGGAAGAGCTCAAGAAGGTCCGCCGCGTCGTCGAGAAGGCCGACCCGGCCGAACCCTCCGAGACGTGGCTGGTCCTGGACGCCGTCACCGGCCAGAACGGCCTGCAGCAGGCCAAGAAATTCCACGAGGCCACCCCCCTGACCGGCGTGATCGTCACCAAACTCGACGGCACCGCCAAGGGCGGCATCCTGGTCGCCATCGTCCGGGAACTCGGCGTGCCCATCAAGTTCATCGGCGTGGGCGAACAGGCCGACGACCTGCAACCCTTCGACAGTCAGGAATTCGTGCGCGCCCTGTTCGACGTGAACATCCCGCGCGAGTAGCGAACTGGAACGGCAGGCGGGCGGCCCGGTTGGATGGGGCCGCCCGCGCTGCGTCTGGAACTTCAGGGAATGTCGAGTTCGCCCTGCCAGCCGGCCGGGAGGTCCAGCAGCTGACGCAGGGGCGTGTCGCCGTGCTTGAGCAGGAAGGTCAGGAAGTTCATCTCGCGTTCCTGGGGCACGCCGTTCGGAAGCAGGTGGGCTTTCAGGCGGGTCAGCTGGCCGCTGCGGTCGTTCTCGGCGCGGGCCAGGGCGCGCGTGGCGAGGTGTTGCAGGTGCGCCACGCGCGCGGTGGTGCGGGCGCGGGTGCGCTGCGCCGCGCCGTGCAGGGTGGGGTCCAGCGCGGCGAGTTCGTCGGTCAGGGCGAGCAGCTCGGCGTCCAGCGCGGCCAGTCGCTCGGCGCTGGCGGCGGCCGCGCCCCGCTCGGCGGCCAGCGCGCGGCCCAGCACGCCTTCCGGCTCGGCCTGCACCTGCGCGGCCGTGGCGTTCAGGCGGCCCAGCAGGCGGCGCACGTTCGGTTCGATCCACGTGACGCTGAGGCGCGGCCACAGCAGCGGCTGCCCCAGCCCGTGCAGCGGGTACACGTCCCGCAGCTGCGCGCCGTACGCGATCTCGCCCGGCCCGACCACGAAGGCCAGCGTGGGCAGCAGAGCGTCCTGCACGGCGGGGCGCAGGCCGGCAGCGGGCGTGAGGCGGCTGGGATCGCCGGCCAGCACGGCCAGCAGGTCCGCGCGCGAGTACGCAGCGTGATCGGTGCGGAAGGTGCGGCCGTCGAAGCGCAGCAGGCGACGCTGCCCGTCGTCTTCCTCGATGAACAGGTTGGTCGCCCCGGCCGGGCGGCGCAGCTGCGGCACGAATCCGTCGGTTTCCAGGCGAGCGGCGGCCGCCTCGATGGCCTCGCTGGACGCCAGGGGGCGTTCCAGTTCGCGGGCCAGGGTGGGGGCCATCAGGGCCGCCAGGGCCGGGTGCAGCGGGTCCAGGATCAGCAGGCCCGCCGGGGCCAGCAGACCGTGAATCAGGCGGGCGAACACGTCGGCGTAACTGCCCGCGCCCGCTGGCCCGCCCACGGCGCGCTCGAAGCGGGCGCGGACGGCCGCCACGTGCGCGGCGGGTGCGTCGAAGGCGTCCAGCAGCGCGTGAACCTGCGCCGTCCACTCCGCGCGCCACGGCACGCGCCCGACCGGCACGCCCTGCGGCACGTCCAGCGTCAGGCGGTGCAGGCGCTCGGCAAGGTCCAGCAGGGTGGTGCCCGCCACCTCGGCTGCGTCATGATCCTGACTGGCGATCCAGTACACGGCGACCACCGGGGCGTCCTCACGGTCCTCCTGGCGGGCCAGCAGCGCCGCGTCGGCGGCCTTGTGCACCGAGTACGCCGGGCCGGTCAGGGCGCCCGCCTGCTGCCCGGTCACGACCACGCGGGACGCCGGGTGCGCCAGTCGCTCCAGGGCCGCCTGTGCGTGGGTGTCCAGCGTGCCCAGGTCGCGGTGGTACGCGCGCAGGGCCTCTGCCAGCGCGGCGCGGTCCACGTCGCCACGGGTCTCGGCGCGTGCCTGCGCCAGCGCCCCTGCGGGCAGGCGGAAGTACTCCTGCATGCCCCCCTTCCTGAATTCCGCTCCTGCGTTCCGCGCCATTGTTCTTCCTTCCGCCCGGCGCCCCGTGTTCGCAGCGGCGCGGGCCGTCCCCGGCGTCTGCCGGGGCGCGTGCGGTGCCCGTTCTCTCCGGCTACCCGGTATGAGCGGCAACGGGACTCACACTACACTGACTGTCACAGCACACTGTGAAGTAAAGCCGACGGACGGTGCGGGACACGGCGCGGGGGCGCGGACCCGCCCCAGCCTCAGCGCAGCGGTTCGCGCGTCGCGCGTTGCAGGCCGTCACGGTCGGTCAGGATGATCCGGCGGTACCCGAGGTCCAGCAGGCCGCGCGTGCGGAAATCCCCCAGCAGTTTCGTGATCGTCTCGCGCGTGCTGCCCACCACGTGCGCCAGATCCTGATGCGACACCCGGTCGCGCAGCGCGTGCGACCCGCCCTCCGGCCATGGCCCCTCGCGCTCGGCGAGGTTCAGCAGCGCCAGCGCCAGCCGCTGCGACACCTCCAGGAACACCAGACCCGAGAGGCGCTCCTGCACGCCGCGCGTCTGCCGGGTGATCTGCTCGGTCAGGGCCACACCCACCGCCGGGTGCGCCTGCGTGACGCGGTGCAGGGTGTCCTGACCCAGCATCAGCGCCTCGGTGTCGTCCATCGCCTCGGCGTACATGCCGCAGCGTTCGCCGGGAATCAGGGACATCACGCCCAGCAGCGAACCGGGGCCGTGCACGTCCAGCGTGACCTCCCGCGCGCCGGACCCCAGGCGGTACAGCCGCACGGACCCCCGCGTGATGACGTACAGCGTCTCGGCGGCGTCCTCCGGGTGGTACAGCAGTTCGGCGCGGGTCCAGCGTCCCAGCCGTCCCGCCGCGACCACCTGCGCCTGAGCGTCCGCAGGTAAAGCACCGAAAGCACCGGGCAACATGCGTAGCAGTATGCCGTACCGGCGCGCCCCGCGCGCAACTCCACCCGCCGGGGCGAGCGGGCACCCCCCCAGGCCCAACTGCCCCCCAGGCCCAACTGCTCTACAATCCGCGACAGCATGACCAACCCGGACCACACCCAGCGACTGACCCTGTTCGACCTGCCGCTGGACAACATCACGCTCGACGGCACGCTGGACCGTCTGGGCGACTGGATCTATCACGCCCCCCGCGCGCCGCACACCGTCGTGACCCTGAACCCCGAGTTCATCGTGCAGTCACGCACCCAGCCGGACTTCGTGACCGCCATGCAGGTCGCGGACCTCGTGACCGCCGACGGCGTGGGCATCGTGTGGGCCGCGCGGCAACTGTGCGCGCAGGAGGTGCCGCGCGCGCCGGGCTTCGACATCGTGCAGGGCCTCATGCGACGCCACGGCGCGGACCTGCGCGTGTTCTTCCTGGGCGCCAAGCCCGGCGTGGCCGAGGTCGCCGCGCAGAACGCCGCGCGTGACTACGGCATTCAGGTGGCGGGCATTCACCACGGGTACTTCGACCTGCCCGAGGATCAGCGCGTGGCGGAACTCGTGCGCGACAGCGGTGCGGACCTCCTGCTGACTGCCATGGGTGCTGGACGGCAGGAGACCTTCAACCAGTACTGGCGGCAGGTCATGAACACCCCGGTCATGATCGGCTGCGGCGGCGTGATCGACGTGCTGGCCGGCACCGCCGACCTCGCGCCCGCCTGGACGCGCCGCCTGGGCGTCGAGTGGATCTGGCGGGTCGCGGGGGACCGCAAACGCTGGAACCGCGCGCCCCGCCTCGCGAAGTTCGTGCGGATGGTCCGCGCCGAGAAACGCCGCGCCGCCCGCGCCGGCTGATACGGACTCCGATTGAATGGCCTACAAAGCCCGCTGGGTCCGAGCGGATGCGACTCGTAGAGCTGCCCCGCAGAGTAGGAGAGAAACGCCCCTCCGGGCGTGGAGCTGGCAGGGGCGGTGAAGTTCCGGATGGTCAGCGAAACAGACGGAATCCGTATGACCCGCACCCGGAGTCCGGTCAGGCGAGGCCGCAGGCGCGCTGCACCAGCAGGTGCAGTTCGTCGCGGCCCAGGCGGCGGGCGTCCAGCGTCAGGCCGTCCGGCAGGGCGCTCAGGCCCGGCACCAGCGGCACGAACCGCAGTTCCGGCCGGGCGATCAGGTCGCGGCGGGTGGTGAAGGCCAGCACGAAATCCACCCGCAGTTCGAAGTGCGCGTTCAGTTCCGCGCGCAGCGGGGCCGGGTCGCCGCCCAGCAGGGCCAGCAGCGCCGGGTGCGGCGCGAAACCGTCCTCCAGGTCGCGGGCGGCCCGCGCCTCATCCAGGAAGATGCCGGCGTTCGCCAGGGTGTACCCGCTCACGCGGCGGCGGCAGACTTCCGGCGCGTCGCCGCGCACCAGCGTCACCTGCCGCCCGGCCCGCGCCGCGCCGCCCAGCATGGACCACAGGCGGCCCAGGCTGGAGTAGCGGGCCAGTTCCGCGTACCCGGCCGGACGGCTCGGCAGGGGGTGGGTGGGGCGCGGCGTGGACGGGGCGCTCATGGCCGGATGCTAGCGCCTGCCGTGAGCGGCGCGCCGGGCGTCCCGACCGTGAAGACCGCATGAACGGAGCGGCTCGTGAAGCGCGACAGCGCACGCAATCTGAGAATTGTTGAACGCGGTACAACACAGGGCATGAACACTCCCAACGTGGACGCCCAGGCGCTGCTGGCCGGGCTGGACCTCGAAGCGCTCGCCCGCCTGAACCAACGACTCGACCTGGGTGCCCTCGTGAAGGCCGCCGCCGGCATGAGCGACACGCAGCTCAAGGGCCTGACCCGCCTGATGAGCGCCGCGCCCGAGAAGGCCCCCCACCTGCCCACCCCGAACGCCGACTTCTTCGGGCAGATGGACACCCTGACCCAGCAGCAACGTGACTTTGCTGGCGAGGTGCGTGGCTTCATGCACACGCACGTCTCGCCCATCATGAACGAGTACTGGAACCGCGACGAGTTCCCCCGCCACCTGATCCCGGAACTGAAAAAACACGACTTCATGCGCCGCATCTGGAACGAGGACGGCAGCCGCACCCCCGACGCCACCATCATGGAAGGCCTGTTCACCATGGAAGCCTGCAAGGTGGACGTGAGTACCGCCGTGTTCTTCGGCGTGCACGCCGGACTGGCCTTCGCGTCCATCGCGCTGGGCGGCAACGACGCGCAGAAGGCCGAGTGGCTGCCCAAGATGCTGGACATGGAGGCGATCGGCGCGTTCGGCCTGACCGAACCCGAGGGCGGCTCGCAGGTCAGCCAGGGCATGCGCACCACCTGCAAACGTGACGGCGACAGCTGGACCCTGCGCGGCCAGAAGAAGTGGATCGGGAACAGCCCCTTCAGCGACTTCACAGTCGTCTGGGCCCGCGACGTGGACACGCAGGAGGTGCGCGGCTTCATCGTCCGCGCCGGAACGCCCGGCTACGAGGTCGAGAAGATCCAGGGCAAGACCGCCCTGCGGATCGTCGAGAACGGCCTGATCACCCTGACCGACTGCCGCGTGCCCGACACCGACCGCCTCCAGAACGTGCAGGGCTGGCGCACCACCGCCGAGGTCCTGAAACTCACCCGCGCCGGCGTGGCGTGGCAGGGCGTCGGGTGCGCCATGGGCGCCTACGAACTGGCCGCCGCTTACGCCCAGAGCCGCGAGCAGTTCGGCAAGCGTATCGGGGAATTCCAGCTCATCCAGAATCACCTCGTGCACATGCTGGGCAACGTCACCAGTCTGTTCGCGCTGTGCCTGCGCCTGAGCCACATGGCCGACGCGGGCGACATGCGCGACGAGCACGCCGCGCTCGCCAAGGTCGTCACCGCCGCCCGCTGCCGCGAGACGGTCGCCCTGGCCCGCGAAACCTTCGGCGGGAACGGCATCCTGCTCGAGTACGGCGTCGCCAAGCACTTCGCGGACACCGAGGCCATCTACTCCTACGAGGGCACCAACGAGATCAACACCCTGGTCGTCGGGCGGGCCATCACCGGCCTCAGCGCCTTCGTGTAAGGGCGGGGGAGGGCCGGGCCTATGCTGGGGGCGTGAGCACCGAACCTGCCCCGACCACCCCGGCCCCTGCCCGCCCCCGGCGTCGCCCGCGCCTCTCGCCCCGCGTGCGGGCGTGGGTGATCGCGGGCGTCTCGCTGCTGGGCGGGTACCTGATCTCGACGGCGCGGCAGGCGGTCGTGCGGCCCCCGCTGGTCGTCGGGCAGGACGGCGTGCCCCCGTCCGGCACCGACACGGCGCGCGTGACGCTGGAAAACGTGGGCGGCCCCGTCATTGACATCCGGCCCGCGCAGGGCGAGGCCGACACCCTGCTTGTGTTCTACCCTGGCGGGCTGGTGCGCCCCCAGGCCTACGAGTGGCTGGGCCGCGCGCTGGCCGCACAGGGCGTGCAGACGGTCATTCCCGCCTTCCCGCTGGATCTGGCCGTGACCAGTATTAACCGCGCGGACGGTCTGATCGCTCAGTACGGCCAGGGCAAGCGCGTGGTGATCGCCGGTCATTCGCTGGGCGGCGCGATGGCCGCGCAGTACGCCGCGAACAACGCCGACGCCCTGGCGGGACTGATCCTGATGGCCGCGTACCCCGCCGGGAACGTCAGCCTGAAAGACCGGACGTTGCCCGTGCTGTCGCTGCTGGCCGAACAGGACGGGGTGGCCGCCCCCGACGATGTGCGCGGCGGCCTGGAACGCCTGCCCGGCGGCACGACCCTGACCGTCATCCCCGGCGCGGTCCACTCGTTCTTCGGGCGGTACGGCCCGCAGAAGGGCGATGGCCTGCCCACCGTCACGCACGCGCAGGCGGAAGGCGAGATCCTGAACGCCGTGCAGGACTTCCTGGCCGGACTGCAATGACCCGGTACGCTGGAGTGCCGCTGGCCCTGACACTCCCACTGCTGGCCGGGTGCGACCCGCAGGGCCTGGACCTGTACTCGCCGAAGGACGCGCGGGACTACGTGCGGTCCTGCGCCCGCGCCGCCAGCGACATCATGTGCCGCGCCATGCAGCCCACCCTGGCCGCCGTGAGTGGCCCCGTGAGCGTGCTGCTGCCCAACATGGGAGATGACGACCGCCAGGACGCCCTCGCGCAGTTCCTGGCCGGGCGGGGCACCACCCTGGCCACCTTCCGGAGCGACGCGGCCCTCCAGGCGGCGTTCGCCCGCGCGAACATCTTCCCGGTCTCGTGGCTGCGTACCGGCACCCTCCGTACGCTGGACGGCACGCCGCACGAGGTGACCTGCACGCTGTCGGGGAGTGACCCGACACCGGACTGCCAGATCGACACGCTCCGCGGCAGGAATTCCCTGTACGAACTCAAGCCCCAGGCCGACGGCCTGTACGCGACGTTCCCGGCGACACCGGGGCAGCTCAGCTTCTTCCCGTTCTGACGGCCCTCACGACGCCCGAGCATGGGCAACGGCTGAAGGCTCCGCGCACCCGCCCGGCGACCGGCGGGGGAATCATGCCGGGATGAACGACCTTCCATCCTCCTCCCGCGACGGCTCTCCGCAGGACGACCGGTCCCGCGACGACCGGCCCCGCGACGGGTTCGTGCAGGTGCGCGGCGCGCGGGAACACAACCTGAAGAACGTGGACGTGGACCTGCCCCGAGACGCGCTGGTGGTGTTCACGGGCGTGTCGGGCTCCGGGAAGTCCTCGCTGGCGTTCGGGACGCTGTACGCCGAGGCGCAGCGCCGCTACCTGGATTCCGTGTCGCCGTACGCGCGGCGGCTGTTCAATCAGCTGGGCACGCCGGACGTGGACCGCATCGACGGCCTGCCGCCCGCCGTGGCCCTGCAACAGGGGCGGGGCGTCACGTCGGCCCGTAGCAGTGTGGGCAGCCTGACCACCCTGAACAACGTGCTACGCCTGCTGTACTCCCGCGCCGGGGATTACCCGGCGGGGCAGGGCATCATCTACGCGGAGGGGTTCTCGCCGAACACGCCCGAGGGTGCCTGCCCGGAATGTCATGGGCTGGGCCGCGTGTTCGCCGTGACCGAGGAGAGCATGGTTCCGGACCCGTCCCTGACCATCCGTGAGCGGGCCGTGGCGGCGTGGCCGACCGCGTGGGCCGGGCAGAACCAGCGCGACATTCTGGTCACGCTGGGCTACGACGTGGACACCCCCTGGCAGGACCTGCCGCGCGAGGCCCGCGACTGGATTCTGTTCACGGACGAGCAACCGCAGGTGCCGGTGTACCCAGGCTTCACACCCGAGGAGACGCGCCGGGCCGTGAAACGCCGCGCCGAACCGTCGTACCTGGGCACGTTCACGTCCGCGCGGCGGCACGTGCTGCACACCTTCGCGAACAGCGGCAGCGAGAGCATGAAGCGCCGGGCGGCGTCGTTCATGGTGATCCGCGAGTGCCCGGTCTGCCACGGCAAGCGGCTGACCCGCGCGGCCCTGGGCGTGACGTTCGCCGGGCTGGACATCATGGATTTCTCGCGCCTGCCGCTGCGCCGCGCCGCCGAACTGCTCGCCCCCGCCGCCGCCGGGCAGACCGACCGCCCGGACGCCACGCCCCGCCCGCCCGAGGAGGCGCTGGCCCTGACCCGGCTGGCCGCCGACCTGTGCGCCCGCGTGGACGTGCTGGAACGCCTGGGCCTGGGCTACCTGACCCTGGAGCGCGGCACGCCCACCCTGTCGCCCGGCGAACTGCAACGCCTGCGGCTGGCCACGCAGCTGTACTCGAACCTGTTCGGGGTGGTGTACGTGCTGGACGAACCCTCCGCCGGGCTGCACCCCGCCGATACCGAGGCGCTGCTGAGCGCCCTGGACCGCCTGAAAGCCGGTGGGAACTCGCTGTTCGTGGTCGAGCACGAGCCGGGCGTGATCCGCCACGCCGACTGGATCGTGGATGTCGGCCCGCACGCGGGGCAGCACGGCGGGCAGGTGCTGTACAGCGGTCCCCCGGCGGGCCTGCGGGACGTGCCGGACTCGCTGACCGCCCGGCACCTCTTCGGGCCGCCCGCACCTTTGCCGGGTGTGCGCCGCGACCCGACCGGCTGGCTGGACCTGAGCGGCGTGACCCGCAACAACCTGCGCGGCGTGGACGTGCGCCTGCCGCTGGGCGTCCTGACGGCCGTGACGGGCGTCAGCGGTTCCGGGAAGTCCAGCCTGATCACTCAGGCCCTCGCGGACCTGCTGGGCGCCCATCTGGGCCGCGAGATCGCCCCGGTCGAGGCGGGCGCCGACCCGGCCGACCTGCTGATCGCCGACGACGCGCCTGCCCCCACGCAGGGCAGCCTGGGCGGCGACGTGGGGCGCGTGCGGAGGCTGGTGCAGGTCACGCAGGCACCCATCGGGCGCACGCCGCGCAGCAACCTCGCCACGTACACCGGCCTGTTCGACCACGTGCGCCGCCTGTTCGCCGCCACACCCCTGGCCCGGCAGCGCCGTTACAGCGCGGGGCGGTTCTCGTTCAACGTGAAGGGCGGCCGCTGCGAACACTGCCAGGGCGAGGGCTTCGTGACCGTCGAACTGCTGTTCCTGCCGTCCGTGTACGCGCCCTGCCCCGTCTGCCACGGCACCCGCTTCAACGCCGCCACCCTGGAGGTCACCTGGAACGGGCTGAACATCGCGCAGGTGCTGGACCTGACCGTGGACGCCGCCGCGCCGGTGTTCGCGGACGAGGCGCCCGTCCACCGCGCCCTGAGCACCCTGCAGGAGGTCGGCCTGGGCTACCTGCGCCTCGGGCAGCCTGCCACGGAACTCTCGGGCGGCGAGGCGCAGCGCGTGAAACTGGCCACCGAACTCCAGAAGGCCGTGCGCGGCCACACCGTGTACCTGCTGGACGAACCCACCACCGGCCTGCACCCCAGCGACGTGGAACGCCTGCACGCCCAGCTGCGCCGCCTCGTGGACGCCGGGCATACCGTCATGGTCGTCGAGCACGACCTGGGCGTGATCGCCGCGAGCGACTGGGTCGTGGACCTCGGCCCCGGCGCGGGCGAGGACGGCGGTCAGGTCGTGGCGCAGGGCACACCCGAACAGGTCGCCAGGGCAAGCGGCAGCCGCACCGCGCCTTACCTGCGCCGCGAACTGGACGGACACGCCCAGCCCGCCCCGACCTGAACCGGCCTAAACAGCGAACCTCCCCCGAAAGTGGGGGAGGCCTTCATCTGCCATCCGCTATCAGGCATCTGCCGTCAGGCCGGATTACTGGAACAGTTGCGCGACCTTGATCAGTGTCTGCCACACGCCCCAGACGAGGGGAATGCCGGGCACCAGCCACGTCAGGTAGATCACGGGGGAGAGCGGTTCGGTGGATTCGGGGGTGGAACGGGTCATGCGGACCTCCTGGCTGGGATGGGTATCAGTCGTGGCTGGGGGCGGGCGTGCGGTTCTGCGCCCAGAACTTCTCGGCGACGGGGCGGACCAGCAGGTTGGCCACGAACCCCACGACCAGCAGCGCGGCCATGATGTACATGGTGGTGCTGTACGCCTGTGCGGCGGGAATCCCGGCCCTGATCTGACTGTCGCGGAAGCCGTTCACGAGGCTGGGGCCGACGATGGCGGCGGCACTCCAGGCGAGCAGCAGGCGGCCGTGGATCGCGCCGACGTTCGCGGTGCCGAACATGTCCCGCAGGTACGCGGGAATGGTGGCGAACCCGCCGCCGTACATGCTCATGATCACGCAGAAGCCCGCCACGAACAGCACCAGACTGCCCATGTTGCCGAACATGGGAATCAGGAAGTACAGCACGGCGCCCAGCGCGAAGAAGATCATGTACGTGGGCTTGCGCCCGATGCGGTCGCTGGTCGAGGACCAGATGAACCGCCCGGCCATGTTGAAGATGCTCAGCAGGCCCACGAAGCCGGCGGCGGCGGCGGCCGTCACGCCGTTCCCGGCGCCCAGCACGCGGTCACTGAACATCTCCTGAATCATGACGCTGGCCTGCCCGAGCACGCCGATCCCGGCGGTGACGTTCAGGAACAGCACGGCGAACAGCAGCCAGAACTGCGGCGTGCGGAAAGCCTGATCGACCAGCACGTTGTGCGAGGAGATCATGCCGCCCGCCGCCTGCGGTTTCGGACTCCACCCGGCGGGTTTCCAGCCCTCGGCGGGCACGCGGATCAGGAATGCGCCGAACAGCATGAACAGCAGGTACACGCCTCCCATGACCAGGAAGGTCGAGCCGACGCCCAGCGTGCCGTCCCCGGCAAAGCGGGCCATCAGCGCCGTGCCCAGCGGACTGCCGATCAGGGCGCCGCCGCCGAAGCCCATGATGGCCATGCCGGTCGCCAGTCCGGGGCGGTCCGGGAACCACTTGATCAGCGTGCTGACCGGGCTGATGTACCCCAGGCCCAGGCCGATGCCGCCCAGCACGCCGTTCCCGAGGATCACCAGCGGCAGCGAGTGCAGTTTCACGCCGAGCGCCGCGACGAAGAACCCGCCGCAGAACAGCAGGGCGCTGGCGAACATGGTCTTGCGTGGCCCCTCGCGTTCCACCCACTTGCCGAAGACGGCGCTGCTGGCCCCCAGGAAGAACAGGGCCACGCTGAAGATCAGGCCCACCTGAAACAGGGACCAGTCGCCGGGCGCGCCGGTCTCGGCAGTCAGGTCGCCGCTGATCAGGCGGGAGAGGGGCTTGTTGAACACCGAGTACCCGTAGATCTGCCCGATGCTCAGGTGTACGGCCAGCGCGGCGGGCGGGACCAGCCAGCGCGTCCAGTTCGGTCCTGCAACAGAATGCTCACGATCCAGAAATCCCATACGTCCTCCTGAAGCCCGTCAGTTTGTTTGACGTCAAGGAGTCTAACGGGCGTTAGCAGGGGCGCACTTCATCGTTTCGGACCTGAAAACTCATCTGGCGGTTCATCGACCAGGCAGTCCGCTCAATAGACCTCCTGCGAAAGTGGACTTTCAAGCCGCCCCGCTTCTCCGTTATTGCTGCCGGCAAGGAGGAATCTGGACACAGTTGCGAGGGACAGAGGAACTATCGCTGGAGGTCAAAAGAGCGGAATGATCCGGATTCCGTTTGTTTCGCCGACAATCCGGAACTTCACCGGATTGCCGGCTCCACGTCCGGAACCCGTTTCTCTCTTACTCGCATCCGCTCGGATTGAACGGGCTTTGCAGCCCATTCAATCGGAGTCCGTATGACAGAACAGTATCTTGAGCGGAATGGATCTCCCAAAGCTCAACAGCATCCTCGGCAATGCCGATCTGGCACGATCGATGCAGACGATGACGGAACGTGAATTGCGTCAACTGGCCGTGAACACCATCGAATGGGCACTGGGGCAATGTCAGGTAGACCCGCTTCAGTTTGCTCGCCCGCTAGACGCCATCTTGCTCGACAATTCGAACGTTGACAACGTTGACTGGGAGAGCTTGCGTGCTCTCGCAGACGAACTGGACGAGCAAGTTGATATCCACAATGAACCGTTTGCGCACGGCCCGCCGGCAAGCACAGAATCAGCGAATTTCCAGCTGAAATTTCAACTGGCAAGAATGTTGGCAGCTCTCTGTGAGGGTGGTGATCGTACGCGGCCGACTTTAGACAGCACCGTTTGGTGTCTGTACGAAGTGGCGTTCGCCGTTGGACAGCCAACTTTCGATGGCTATATCAAGACTCTACGGACAGACCAACATTGACGCTTCAACAGACCTGCCGCGAAAGTGGATTTTCAGATCGCCCCCCCACTGTTGCCTGAAGCGAGGAATCCGGCCGCAGGTTCGGTAGTCACAGAGACTGTTGCAGGAGGTCTAGTGGAACGCCACCCGCTCCGCCCCGGCGTACACCGTCAGGCGGCCCTCACGGGTGAAGCCGCACAGCGTCACGCCGAACACGGACGCCGTATCGACCGCCAGACTGGTCGCCGCGCCCACGGCCACCACCACGCCGATCCCGGCCGCCACGGCCTTCTGCGCGATCTCGAAGCCCGCGCGGCTGCTGACCACCAGTACCTGATCCCCCAGCGGCCCGGGCTGCTGGAGGTGTGCCCAGCCGACCACCTTGTCCACGGCGTTGTGCCGCCCCACGTCCTCACGCGCGCAGCGCAGCGCGCCTTCCGCCGTGAACAGCGCCGCGCCGTGCAGACCCCCGGTCGCCGCGAAGCCCGGCTGGGCCGCCCGTAACCTCTCGGGTAGGCCCGCCAGGAACGCGGCGTCCAGCGGCCCCGCCGTCCAGACCGGCGGCACAGCCCGGACCGCCAGCGCCTCGATGCTGCCCGACCCGCACACCCCGCAGGCACTCGACGACACCGCCAGTCGCGCGCCCGCCGCCAGCCGCGCGAACTCCGGCGTGCGCAGGTACCACACGTTCGCGTTCTCCGGGTCCGGGGCCAGCGTGAATGCGGCGGGCAGCAGACCCTCGGAGATCAGCCAGCCCAGCAGCAGGTCGCGGTCGTGCCCGGGCGTGCGCATCAGCACACCCAGCGGCAGGCCCGCTCCCGCGTCCTCCGTTCCCACACCGCCGGGCGCGTGCAGGCGCAGTTCCAGCGGCTCCTCGACCGCCACGGCGTCCAGCCGCTCCGCCGCCCCACCCGCCCGGAACAGCGTGACGGGGAGGCCCACGCTCGCCTCCCCGCCCTGGCTGCCGGCCGTGCTCAGCGGCCCACCTCGGACTGGTTCGCGGTGTTCGGGACGTCGCCGTTCGCCTCGCGCAGCGCCCGCCCCGCGCCCTTCAGGACCGCGAACAGGGCGCCCAGTGCCACCTGCACGTCCCGGTCCTTGAGCAGGCCCATCAGTTCGCCCAGGCCCACGCCCTTCCCGGCCGCGACGTGCCGCGCGCCCTCGTTCACGCCGGTCGTGATGGCGCTGCCCAGAATGCCGACCTCGCGCGGGTCCAGCGCCGCCAGGGTCTTGCCCAGTTCCGTGGCGTTGCGCAGCAGGGTCGTGCCGCTCTCGCCGCCCGTGATGTGCAGCAGCGACGCGATCAGACCCTCGCCGCCCCGCACGGTCTTGCCCGCCACGTCCAGCACGCCGTGCTCATGCAGTTGCCGCAGCAGGTACAGGCCCTCCAGCAGCGCGTCGGTGGAATCCTCGACCTCGGAATGCAGTTTCTCCTGCGCGGTCGGGATGCGGGGCGTGAATTCAAGTGGTTTCGCCATGGTGTCTCCTGCGCGGAAGCGGGGAGGCGGTTGCCTGCCCCGTCCCGCTGAATGTCAGTCGTCAGCGCCGCCCATGACCGAGCCGCCCAGTGCCGGGCCGGCCAGCGCGTCGGCGCGGGCGTTCAGGCTGTCGCCGTGCATGGGCAGCAGCCCGCCGGGGAACACGTAGTCCGGCCGTGACCACTTGCGCTCGACTTCCACGCCCGTCTGCGGGGTGGGGTGGCCCCAGCGGTGGTTCCTGGCGGGCAGCGGGTTCTCGCCCACGTCGTGCAGGACTTCCATGCGCACGCGGGTGTCCTTGTACGCGGGGGTGTTCGTGATGCTGTCGCCCCGGCTGCCGGTCAGGAAGTTCACGGCGTCCTCGGCCTTGCGGGCGTTCATGGGCACGAACACCTCGTTCCCGCTCACGCGGGCCGTGACGAGTGCGCGCAGGCGAACGGCGCCGTGCTCGCTGATCAGCCGCACCCACTGCCCGCTCTGGAGTTGCCGCTCGGCCGCGAGTTCCGGGCTGACCTCCACGAACGAATCCGGGGCCTTCCCGGCGATGCCCTCCGCCCGGAAGGTCATGTTGCCCTCGTGGAAGTGCTCCAGCATGCGCCCGCTGTTCAGGTGCAGGTCGAATTCGTCGTTCGGGGCTTCCTGGCGGGGTTTGTACGTCGCCGGGTACAGGCGGGCCTTCCCGTCCGGGAAGTTGAAGCGCTCCTGGTGCAGCAGCGGCGAGTCCGTGCCGTCCTCCGCGACCGGCCAGCACAGCGTGTCGTACCCCTGCAGGCGGTCGTAACTGACGCCCGCGAAGAACGGCGTGAGGCGCGCGATCTCGTCCATCACCTCGCTCGGGTGGCTGTACTTCCAGTCGGCGCCCATGCGCTGCGCGACTCCCTGGTAGATCTGCCAGTCGGGTTTCGTGCCCTTCAGGGGCGGCATGACCTCGTACAGACGCTGGATGCGGCGTTCGGTGTTCGTGAACGTGCCTTCCTTCTCCAGCGACGCGGCGGCCGGGAATACAACGTCCGCGTACCGGGCGGTGTTCGTGAAGTACAGGTCCTGCACCACCAGGAATTCCAGCGCCTCGAAGCCCTGCGCGAGGTGGTTGGCGTTCGCGTCGGTCAGGCTCATCTCCTCACCGGTGATCCACATGGCCTTCAACTTGCCCTGGATGGCCGCGTCGAGCATCTGGGTGTTGTCCAGGCCGCGTTCCGGGCGCAGCGTGACGCCCCACTCGCGCTCGTGGCGCTGCACGACCAGATCGTCCCCGACCGGCTGGTACCCGCTCACCTGATCGGGCATGGCGCCCATGTCACTGGCGCCCTGCACGTTGTTGTGACCACGCAGCGGGAAGCCCCCGGCGCCCAGTTTGCCGAAGTTCCCGGTGATCAGCAGCAGGTTGCTGATGGCGGCGCTGGTATCGCTGCCGCCGCACTGCTGCGTGACACCCATCGCCCACAGGATCGCCACGCGCTCCTCGGCGGCGATCTGGCGGGCCAGGGCCTCCAGCGTCCCGGCGTCGATGCCGGTCTCGCGTTCGGCGTACGCCAGGGTGTAGGTGCTGATGGACTGCCGGAATTCCTCCAGGCCGTTCACGCGCTCCGCCAGGAACGCCCTGTCCTCCAGGCCGTTGTCCAGGATGAACTTGCTGACGGCGGCCAGCCACACGAAGTCCGTGCCGGGTTTCGGGCGGATGAACTGGTCGGCGCGGGTGGCGAGTTCATGCTCGCGGATGTCGAACACGATGACCTTCGTGTGGCCCAGCTTCTGCGCGCGCTTCACGCGGGTCGCCAGGACCGGGTGGCTCTCGGCGGCGTTGCTGCCCACCGTGATCACCAGAGAAGCGTTCTCGATGTCCTTGATGGTGCCGCTGTCCGCGCCGATCCCGGTCGTCAGGGACAGCCCCTTGCTGGCCGGGGACTGGCAGTACCGCGAGCAGTTGTCCACGTTGTTCGTCCCGATCACCTGACGGGCGAACTTCTGCACCATGAACGCTTCCTCGTTGCTGGCCTTGCTGCTCGCCACGAACGCCAGGGCGTCCGGACCATCCTTGGCGCGGATCTCCATGAAGCGCCGCGCCACGAGGTCCAGCGCCTCGTCCCAGGTCGCCTCGCGGAACCGGTCGCCCTCGCGGATCAGCGGGGCGGTCAGGCGGTCCTCGCTGTTCACGTAATCCCAGCCGAACTTGCCCTTCACGCAGGTGCTGATGCCGTTGGCATGCCCCAGGCCGGGTTCGACCTTCAGGATGTGCCGCTCGTCGGTCCACACGTCGAACGAGCAGCCCACCCCGCAGTACGTGCAGACGGTCTTGGTCTTCTTCATGTAGCGGTCGCGCGCGGCCGACTCGATCTCTGACACGTTCATGATCGGCTTCAGGCCCGCGCTGGCCTCCACGCCCTTGACCACGTCGATGGCGGCGTCCCAGACGGGCAGCGGAATGCCCGTGAACAGGCCCGCCTCACCGATCATGGAGTTCTCGATCAGGGCGTTACAGGGGCAGACCGTGACGCAGTGCCCGCAGCTGACGCAACTGCTCTCGCCGATGGGTTTCCCGCCGTCCCACAGCACGCGCGGCTGCTCCATCTCCCAGCCGATGGTCAGGGTCTCGTTCACCTGCACGTTCTGGCAGGCCTCCACGCAGCGTCCGCACAGGATGCACTGGTCCGGGTCGTACCGGTAGAAGGGGTTCGACTCGTCCTTCTCGTAGCTCTTGGGCTGGAAGGGACGGGTCTGATGATCGATGCCCAGCACGCCCAGCGTGTTGTGCACCGTGCAGTTCCCGTTGTTGTTGTCGCAGACCGTGCAGTACAGGTCATGGTTCGCCACGATCCGGTCGTAAGCGTCCCGCTGCGCGGCGCGGGCGGCGATCGTCTGCGTGCGCACCGTCATCCCGGCCGCCACCTTCGTGCCGCAGGCGCGGCCCACCACACCGTCGATCTCGACGGCGCAGGTATCGCAGGTCTGGATCGGCCCCAGCTGCGGGTGGTAACACACCTGCGCCAGCTCGATCTGCGCGCGGTTGATCACGTCCACCAGCGGCTCGCCCACCCACGCCAGTTGCGGCGCGCCGTCCACCGTCACCTGAACCTGCTCGCCACGTGGCGGCCGCGTCGGCCCCACCGTGGAACGGATGTGCACGTCGTTCGGCACGTCAATCTCGCCCATACTTCCTCCCTGAAGCTTTCAACGGCGAGTATAGGCATGACCGTTCGACATGAAAGAACTGTCGCATGAAGCCCGGCTTCATGAACGCCCAGTGCGCGGCTACAGCACCAGCACGCCGTGATGCTTGGCCTTCTCCTGCGGCTCCACGTGAATGCTGATCGACGACTGCGGCGTCCCGGCCCGGATGGCGTCCTCGAGGCGGTCGCAGATGCTGTGCGCCTCCTGCACCGTCATGTCGCCCGGCACCACCATGTGAAACTCGATGAACGTCACGCTTCCCGCGTGCCGGGTCCGCAGGTCATGCATCTCCAGCGCGCCCTGCCCGTGCAGCCGCATCGCCAGCCGGATCTTCTCCTCGGTCTCCCGGTCCACCGCCGCGTCCATCAGGCCGCCCACGCTCTCCCGTACCAGCCGCCACCCGCTCCAGAGGATGTTCAGCGCCACCAGGATCGCCAGCAGCGGATCCAGCCACGCCTGACCCGTCAGGTGCGCCGCCAGCACGCCCAGCAGCACCCCCACGCTGGTCACCACGTCACTGAAGATGTGCCGCCCGTCCGCCAGCAGCGCCGGCGACCGCAGCGCCCGCCCCTGTCGCAGCAGCACCGACGCCCACACCGCGTTCAGCACGCCCGCCGCGAGGTTCACGCCCAGCCCCGCCACGCCCGAGAGCGCCGGCAACTCTGCCGGGTTCAGCAGGCCCGGCAGCGCCTCGCGCACGATCGCCGCCGCCGCCAGCACGATCAGCACGCCCTCGGCCACCGCGCTGAAGTACTCGGCCTTCGTGTGCCCGTAAGGGTGGTTGGCGTCCGCCGGGCGGGCCGCGACCCGCAGCGCGATCAGCGCCGCCACCGCCGCCGCCACGTTGATGATGCTCTCCAGCGCGTCCGAGTACAGCGCCACGCTGCCGGTCATCAGGTACGCCACGTACTTCAGGGCCAGCACCACCACCGCCACGAGAATGCTGCCCAGCGCCAGCCTGGAAGCGCGGGACGAGGTCTGCACGGAGGTCGAGGAAGCCGTCACCCGTGGAGGGTAGCAGGGTTAGGCGACCCGAAAACCGTGCCCTGCCCAGGAACACGCCCCGCCCGCCCATTACGCCCAGGGCAGAACGCAGGCTGGTACAATTCCCAGGTGAACCCGCCCGACCTGCTCGCCCAACTGAACCCCACCCAGGCACAGGCCGCCGACCACTACGAAGGCCCCGCCCTCGTCATCGCCGGCGCCGGCAGCGGCAAGACCCGCACCCTCATCTACCGCATCGCCCACCTGATCGGCCACTACGGCGTGCAACCCGGTGAGATCCTGGCTGTGACCTTCACCAACAAGGCCGCCGCCGAGATGCGCGAACGCGCCAGCCACCTCGTCCCCGGCGCCGACAAACTCTGGATGAGCACCTTCCACTCCGCCGGCGTGCGCATCCTGCGCGCCTACGGCGAACACATCGGATTGAAACGCGGCTTCGTCATCTACGACGACGACGACCAGCTCGACGTCCTCAAAGACATCATGGGCAGCCTCCCCGGCATCGGCCCCGACACCAACCCCCGCGTCCTGCGCGGCATCCTCGACCGCGCCAAGAGCAACCTCCAGACCCCCGCCGACCTCGACCGCGCCCACGAACCCTACCTCAGCGGCATCCCCAAAGAAGCCGCCGCCGAAGCCTACCGCCGCTACGAAACGCGCAAAAAAGCCCAGAACGCCATCGACTTCGGCGACCTCATCACCGAAACCGTCCGCCTGTTCCGCGAAGTCCCCGCCGTCCTGAACGCCGTCCAGAACCGCGCCAGATTCATTCACGTCGACGAGTACCAGGACACCAACAAAGCCCAGTACGAACTGACCCGCCTGCTCGCCTCCAGGGACCGCAACCTGCTGGTCGTCGGGGACCCCGACCAGTCGATCTATAAATTTAGAGGCGCTGACATACAAAATATCCTTGATTTCCAGAAAGATTACCCTGATTCTAAAGTATATATGCTGGAGCACAACTACCGCTCCAGCGCCCGCGTGCTCGGCATCGCCAACCGGCTGATCGAGAACAACGCCGAACGCCTCGACAAGACCCTGAAAGCCGTCAAGGAGGACGGGCCGCCCGTCGTGTTCCACCGCGCCACCGACCACCGCGCCGAGGGGGACTTCGTGTCCGAGTGGATCACGCGCCTGCACGCCCAGGAAGGCCGCCCGCTGACGGACATGGCCGTGCTGTACCGCACGAACGCGCAGTCCCGCGTGATCGAGGAGAGCCTGCGCCGCGTGCAGATTCCCGCGAAGATCGTGGGCGGCGTGGGCTTCTACGACCGGCGGGAAATCCGCGACATCCTCGCGTACGCCCGCCTTTCCATCAACCCCAGTGACGACGTGGCCCTGCGCCGCATCATCGGGCGGCCCCGGCGCGGCATCGGCGACACGGCCCTCACGAAACTCCTCGACTGGGCCGCCGCCCACCGCACCAGCCTGCTCGAAGCCTGCGCCCGCGCCGACACGGACGGCATCCTCGACCGTGGCGCGCAGAAAGCCGTGGATTTCGCCGCGCTGATGCACGCCATGAGCGACGCCGCCGACAACTACGAACCCGGCCCGTTCCTGCGCTACGTGATCGAAACCAGCGGGTACCTCGACCTGCTCCGCCAGGAAGGCCCGGAAGGACAGGTCCGCGCCGAGAACCTCGACGAACTCGTGAACGCCGCCGAGGAATGGTCCCAGGAGCATGAAGGAACCATCGGTGACTTCCTCGACGACGCCGCCCTGCTCTCCAGCGTGGACGACATGCGCACCAGACAGGAGAACAAGGACACCCCCGAAGACGCCGTGACCCTCATGACCATGCACAACGCCAAAGGCCTGGAATTCCCCGTCGTGTTCATCGTGGGCGTCGAGGAAGGCCTGCTGCCCAGCAAAGGAGCCATCGCCGAGGCGGGCGGCATCGAGGAGGAACGCCGCCTGTTCTACGTCGGCATCACCCGCGCCATGGACCGCCTGTTCCTGACAGCTGCCGAGAATCGCATGCAGTACGGCAAAACCAACGCCGCCGAGGACAGCCGCTTCCTCGAAGAAATCGAAGGCGGCTTCGACACCGTCGACCCCTACGGGCAGGTCGTCGAGTACCGCGCCAAAACCTGGAAAACCTACCGCCCCACCGTCCCCACCGCCAGCGCCGTCAAGAACACCAGCCCCCTCACCGCCGGCATGGCGTACCGGGGCGGCGAACGCGTCCGCCACCCCAAATTCGGCGAGGGACAGGTCCTCGCCGTGGCCGGTATCGGCGACCGGCAGGAAGTCACGGTGCACTTCCCGACCGCCGGAACGAAAAAACTCCTGGTGAAATTCGCAAATCTCTCACCCGCCTGAACGCCGCGCCGGAGTGCCAGACCAGCGCACCCGGCCGCCCGATCCGCCCAGCCCAGGCCCGCGCCGGAAGGTCACCGCGACCTGAGCCGGAACTGGGTGGGCGCGGGACACCTCAAGATCGGGGATACGATCAAGCAGGCCGACGGCACCACCGGATTGGTCGCCAACGTCGCCAACGTCACCACCGTGCAGCAGACGCGCGAGATGTTCAACCTCACCGTCAGCGAAGCCCACACGTATTATTGATACCGGCGTAAATCCGCATCACCTGTGCTGGCACGCAATACGTTCTAGCCAGCGTTCTCACAGCCCAGGGTAATGCTGGGCAATGTCAGCTTACGCCGTTGTCAATAAGTCATGATCCGCTTGACGTTGCGTCAACTAGCAACATCCTTGCCAAAGCCCTTTTCAGGCGCCTTTTAGGCCGTCTTTTACCAACGAGAAGGATCAAAAGGCGAAGCGGGCGGCATAAAAGCATTAAGACGCTCCACGGCCTGACGATGGCGTTCCTCTACGGCTTCGTCCCGGGAGCGGTCATCACCTAGCAGAGTAATCCAGACACCCTCACCCAGGCGCGCCACGTATGCTAGCCCAGCCTCAACGGTCAGGAGGGCTGCTGGAAGGCGCCGCGTGAGTTCTGGACCAAGAAAACAGTTTCGCGAAACCCTTGTCCAGTATCTAGGAAAATAGTAAGGGATATGGTCAGGGTTCGATGGAGCAACAACGTTTGCAATCACTGAGCAGTGCATTGGCTGCACAGCAGTCAGAAATGTCTGCATCGTCTGGTGAGCCGGATGCGTATCTCCTAAATTGAACTTCCAATTCCAACCGTCGCCATGGAAAGTTATATGGGCAACAGCCCAGTGTCTACGTTGCTCTAAGGTTAAGGGGAGTTGGTCATCCTCAGCGATCTCAACGGCAATGTAGTCGTCCAAATCGCTTGAGCCACGGAGCAGGAATTTTATGGCGCGTTCAAAGTCGTCCACTTGCAGCTCTGATCCATCCTCCATAGAAACGCCGCGTTCATTCAGCCACACAAGGTCATCCGCTAGACTCTTCGCAAGCTCATGCAGGGGTTTATGCCTATGCCACTCGGCCGGGTAAGAATGATGACCGGGTGTATCTTCCTCAGGGGCATACTTCTCCAGGGATTGTAAATCGAGTAAACCGCGTGCCAGTCGGTCAATGTTCATTAGGCCAAACATGGTTGGGAAAAAAGGCATCAACACCTCCTGTAGAGATTTCTCGGCGTGAAAGACAGTTTCATGCCGAGAAATCAATTTCTTTAGAAGAGTACTCTAAGATTCGCTCGGAAGATTACTGGTCTGTGCGTCATTCGGGATGGTCGTAGGGCTTCTTCCACCTCTGATCACAACTTTCGCCGTCTGTGATTAGCGGTCGGTCGAAAGCGCAAGCGCCCAGTCAGCGCATGAGTCCAGTCAGGACCGCGACGGGGTCCTGACCGCGCAACCGCGCGGTCTCCACGGTGGACTTGATCCGCATGTACGTCTGCGCGCCCACTGCATTTTTGCTGCACTGCGAGACCTTCCTTGCCATCACCATCGTCCGCAGGCTCTGTTCCGCTGCGTTGTTCGTCAGTGAAATGTCCGGGTCCTTCGGGAACCGCCACAGCCCCATGGCACGGCTGGGGTGCCGTGCTGAACGTGACCACCCTGACGTGCTTCCTGTCGGGTGGGCAGAAGCGGGAGGCGACGGCGGCGGTGGTGCGGGCCGGGGCGGAGTTCGTGAAGTCGGGTGCGGGCTTCGGCACGGGCGGCGCTGGCGCAGGTTCGCGCTGTTACTCTTCGTGGTTGATGATGTGGCGGATTTCGCCGGGTGGAACGTCCAGCAGGTCGCGGATGACCAGTGGGTAGACCGGGGTAAATTCTGTGGCGTTCAGTGGGAGCCAGTGGCAGGTCACGCCGGGGTTGTCCTGCACGGTGAATGGGCTGTCCGGCAGTTCCGGTGGGGCGGGTGTGTGGTAGTAGAAGCCGATCTCGTGCTGGCGGCGGTCGGGGGGGCCGAAGAAGTTCTCGACCACGCCGACCAGTCGCAGTGGGCCGGGGGGCAGGCCTGTTTCTTCCGTCCATTCGCGGGCGGCGGCGGAGTCCTCGCCGGTGGTGAGGGCCCCGCCGGGCAGGTAGTGAAAGCCGATGCCGGGCTCGGTGTTCGTGAGGAGCGTGTCGCCGCGCGTGCAGAGGATGGCGACCCGCACGCTGAATTTCACGTTACCCAGGGGCAGGCGGATATCGGTTATGCGCTCGCTTCGGCGCGTACGCTGGCGTCCGGGTCGGCGCGCAGGCGTTCGCGCAGGGTGGGGGAGAGGTCGGTGCGTCCGGCGAGGGCGAGGCGCACGCCGTCGTCCGGGTCGGCGGCCAGGGCGGCGTGCGTGCCTTCCGGGAGGTTGGGGTGGTGCGCGGCGGCGCGGCGCACGCCGGCGTTCGGGTCGCCGGCCAGCCGGGTCAGGATGTCCGCATTGGTGGCGGGGGCGTACGCGACGGCGCGGCGCACCTCGGGGTTCGGGTCGGCGGCCAGTCGGGACAGCAGGTCGCCGCTCAGGTCGGGCCGCACGGCGAGGACGGTCCGCACGTTCGGGTCCGGGTCGCCGATCAGGGCAGCCAGGACGGCCGGGCTGAGGTGCTCGGCGCTGGCGACGTGCAGGCGGATGTCCTGTTCGGGCGCGCGGGCCAGCGTCAGGACGGCCTCGTCGGGCAGGTCGTTGCGTTCCAGCACGGCGCGGCGCACCGTTTCGGTCTCGTCGGCGGCCAGTCGGGTCAGCGTGGCGGGGGGCGTGTCGGGGCGGCGGGCCAGGGCGGCGCGCACGTCCGGGTCGGCGTCCAGCTCGGCGCGGTCCAGCCACGCGGCGGGGACCGTCCAGCCCTGCAGGGCGGCGGCGCGCACGGTCGGTTGGTCGTGCGTGGCGAGCCACTCGCGGACGCTGCGGGGCAGGTCCACGCGGCGGGCCAGGGTGGCCAGGACGTCCGGGTCGCTGTCGGTCCCGAGGGTCAGGATGCAGTCGAGCGGCAGGTCCAGTCGCCGGGCCGCGCTGGCGCGGACCAGTCCGTGCGAGTCGCCGACCAGGGTGCGCAGGGTGTCGCCGGGCAGGTCCGTGCGGAGCGCGACGGCCTTGCGCACGTCGTAGTCGTCGTCGGCGGCCAGTTGCCGCGCCAGCGGTTCGGGCAGGTCCTCGCGGCGCGCGACGGCTTCACGGATCTGCCAGCCGGCGTCCACGGCCAGCGCCGCCACGCGCGCCTCGCTCAGGTCGGGGCGGGCGGCCAGGGCCGTGCGGACCGCGTAGTCCTCGTGGCGCAGCGCAGCGTCTGCCACCCAGCCGGGCGAGCCGTCCGCGTTCAGCAGCGCGATCACGCTGTCCGCCGGGAACGAGGACAGCAGGTTCGGGCGGGCCAGTCTCATCAGCGGCAGGCCGGGGTTGGCCAGCACGTCGGCCGGGTACGCGGCGGCCAGCGCGCCCAGGATGTCGGTGGGGGTGTTCGGGTGCCGGGCCACCAGCGCCCTGACGCGCGAGTCCGGGTGGGCCGACAGGCCGCTCAGCAGGTCCGCCGAGGCGCGCGGACTGGCCGCCGCCTCCAGCGCCCCCTCGGTCCCCAGGGTCGTCAGGGTCCGCGGATCAAGGTCGGAGAACGTCATGCGCCCGACTATGCCACGCGGCGCGGCTGGCAGTCCGTATCAGCGGCCGAAGGCCTGCACCCAGTAGTTGGCGAAGGTGTTGGTGGGGGTGCCGTTGCCCACGGCCGCGCCGAACTGGGTCCATTCGGGGTCCATGAGGGTGCGGCAGTGGCCGGGGCTTTTCAGCAAGGTGTCGAGCGCCTGTTCGGGGGTGATCGCGTCGTACGCGGCGTTCTCGCCGGCCACTTCACCCGTGAAGCCGTGCTGACGGGCGCGCTCCAGGGGTTCGCTGCCGGTTTCGGGATTCACGTGCCCCCGGAAGTTCAGGCGGATCATGTCGTCGACGTGCATCTGGGCGCTCAGGGCCAGGGGTTCGTGCCAGACGAGCGGGCCGGTCGTGCCGAACAGCCTGTCCCCGCAGCGCTGGCCATGCCGGCGGGCCTCGTTGGTGATGTTCATGAACCGCACCATCCACTCGCGCGGGTCGCTGAGGTCCAACTGCGCGGGCTGCACGTACACCAGCGCGGCGCGTCCGCCCTGCACGGCCACCCCGAAGCGGCTGAAGCCGACGCGGTGCCCGCACTGGTTGGCCAGGGCGTCCGCGACGGCCCTGACCTTCCCGAGTTTCGGGAGCGTGAACTGCGCCGAGCGTTTGGCGGGGTACTGGGCGCCGCTCAGTTCGGTTTTCAGTGGGAAGCCCCGCAGGACCCGCGCGGCGACCTCATCCAGCGTCGCGTCGCGCCGCGATTCCTGCCCGCAGCTCAGGAAGTCGGCCTGCACGAGCTGGGCGAACACGTCGGCGCTGCTGACCATCAGGTCGGGGCTGAGGACTGCGCCGCCCGGCAGGGTCACGCCGCTGCCGGTGGCGGGGGCCGGGGGCGTGCCGGTGGGCGCCGCGGGCAGCGGCACGGTCGCCTGGGCGTGAGCGGCGGTTCCTGCGCCCAGGCCACTCAGGGCGGCGGTCAGGAGGGCGGTGCGAAACCGGCGGGAGAGGGTAATGGGTGAGGAAAGTCTCAACATCTTCAGCCCACTACATCATGAGAACTGCACACTGTCCTCACGATCTGCCGCATGAGGATGCGGATTCTCACATCCGCAGGGCATACACCCGCCGGGGGGGCAGGCTGGATCAGCACCCCGGTACGGGCGCGGTACTCCGCTGCACAGCGCTGCCCGGCCGGCGGCGGCGGGGGCTACCATGCGGGGCATGAGCGACGCACTCCCGACGCAGCACACGCCCCTGAACCGCACCCGCCTGATCGCCCCCGGCCCGGTCGAGGTCGCGCCGGACGTGCTGGCACAGCTGGCGCAGCCGCAGATGCACCACCGCGCCCAGGCCGGTATCGACAAGCTGATGGAGGCCCGCGCCAAGCTCACGCAGCTGCTGGGTGACCCCTACGACGCGGTCATCACGACCAGCAGCGGCACCGGCGCGTTCGAGGGCGCGCTGCTGAGTACCACCCCGCCCGGCGCGCGGGTCGTGAACGCCCAGGCCGGGAAGTTCAGCGAACGCTGGGGCGAGATGGCGCAGCGCTTCGGATACGACACGGCACTGGTGGCCCGGCCCTGGGGCGAGGTGCTCGACCCGCAGGAGGTCGCGGACGCCGCACGCGGCGCGCACACGCTGCTGATCACGCACAGCGAAACCAGCACGGGCGCCCTGCACGACCTGGAAGCCATCGCGGGCGCCGCGAAGGCCCAGAACCCGGACCTGATCATCATTGCCGACTGCATCACGTCGTACGGCGTGGCCGAACTGCGTCCCGCCGCCTGGGGCGTGGACGTGATCGTCTCCGGCAGCCAGAAGGGCACCGCAACCCCGCCGGGCCTGGGCTTCGTGCTGTTCAGCCCCGAGGTGCAGGCGCGCATGATCCGCAATCCGGGCAACGCCTTCTACCTCGACATGACCCGCGAACTGGCCGGGCAGAAGGCCGGCAGCACCCCGCAGACGCCCGCCATCAACCTGATCTACGCCCTGAGCACCGCCCTGGACCGCCTGCTGAGCGTGCCGCACGAGGTCCTGTGGGCCGAGCAGCGCCGCAAGACCGACGCCCTGATCGCCGCCGGAACCGCGCTGGGCGCGCCCGCCTGGGCTCCGCGCACCAGCCCGGCTGTCGCGGTCCTGACACCCCCGGCTGGCATCACCGGCCGTCAGGTAGCCGCGCAACTGGCCGACATGGGCCAGCGCGCCCTGCCCGGACAGGCCCCCCATGAGGACACCGTGTTCCGCGTGAGCACCATGGGTTACGCCGACCGTTACGACGCCCTGGGCATCGCCGGGATTCTGGAGGACGCCTTCGCGGCCCTGGGCGTGCCCTTCGAGCGGGGCGCCGCCGTGAACGCCGCGTGGCAGGCCCTGAAAGGCTGATACGGATTCCGTTTGTTTCGCTGACAATCCGGGACTTCACCGGATTGCCAGCTCCACGTCCGGAACCCGCTTGACTCCCACTCTGCGGGGCAGCTCTACGAGTCGCATCCGCTCGGATTGAAGGGTCTTTGTAGCCCCTTCAATCCGAGTCCGTATGAGTGCCGCACAGCCCCGCACAACATGAAACCGCCCCAGCCTGAAGCCGGGGCGGTTTCATCTGGTGATGGTTGGTGTTAGCGGACGGGGGGCGTGCCGCTGGGTGGGTCACCGGCCGGGGGGTCACGGCGCTTGGTGCTGGTCACGCCCGCCAGGATGCCCAGACCGAGCAGCACCACGGCGCCGATCAGGGTGTACGACTGCGGCCAGGCGAAGGCGTTGCCGGCGATGAACAGTGCCACGATCAGCACCACGATTCCGATCATATAGATGGTGAAGTTCGACATGATGACCTCCTGTTCCGGTATAGGGACCGGACGCTGAATGCAGGGAATGGACGTTCGGTATTCACGGTCGGTCTTGTGATCCAGCAGCGTCCCGTTGAATGTGACCAGTGTAGGGAATCGAATCTGACGCTGCCGAAATGAAGTGTTGAACGGATCTTGAAAGGGGCTTTAAATGGCCTTCAGGTCTGTCGGGGCTCAGGCCGGTGCAGGCGCGAGGACCCCCCGTGCCGTACCCTGTCCGGCATGACCCGCGCCCTGTACCACGTTTCCCACGACCTCCTGTTCACCGCGCAGGTCACGCACGCCGCCGGGCACGAGGTGGCGCTGGACGCCACGGCCCTGTACCCGGAAGCGGGCGGGCAGGCCGCCGACACCGGCACCCTGCGCTGGGCAGGCGAAAGCGGCGAGCCCCGCGAGGCAACCGTGACGCACAGCCGCAAGGAGAAGACCACCGGCCTGATCTGGCACACCCTGGACGCCGGCGCCCCCCCGGTCGGCACGCCGGTCACGGGCGAGGTGGACGCCGCGCGGCGCTGGCGGCACTCGCAACGGCACAGCGCCGAGCACCTGCTGGCCCAGGCGTTCGTGCGCGTGAACCCGGCATTCACGGTGGACGCCGTGAACATGACCGGCCCCGAATGCACCCTGGACCTGCGCGGCGACCCGGCCGAGGTGCACGTGCGGGCCGCCGAGGCGCTGCTGCGCGAGACGCTGGGGCGCACCGACCTGACCCTGGACACGCCGGTCGTGCCGGACCATGCCCTGCACCTCTACCCGCTGCGCCGCGAGACGAAGGTCAGCGGGGACGTGCGCCTCGTGATCTTCCGGGACCGGCAGGGCGAGCCGTTCGACGTGAGCGCCTGCGGCGGCACGCACGTCCCGCGCGCCGCCATGGCCGCGCCCGTCGTGATCCTGCGCACCGAGCGCGTGCGGGGCGGCGTGACCCGCGTGACCTTCATGGCGGGCGAGGAAGCCGCCGCGCACCTGAGCGGCGTGTACGCCGACGCCCGCAGACTGGCCGTGGAGTTCAGCGTGCCGGTCGAGCGCCTGCCCGGACGGGTCGAGGCACTGAGCACCGAGCGGGCCGCGCTGGCCGCGCAGCTGGACGCCCTGCACGCCGCGCACGCCCGCACCCTGCGGGACGCCGCGCCCACGGAGACGCACGGAACCGTGACCCTGCGCCCGGTAACCCTGCGCCCCGTGACGCTGCCCGACCCGGCCGGTCTGCTGCCCGCCCTGACCGACCTGAAACCCGGCGAGGTCGTCGTGGCCGTCACCGACGCGGGGCGCGTGGGCATCGGGAGCGCCCACCCCGACGTGAACGCCGGAGGGCTGCTGCGCGCCGCGCTGACGGCCAGCGGCGGCAAGGGCGGAGGCCGACCCGACCTCGCGCAGGGCAGCACCAGCGACCCCGCTGCCTTCCTGGCCGCAGTCCGCGCCCACCTGCTGAACTCCGATTGAGCGCCCCGGATCCCCCGTCCCGGAGCTGCCCGGACGATCCTCCCGCACGCGCCTGTTAGCCTGTAAGGCATGAGTATTCACCTGAACGCCGAACCGGGCCAGATTGCCGAGACCGTCCTCCTGCCGGGCGACCCGCTGCGCGCCAAGCACATCGCCGAGACCTTCCTCACGGACCCCGTCCTGCACAACACCGTGCGCGGCATGCACGGCTACACCGGCACGTACAAGGGCAAACGCGTCAGCGTGCAGGGCACCGGCATGGGCATCGCCAGCTCCATGATCTACGTCAGCGAACTGATCACGCAGTACGGCTGCAAGAACCTGATCCGCGTCGGCACCGCCGGCAGCTACCAGGAGAACGTGCACGTGCGAGACATCGTCCTGGCGCAGGCGGCCTGCACGGACAGCAACATCAACAACATCCGCTTCGGCGCTAAGAACTTCGCCCCCATCGCGGACTTCGACCTGCTGATGCGCGCCTACCAGATCGCCCGCGAGCGCGGCCACACCACGCACGTCGGGAACATCATGAGCAGCGACACCTTCTACCACGACGATTTCGACCAGTACAAAATCTGGGCGGACTTCGGCGTGCTGGCCGTCGAGATGGAGGCCGCCGGGCTGTACACCCTGGCCGCCAAGCACGGAGTGAAGGCCCTGACCGTCCTGACCATCAGCGACCACCTCGTCACCCGCGAGGAAACCACCGCCGAGGAACGCCAGCTGACCTTCAACGCCATGATCGAGATCGCCCTCGACGCCGCGCTGGGCGAGTAATACGGATTCCGTTTGTTTCGCTAACAATCCGGAACTTCACCGGATTGCCAGCTCCACGTCCGGAACCCGCTTGACTCCCACTCACATCCGCTCGGATTGAACGGGTTTTGCAACCCATTCAATCGGAGTCCGTACAACCCTTCGGGCTTCACCTGCCGGGTCGCCGTGTGCGGCCCGGTTTTACACTGCGAGCATGAAGCGTGAACGGGGCTGGACGTTCGGGTATCCGGCGGTGATAGGTGGCCGTCAGGCGATGTGGGGACCTGCCCGGCTGGCCCGGCTGCGGCTGGCGCTGGGATTGCTGTTCCCGCCGCTGCGCTGGCCCCGGCGGCGCGTGGCGGACCTGCCTGCCCCGCTGCGCGGCGTGGTGTGGCCGGCGGGCGTGACCCCGCTGGGCGTGTACCGTGACCGGGCGGACGAGACTTTCGTGCGTCTGCGCGGCCCGACTGACCCGCACGGACAGTGGCGGGCGCTGGCCGGTATCCGCGCCGCGCTGCTGGCGGCCGGGTGCCCGTCCGTGCCGACGGGTGCCGTGGGCTTCGGCGTGCCTGCCGACCTGTTCGGGGTGGGGGAGGAGTCCCTGCTGGTCATGGTCAGCTCGGATGGCGGAACGCTGGACCTGCCGCTGCTGCCCCGGTCAGGGCACGCGGCCGCAGGGCCGGGCCTGAACCTGGGTGCCCCGCCCGGCGTGTCCTGGCCGGAACCGCAGGGAGCACCGCACGTCCTGTTGCCGCCGGGCACGGACATCCGCGCGGCGTTCACGCACTGGCTGGCACAGGCGGCCGCGCAGGGCTGGGCGGCCCAGCCTCCGCTGATCGGCCCCGCGCAGGCCTTCACCGTGTTGACGAACGGCGAACGGGTCGTGACCCTCAGTGCCGCGCAGTTCAGCGACATGCCCCCGGTGTGGGTCGCCGCGCTGGAGGGTGACCTGTGGAGTCATCTGCGGCGCGCCGCCCGTCCGTAGGGGCGATCAGTACTCGCTGTCGGCGCCGAACACCGGGCTGGTCAGGATGGCGTACCCGGTGGCGGTCGCGGCGTCATTGCGGCTGCCGAGCGTGAGCATGATCGCCTTCCCGAGCGCCTCGTAGCGGTCCACGCGGGCCTTCCAGTCGGCCGGGTCGAACTGCACGTAATCCTCGTCCGGGCCGGGGCGGTAGCGGCGCAAGGCCGCGATGTACGCCGCGTGGTCCGCGCGGGCCTGCGTGACCTGCCGCGCGTACAGGGCGCCCGTCTGCCCGCCGAGGGGGCTGCGGGCCAGCGCCGCCAGACTCCCGATCTGCTCTTCCAGGAACGCGTAGGACCGGGGGACGGCGTGTGCGTACAGGGTGCCGCCCCCGGCGCGCGTGCCCGCCAGTTCGCTCTCGATGGCGCGCATCTCGCGGTACTGCCTTCGCAGCGTGTCGATCCGGGCGCTGAGTTTCGGGTTGCCGGTCAGGGTGCGGCGCAGCGCGGCGGCGCGGCACTCGGCCCAGTTGTAACTGGCGTTGTCCTGATCGACTTCAGACCACGTGCTGATCGTCAGGTTGGCGTAGGTGCCGCTGTCCACGGCGTTCGCCAGCGCGCAGTTCGCCGGGGCCTGCGCCTGCGCGGCGCCGGGGGAGAGACTCAGGAGCAGGCTCAGCAGGACGGACCGGCGCAGGAGTGTCATGCCCCCAGCGTACCCGGCCCGGTCTGCGCTGCCTACCGCTTACGTCCGGCGTCCCATCCGCGCGATGAAGAACCCGTCGATGCCGCCGTCCGGGACGGTCAGCACGCCCGGTCCCGCCGGGACGGTGGGCACCTCGACGCCCGTCACGGGCTGCGCCTCGAAGTCCGGGTGGGCGTCCAGGAAGGCCTGCACGACCTCCGGCCCTTCCTGCGGCGTGACCGAACACACCGAGTACACCAGCGTTCCGCCGGGCTGCACCAGCGCCGCCGCGTTCGGCAGCATCCGTGCCTGCAACGCCGCCATCTCCTGCACGGCGTCCGGCGTGAGGCGCAACTTGATTTCCGGGTGGCTGCGCAGCGTGCCGCTGCCGGTGCAGGGGGCGTCCAGCAGCACCACGGCCGCCGGTTCCAGGGTCAGGGGTTCGGTCAGGTCGTGCGTCACGAACTCGGCTTTCAGGCCCAGGCGGCGCAGGTTCCCGCGCGCCGCGTCGTGCTTGCGGGCCACGAGGTCCACGCTGGTGACCTGCGCGCCGCGCGTGGCGAGCATCGCGGCCTTCACGCCCGCCCCGCCCGCCAGGTCCAGCACCCGCACGCCGCTCACGTCGCCCAGCGCGTCCACGCAGGCCAGACTGGCCGGGTTGATCGGCTGGGCCTGCCCGTTCTCGTACGCGGCGGTGCGGCGCAGCGGGCGGTCCAGTTCCACGCGGTCCACGCCCTGCACGCCCGGATGCACCACGCTGCCCTCTTCCTCCAGGGCGCGCACGCCCGCTTCCGACAGGCTCAGCCACAGCGGTTGCGGGCGCAGCAGGTCCGCCATGACCGCGCCCGCCTGCTCACCGAACGCCGCGCGGTACACCCCGGCCAGCCACTCGGGCAGTTCCGTGCGGGTCTCGTCGGTCGCGTCGGGCAGCGTCACGCGGCGCAGCACGGCGTTCACCAGTCCGGGCGGCCCCAGCCGCGCCCCGCGCGCCAGGTTCACGTACTCGCTCGCCACGGCGTGCGGCGCGGTGCCCAGGAACAGTTTCTCGAACGCGCCGGCCATCAGCACCGCCCGCGTCTTCGGGTGTGTCTCGCCCTTCAGCATGGGGCTCAGGGCGCGGTCCAGCGTGAGCGCGTGCCGCAGAGTGCCGTACACGATGTGCGTCGCCAGTCCCGAATCCCGGCCCGGCAGGCGCGCCTGTTGCAGGGCGTCATCCAGCGCCGGAGCCGCAAACGCGTCGCCGTTCAGCACGCGCAGCAGCACCCGCACCGCCACCTCCCGCGCGGGATTGAAAGGCCCCGGCAGGTCCTCGCGGGGACCGCGGGACGAACCGGAGGCAGGGCGGGCAGAGGGGCGGCGTGGAGCGTCGTTCACCTTGGCAGTGTACGCGCCGGAAGGGGGGAGGGTGGGGAGTGGGTGGCCTTGACATGTGCGGCCCGGCCGCGCACACGCTCTTGACCATCAGCCATCAGCCATCAGCCATCAGCCATCAGCCATCAGCCATCAGCCATCAGCCATCAGCTGCTCACCCTGGGCCGGGCGATCAGCGTCCAGGCGAGCAGGGCCAGCAGGACGGCGCCGCTGAGGAGGTAGGGGGCGGCGTGGCTGGCGCCCTGGTACAGGCTGGTACCGATCAGGGGGCCGGTCATGCGGCCCAGGGCGAGGGCGCTGGAGTTCAGTCCGGCGACGGCGCCCTGCTGGTCTTCGGTGACGCTGAGGCTCAGGGCGGCGCTGAGGCTGGGGCTCAGGACGGCGCTGCCGATTCCGATGACGGCCAGGGCCAGGGTGATGGGCCAGAAGCTCTGTCCGGCGGGCAGCAGGAACATTCCGGCGGCCATGATCAGCAGCCCGGCGGCGATCAGCGGCGTGGTCGGAAAGCGTCTGGCGAGGGGGCGGATCGCGCCGCCCTGCACGAGCGCGGCGACCAGTCCGAAGATGGTCAGCATGCCGCCGACGGTGCGGGCCGCGCCTTCCGGGGTGAGGGCCAGGGTGTCCTGCACGTAGAAGCCGATGGTCTGTTCCATGCCGACGCTGGCGAGGGTGCTCAGGGCGCTGATGGCCAGGAACAGCGGGATGGCTCCCTGGCGGAGCAGGGCGCGGCGGCTGCCGGCGGCGGGTTCGGGGGTGCCGGCGCGGCGCGTTTCGGGCAGGGTGCGCCACGCGACGAGGGCGGTGATCAGGCCCAGGGCGGTGCTGAAGTAGATGGGCGCGGTGAGGCTGACGGTGCTCAGGAGGGCGCCGATGGCGGGGCCGAACACGACGCCCAGGCCGAAGGCCGCGCCGATCAGGCCGAGGCTGGCGGCGCGGTCGTTCTTGTCGCTCAGGTCGGCCATCATGGCCTGCGCGGTGGGCAGGGTGGCGCTCGACAGGACGCCGCCGATCAGGCGGGAGGCGACCAGCAGCGCGAACAGCAGCGTGCCGCCCAGGACGCCCTGCAGGCCCAGTTCGGCCAGCAGTCCGAACAGGCCGAAGCTGATGGAAAAGCCGACGAGGCCCAGGATCAGGATGGGTTTGCGGCCCTGGCGTTCGCTGCGGTTTCCCCAGATGGGGGAGAACACGAACTGCATCAGGGAGTAGCCGGTCGAGAACCAGCCGGTCTGCGTTTCGGTCAGGCCGAGTTGCCGGCCCAGCGGCGCGATGATCGGGAACAGGACGCTCAGGCCCAGCATGGCGATGAAGATGGTGAAGAACAGCGTGAGGCGCGTGCGGCCCGTGGCTGCGCCTGGAGTGGGGGAGGCCGACATGCGCGGAGTATACGCCGCCCCTGACCGGCCGGTAAGGACGGCTGTCTGCGGGCCGCGTCACCGGACGGCCGGTGGTGGGGAGCGGTCTGGAACCGGCCGGTCCGTTCCACGGATCGGGGGCGGTGACAGCCGGGGCCGGCGTGACGTATGCTGGTGTCTCATCTCCTTTCGGAATCACCGGATTCATCAGCTGCGTCCTGACCGTTCGCATCTTTTGGACTTGGTGTGGCGAAGCATACTTTTGCGCGGCTGACACGCTCGTTTCCTGAATCGCAAGGGCATTGTCAAGCGGGCGGTGCGGGCCTATACTGTTTCGCGAGCAATCAGAATTCATTCGGCCGAAAGCGCTCGAATCGGCCACCTCCAGAAGGCTCCTTCCGTGGAACGCCGATGGAACAGGATCAACCCCAATTGGAAGCGGTTCACAAGGCCGCCGTCCTTCAAGGAGCTCTATGAAAAAAGCACTGACCGTTCTCTCGCTCGCGCTGATCAGCCAGGCCAGCGCCGCCACCCTGACCGTCTGGACGCACTTCGGCGACGCCGAACTCGCGTGGCTGCGCACCCAGGCCGCCCAGTACAAGACGAAAACCGGTAACACCGTCAACATCGTCAGCGTGCCCTTCGACCAGATCCCCGACAAGCTGATCCAGAGCGCCCCCAAGGGCCAGGGCCCCGATCTGATCACCACGCTGCCCCAGGACCGCCTCGGCCAGCTGGCCGCCGCCGGCGTCATCGAGCCGATGGACAAGTACGTCACCAGCAAGACCGACCTCGACAAGACCGCCGTCAGCGCCCTGACCTACCAGGGCAAACTGTTCGGCATCCCCATGTTCGCCGAAGCGGTCGCCGTCGTGTACAACAAGAAACTCGTGCCCAGCGCCCCCACCACCTGGAGTGCGTTCCTGGCCGCCGCGCAGAAGAACACCAGCAGCGGTAAATTCGGCTACCTCGCCGACCTCAGCAACGCCTACATGCAGTACGGGATCGTCAGCGCGTACGGCGGCTACGTCTTCAAGAACACCGGCGGCACCCTGAACACCAAGGACGTGGGCCTCGCCAACGCCGGAGCCGACAAGGCCAGCGCCTTCCTGAACGACCTGCGCTACAAGTACAACCTCGTGCCTGAAGGCGTGGACGGCGGCGCCGCCAAGAGCGCCTTCGTGGACGGCCGCCTCGCCATGTTCCTCACCGGACCCTGGGACATGGGCGACATCAAGAAAGCCGGCATCGACTACGGCATCATGACCTTCCCCACTCCTCCCGGCGCCACCGGCAAGTGGAGCCCCTTCGTGGGTGTGCAGGGCACCATGCTCAACGCCTACAGCAAGAACAAGGCCGCTGCCGCCGCCTTCGCCCGCCAGATCAGCGCCAGCGACGCGCAGGTCGCCTTCAACAAGGCCGGCGGCCGCATCCCCGTCAGCCTCAGCGCCCGCACCAAACTGAAGGCCGATCCGGTCGTCGTGGGCTTCGGCAAGAGCATCAGCGCCGGCACCCCCATGCCCAACGTCCCGCAGATGGGCGCCGTGTGGGGCCCCTGGAGCAACGCCATCGCGCAGAGCGTCCAGAAGCCCGGCCAGAACTACGGCCAGATCCTCGACAAGGCCGTGCAGGAAATCAACAGCAACATCAAGTGATCCTGTAACGCCGCCTGCTGCCCCGCCGCGCCCACCGAGGCCGGGCGGGGCAGCCGCTTTGTCGGCCCGGCAGGGCCCTCCAGGGTGTAGGCTGCCCGGTACCCAGGTCCGCTCCGCCCCGTTCTGCCCGCCGCTCCGGTAGCGGTTCCACCTGCCCACACGCGCAGGGAGGTTCTCCCCACCCATGACCCACACGATGCACCCCCCCATCCGCCGCCGGCCAGCCAACGTGCCGCCCCAGGGAACGCGCGGCGTCTTCCTGGCCCTGCTGATCCTGAGTGTCCTGATCGGCGTGAGCTTCCTGATCGGCTGGCTGCTGTCCGGCCTGACCGCCCAGGTGCTGCCCGGCGCGCCCGCGTACACCATCCTGATCTTCACGCTGCTGACCCTGCTGGTCCTCACGCCCCTGACCTACCGCCTGTTCCCGTGGATCACCAACTGGTTCTACCTGCTGCCCGCGCTGGTGTTCATCCTGGCATTCACGGTGCTGCCGGTCATCCTGACCGTGAACTACGCCTTTACCAACTACAGCGGCGCGAACAGCGGCAACCCGGACAGCGCCTCGCGCACCGCCGCGACCCTCAGCGCCGACCGCCTGACCGTGACCCTGCCCGAGCAGCAGGGGCAGAACCTCGCCGAGTTCCTCAAGTGTGCCGCGCCCACCTGCGCGGGCGCCACCATCGTCCTGTACGACGAGGAAGCCAGCGTCCCGTACCGCCAGGCGGTCAGCGGGATCAGCGGCAACACCGTCACGCTCGCCGCGCCCGTCCCGGAGACGGTGGCAGTCGCGAACGCCACCCGCATCAACCGCTTCGAGTACGTGGGCCTCGCCAACTTCCAGGAGATCTTCGGGAAGGCCAGCCGCGCCCTGTGGCCCGTGTTCCTGTGGACCGTGGTGTTCGCCTTCTCGACCATCGTCATCAACGCCCTCGCCGGCCTGATCCTGGGCATCCTGCTGTACAACAAACGCCTGAAGGGCCGCAACGTGTACCGCACGCTGCTGTTCCTGCCGTGGGCGGTGCCCGCCGTGATCAGCGTGCAGATGTGGGTGGCGCTGTTCAACCAGCAGTTCGGGATCGTGAACAAGACTCTGGGCCTGCTTGGTATCGCCGCCGTGCCCTGGCTGGGCGACCCGCTGTGGGCGAAGGTCAGCATCCTGCTCGTGAACCTGTGGCTGGGTTTCCCGTACATGATGACCGCCACCATCAGCGCCCTGAGCACCATCAACGAGGACCTGTACGAGGCGGCCGAGATTGACGGGGCCAGCCGCTGGCAGCAGATTACCAACATCACGCTGCCGCTGCTGCGCACCTCGTTCACGCCGATCCTGCTGTCGGGCTTCGCGTTCAACTTCAACAATTTCGGCATCATCTACCTGCTTACGGCGGGCGGCCCGGCCCAGGAAGGGCGTGAAAGCACCGCGCAGAGCACCGACATCCTGCTGTCGTGGGGGTACAACACCGCGTTCGTGTCCAGCGGCGGGCAGAACTTCGCGCTGGCCAGCGCCATTGCGCTGATCATCTTCTTCCTGACCCTCGCCATCAGCCTCGTGAACTTCCGCGCCGCCGGCGTGTTCGAGGAGGCCCGCAAGTGACCGCCACTCCCAACAAACCCGGCCAGACCCCGGGCCTGCCGCCCGGCGGGTACGTGCACCGTGAACCCAGCCTGCTGCGCCGCGCGCTGCCGTGGCTGGTCACGGCCGCCCTGATCATCGGCCTGCTCGTGCTGGGGCAGGCGCTGGTCGAGAACATGAAAGGCCGCCAGAAGAGCTTCTCGATCTACTTCGTGGAACGCGGCTGGGTTCGCTTCCTGCTGTTCCTGCTGGCCGCCAGCGGCGTGCTGGCCCTGACCAGCCTGCTGGGGCAGCGGATCGGCATGGCCCGCACGGGCCGCCGCATCAGTTACGCCGCCGTGCTGGGCGACCAGCTCACGCACCTGTTCCTGATCCTGGTCGTGCTGGTCGCCGTGTACCCGCTGCTGTACGTGCTGATCGCCGCCTTCGACCCGCGCAACAGCCTCTTCGCCTTCCCGGATTTCGAGAACCCCAACATCCTGTACCGCAGCGGCCTGATGCCCCGCCTGGACGTGCTGAGCACCGAGAACTTCGCCAAGCTGTTCGAGGGTGTCACCATTCCCGGCTGGCAACTGCTGCTGGCCGGCGTGGGCGGCGCGTCCCTCGCCACGCTGCTGCTGCTGATGCTGGTCGGCCGTTTCGGGCGTGACAGCGTGGGCCTGCAACGCACCCGCACCTGGGCGCTGCGCGTCGTGATCGCCGCGCTGGCCGCGCTGGTGCTGTTCATGACGCCCGCGCAGTTCACGGGATTCAGCAACGAGAGCAAGTTCCTGCTGTCGGTCCGCAACACCCTGTTCGTGTCCGGCGTGACCGGCATCCTGGCGATCCTGCTGTCCACCACCGCCGGGTACGCCATGGCGAGACTGCGCTTCCCCGGCCGTTTCCAGATGCTGCTGTTCTTCATCTTCATCCAGATGTTCCCGGTGTTCCTGGCGCTCGTCGCCGTGTACAAACTCCTGACGGACCTGGGCCTGGGCAACACCTTCACGGGCCTGATCCTGGCTTACTCGGGCGGCGCCATCGCCTTCAACACCTGGATCTTCAAGGGCTACGTGGAAAGCCTGCCCGAATCGCTGGAGGAAGCCGCCATGGTGGACGGCGCGACCCGCTGGCAGACCTTCGTGCAGGTCGTGCTGCCACTGTCGGGCGGGATCATGGTGTTCATCTTCCTGAACCAGTTCATCGGCACGTACGCCGAGTTCATCCTGGCGAACGTCCTGCTGACTGGCGTGGAACAGTGGACGGTCGGCGTGATGCTGCGCTCGTTCACGACCGGGCAGTTCAGCACCAAGTGGGGCGTGTTCGCCGCCGCCAGCACCCTGGGCGCCCTGCCGATCATTGCTCTGTTCTACGGCTTCCAGAACTACTTCGTGGGCGGCACCGTGTCCGGCGGCGTCAAGGAATAATCACCTTCATCCTGCACAGGCGAAGGCCCCCAGCTCGATCGGCTGGGGGCCTTCTTCGGTGTGCGGATTCAGGTCTGTGGGGCGGCGTCGGGGTCGGGCATGCTGGCGGTCACGGCCGGATCCACGCCGTCCTCGAAGCGGCGGAAGTTCTCGCGGAACATCCGGGCCAGCTTCCGGGCCGTCTCGTCGTACGCCTGCGGGTCGGCCCAGGCGTCGCGGGGGTTCAGGACGCCCGCTGGAATGCCCTGCACGTCGGTGGGGATCTCCAGCCCGAAGTGCGGTTCGCGTTCGGAGGTCGCGCTGTCCAGTTCGCCGCTCAGGGCGGCGCTGATCAGGCGGCGGGTGTGCGCGATGCTCATGCGCTGGCCCGTGCCGTACATGCCGCCGGTCCAGCCGGTGTTCACCAGCCACACGCGCGCGCCGCTGTCCTGCACCTTGCGGGCCAGCAGGCGGGCGTACTCGCCGGGGTGTCGGGGCATGAACGGTGCGCCGAAGCAGGTGCTGAAGGTGGGGCTGGGTTCGGTCACGCCGTCCTCGGTGCCGGGGATCTTGGCGGTGAAGCCGCTGATGAACTGGTACATGGTCTGCTCGGCGCTCAGGCGGCTGATGGGCGGCAGCACTCCGAAGGCGTCGGCGGTCAGGAACACCACGTTGCGGGGGTGGCCGCCCAGACTGCCGGGTTGCACGTTCGGAATCTGGCTGATCGGGTAGGCGCTGCGGGTGTTCTCGGTCAGGCTGCCGTCGTTCAGGTCCGGGTTGCCTGCTCCGTCCAGCACCACGTTTTCCAGCACGGTGCCGTAGGTGCGGGTGGTGCGGTAGATGTCGGGCTCGGCCTCGGCGTTCAGCTTGATGACCTTGGCGTAACAGCCGCCCTCGAAGTTGAAGATGCCCGTATCGGTCCAGCCGTGCTCGTCGTCGCCGATCAGGTGGCGGCTGGGGTCGGCGCTCAGGGTGGTCTTGCCGGTGCCGCTCAGGCCGAAGAACAGTGCCACGTCGCCACCGTCGCCCACGTTCGCCGAGCAGTGCATGGGCATGACGCCCTGATCGGGCAGCAGGAAGTTCAGCACGCCGAAGATGCCTTTCTTGTTCTCGCCGGCGTACTGGGTCCCGCCCGCGATGATCATGCGGCGCGTGAAGTTCATGATGATGAACGTGTCGCTGCGCACGCCGTCCAGCGTGGGATCGGCGCGGAACGACGGGATGTTCAGCACGGTCCAGTCCTCGTGGAAGTCCGCCCGTTCGGCCGGGGTGGGCTGCACGAACATGTTGTGAATGAACAGCGAGTGGTACGCCATCTCGGTCACCATGCGGCACCCAATGCGGTAGCGGGGGTCCGTGCCGGCGTACACCTGCTGCACGAACAGTTCCCTGCCTTCGGCGTAGCGGGTCATCTTGTCCAGCAGGCGGTCGAATACCGCGCCGCTGATGGGCGTGTTGAATCCGCCCCACCACACGGCGTCGCGGGTCAGGTCGTCCTCGACGATAAAGCGGTCTTTGGGGCTGCGGCCGGTCTTGTTGGTGCGGACGGTCAGGGGGCCGCAGGCGGCCTGCACGCCCTCGCCCAGGCGGGTGGCGTGCGCGTACAGGTCGTCCACGCCGGGGTTCAGGTGAATGGTGGCGGTCTTGATGCCGAGGTCGGCAAGGGGTGCGCTGGCGGTCAGACTCATGGCGGTCCTCCTCTGGCGGGGCAGTCGGGTACAGGGTGAATGAGGGGAGGCGCGGGACGGTCCGGGGCAAGCCCGGCGCTGCGTGAACGCAGCCGTTCCTGCAAGCAACCTGCACTAAGGGCGGAGTTGGTGTGTTGTCCTACACTGGAATCTTCGCCTGGGAAACGGTTCCAGTCAAACCTTTCGGGTGTCACGCCTGGGGGAACAACACACACTAATGTCCGAGCGCGCCGGACAGCGCACCGGCCGCCTGCCTCCTGCCACCAGCATCCACCCCCGACTTACAGCGCCGTTACGACCAGCCCGGTCCCACCACGCACATGACAGGTCCAGCCCACCCGGACAGCCCCGTACCAAAGAAAGCAGGAGGCGAGCCCCGGACCGGGGTGCCTCCTGCCACTGCCGCCCCCAGTCCCCGGCCGTGCAGACCGGAGGGGAGCTCAGTAGGTCAATCAGTTGGTGGGTTTGGTATCGCCCGCAGGCTTGCCGGACTCGGCCGCCGTGCGCGCCGCTGCCGGAGCGTCCGGGGCGACCGCGCCGCCCGCGCTGCTGCCGGTCGTGGCGGCCTGCGTGGCCTGCGCCGCGCCGGGAGCCGGGGTCGCCTTGTTCTCCTCGATGCGCTCCAGCCACGCCGTACCGATCAGGTTCCGGGCGTTGCGGCCCGCCTGACGCAGCGACTGCGCCGCCTCGGGGCTCACGCCCTCCACGGCGCTCAGGATGCCCTGGCGGGCCGCCGGTACGCGGGCCAGCACCACCGCGCCGGTCCCGATCAGGGCCAGGGCGGTCAGGCTACCGGCGGGGCCGCCGCTGCGGTCATCCCGGCGCGCCCGGCGCGTCTGCTTCTCCAGCACTTTCAGTTCGCGGGCCAGCTCCTTCTGAAGCGGGGCCACCTTTCGGTCGACAGCCTTCTGAAGTTTCGCGGGGCTCAGGGCCCTGCGACCGGCGGCCAGTTCACGTTCCGCGTCGCGTCGCGCCTGTTTCAGGGTGCGGTCCATGCGGCGCTGACGGGTCTGCGCGCCGTCGGCCACCTCGTGCAGGGTGCTGCTCACGCGGTCGTGCACGGTGGCCAGCAGTTCCTTCCCGGCCCCCTGGGCGCCCACCAGGGTATCCCCGGCGCTGTGCTGCGCGGCACTCAGCAGACGCCCAGCCTGCTGACGGCCCTGTTTCGTCACGGCCTGCGTGGTGTCGGCCAGGCCGCCAGCCAGCGCGCCGGCCCGCTCCTGCGCGGTTCCGGCCAGTTCGCCTGCCGTGCCCGCCAGCCCGCCAGCGACAGTGACGACCTCGTCCAGCATGCTGCTCAGCAGGCTGGACGCGCGGGGCACGCCTTCCTCACGGATCAGTTGCGCGGCGCTGTGACCCCGGCGGGCGGCCTCGTGGGCCAGCCCCTGCGAGAGCTCCTGCGCCTGCGCCAGCCCCTGGGTCAGGCCCTGCGCCAGGGTGGGCTTCACAGTGTCTTCCAGCGTGGCCTGGGCGTCCGTCCAGGCGGTGCGGCTGCCCTGCACCAGGGCGCGGCGGGTGTCCTTGTTCAGTGCCAGGGCCGCGAGGCCACCCAGCAGCAGCAGGCTGCGTTTGCTGACGCCGCCGTTCATTTCGTTACTCATGACTTGCTCCTTTGAAATTCACCCGCGTGAGTGGGTGGCCCGGCCCACCTTGAGCCCGCGACCTGCCCGGAGTGAACCGGTTGCCCGCATTCTCTCCCCGCACCCGCAGCCGAACGTGGGGGCAATGTAATGAGGATTTCATGTTCAGCGCCCCCGCCAGACATCTGCGCGCCCATCCTGATCCCCAGCCAACCCTGAAACCTGCCGTTCGCCCCGCTTGCCCGGCGGGGCAGACGCTAGACTGGCCGGCGTGATCCGAAAGGCCCGCCCACGCGACGAGACCACCCAGACCGCGCCGCTCCCGGTTGCCCCCGCGCTGGCCGCGGACGCCGGGCCGCCCCTGACCCGGCTGGAAGTCCGGAACCTCGCGACCATCCAGATGCTGGACCTGCACTTCGGCGCAGGCCTCAGCGTCTTTACCGGCGAGACCGGCGCGGGCAAGAGCATTATCGTGGACGCCCTGGGCCTGCTGCTGGGATCGCGCAGCAACACCGACCTGATCCGCACGGGCGAGGACGACCTGCTTGTGACCGGCTTCTGGAACGACGATGTCGCCAGCCGACGCGTGACCAGCCAGGGCCGCAGCACTGCCCGGCTGGACGGCGAGGTCGTCACGCTGCGCGAGTTGCAGGACTGGGCGCAGCGCCGCCTGACCATCCACTGGCAGCACAGCGCCGTCAGCCTGCTCGGCCCGGCCAACCAGCGCGCCCTGCTGGACCGCCAGCTGCCCGCCGAACTGGGTGCGTACACGGCCGCGTACCGCGCCTGGACGGACGCCCGCGCCCGCCTGGAGGCCCTGCGCGCCAGCGAACGCGAGCGCGCCCGGCAGCTGGACCTGCTGCAATTCCAGGCAGCCGAGATCACCGAGGTGAACCCCACGCCCGGCGAGGAGGAACCCCTCCAGGCCGACCTGAACCGACTGGCGAACCTGGAAAGCATCGCGCAAGGAGCCGCCGGGGCCATCACACTCCTCAGCGACGGCGATGAGAACGCCCTGGGCTTCCTGGCCGAGGCGGTGCGGTCCCTGAACGTCAGCGCCCGCTACGACGAGACGACCGCGCAACTGCAACGCGAACTGCGCGAGGCGCTCGACAGCGTGCAGGCCGTCACCGGGGAACTGCGCGCCGTGGCCGAGGATCAGGCGCCGGACCCCGAGGAACTCGCGCGGGTCGAGGCCCGCCTGGGCGCGCTGGGCAAACTGCGCGCCAAGTACGGCCCGGCGCTGGAGGACGTGCTGACCTTCCAGGCGCAGGTCGAGCAGGAACTCGCCGCCCTGACCCGCGACGAGCAGGATGCCGGCACCCTGGACGCCGACGTGGCCGCCCTGCACGCCGACCTGCTGCGCGCCGGGGCGGCCCTCGACACCGCCCGCCAGGACCGCGCCGCGCCGCTGGCCGCCGAACTGGTGGCCGTCATCCGGCAGCTGGGCATGCCGCACGCCCGCCTGGAATTCCGCCTGCACGCCCTGACCGAACCCGGTGCGCACGGCCTGAGCGACGTGACCCTGCACTTCACTGCGAACCCCGGCGAGGACCTCGCGCCGCTGGCGGACGTCGCCTCGGGCGGCGAACTGTCCCGCGTGATGCTGGCCATCAGCACGGTGCTGGGCGCCGACACGCCCGCCGTGGTGTTCGACGAGGTCGATGCGGGCATCGGCGGCGGCGCGGCCCTGGCGGTCGCGGCGCAGCTGCGGCACCTCGCGCAGGCCCGGCAGGTGTTCGTGGTCACGCACCTCGCGCAGATCGCCGCGCAGGCCGACCATCACTACAAGGTCGAGAAGAGCGTCGAGGACGGCCGCACCGTCAGCCGCGTGCGCCTGCTGCCCCCCGAGGAGCGCCTGCACGAGATCGCCCGGATGCTCAGCGGCAACACCAGCGAGGCGGCGCTGCGGCACGCCCGCGAACTGCTCGGCCCCGCCCACGCCAGCGCAGATGCTGCCGGTACGGACCCCGCCGCCCCCGAGCCCGCCAGTTCCGCCCGCTGACCGGCCGGACGCGCCCGGCTTGGTGTGCCTGTGTGATACGGATTCCGTTTGTTTCGCCAACAATCCGGAACTTCACCGGATTGCCGGCTTCACGTCCGGAACCCGTTTTGCTCCCACTCGCTTCGCTCGGATTCAACGGGCTTTGCAGCCCATTCAATCGGAGTCCGTATGACTTGGTGTGCTTTTGGTAAAGGTGACCTTCAGTTGAGCGTCAGGCCCGCTGCCTAAGCTGGGCAGCATGACCCGTACTCCCCGCAAGACGCTACCCGCTGCCGCGATCCTCGGCGTCAGCCTCCTGAGTGCCTGCACCATGACCGGCCCCAGCAACCTGCGCGTCCACGAGGCCCTGCTGTACGGCGGCACCCAGGAACGCATCGTGTGGGTGTACGGCACCCTGGCGCAGGGCAGCGCTCAGAGCAGCGTGAAACTCGGCGCGGCCACCGCCGACCTGCGCGCCCAGGTGAACGACCCACTGGCCCTGGAAGGCACCCTCAGCGTGAACGGCAAGGCCACCTTCCGCGCACCCACCACCGCCACCACCCAGAAGCTCAGTGTCACGCGCCGCACCGACGGCACGTTCAACGTCACCCCGCTGCCCGGCGCGGCCCTGAGCGCCGTGTACTTCACGGACGGGCAGACCTGGACGAAACTGAACGGCACCAGCGGCGTCGTGACCGGCACCCGCAGCGACGGCCTGAGCGGCGCCGGTCAGCTCAGCAGCGCCGAGGCGACCGCGCTGGGCAACGCCCTGCTGGGCCAGGGACCGCTCGCCGTGGGCGTCCTGGACAGCGCCAGCATCCCCGACGCGCCCCTGACCGTGGAACCCGCGCCCGGCGAGTACCAGCGCACCGGCCTGTACGTCCTGCCGAACGTCACCACCCAGACCGCCGTGACCCCCACGCCCGGCACGCCCGCCCGACCCACCCTGCCCGGCACGGGTACCCCGCCCGCCGTGAGCCTCCCAGGAGCCGCCGTGACCTTCACCGAGATCGCCGCCGGATCCCAGGCCACCGTCACCGGCCTGAGTGTCCAGACCGCCCGCACCGACGCCGAGGCCCGCGCCCTGTACGCCGCCGCCTACGGTCGCCAGACCGGCGTGCCCACCCCCGCCGCCCTGAACGGCTCGACCCTGGTGGGCGTGTTCCTGGGCCAGCGCGCCACCGGCGGGTACAGCGTGAAAGTCACGGGCGCCAGCGTCAGCGGCGGCACCCTGACTGTCGCCGTTCAGGTCAGGGCTCCGGCCGCCGGATCGTTCACCACGCAGGCCATCACCAGCCCCTGGGCCATCGTGCGCGTGCCCGGCAGCTTCAGCACCGTCAACGTCGTCGACGAGACCGGCCAGCCCCTGCGCCCCACAGGAAGTGGCACCAACCGCTGAGCGATCCCCACAGTTCAGAACAGAGGCGCGGTCCGGGAGCATTGTTCCCTGGATCGCGCCTCTGTCTGTTGCCAGAAGAAGGGCGGCCTTCCCGGAGGAGGCCGCCCGCGTGTGTGCGTGGATTACTTGGTGGGAACCTTGATGGCGCCGCTGATGATCTTGGCCTTGACGGCCTCGACCTTCTGCACCTGCGCGCTGGTGATCAGGTTCTTGTTGTACTGGTCGACCGCGTAGCCCACGCCGCCTTCCTTCAGACCGAAGCGACGCTCGCCGGCCTTGAACTTGTTCTCCTTGACGTCCTTGATCAGGGCGTAGACGGCGTTGTCGACGCGCTTGAGCATGCTGGTCAGGCCGTGGTTCATGGTGGCGGGGTTCTTGTCGAAGTCGCCCAGGTAGTTCTGGTTGCTGTCCACACCGATGAAGAACATGGGGCGGGTGTTGCCGGCGCAGGCCTTGGTGTAGGCGGCGCTCTTGGCGACCTTGGCGAAGTTGTTCGTGTTGAACTTCACGCCGCTGGGCAGGTTGCCGGCCTTGAGGCACTGGGTCTGCTTGATGTAGTCGATCACGCCGTTGCCGCTGCCGCCGGCGGCCGCGAAGATGATGTCGGCGCCCTTGGAGCGCATGCTGCCGGCGATTTCCTTGGCCTTGCCGGGGTTGTTCCAGGCGTCAGGGGTGGTGCCGACGTACTGCGCGATGACCTTCACCTTTGGGTTGGCGGCCTTGGCGCCGGCCGTGTAGCCCGCCTCGAACTTGTGGATCAGGGGAATGTCCATGCCGCCCACGAAGCCCAGCACGCCGGTCGAGGAGTTCAGCGCGGCGAGGTAGCCGACGAGGTAGCTGCCCTGCTCTTCCTGGAAGACCAGGCTGGCGACGTTCTTCTCGGCGGAGATGTCGTCGATCAGGCCGAAGGCGAGGTCGGGGTTCTCCTTGGCGACCTGGCTGATGCTGGCGTTGTTGGCGAAGCCCACGCCGATGGTCAGGTCGAAGCCCTCGTTGGCAAACGAGCGGATGCCTTGCACGGACTGGCTGGGATCGCTGGGTTCGAAGTCCTTGGCCTGGACGCCCAGGGCCTTCACGGCGCGCTGGCTGCCCTCGTAGGCGCTCTGGTTGAAGCTCTTGTCGAATTTACCGCCGGCGTCGTACGCGAGGCCGACGCGGAGGGTCTGGGCGCTGGCGACGCTGGCGCTCAGGGCAAGGGCAATGGTCAGGATCTTCTTCATGGGTGTTCCTCCAGAGATGAAAAGTGGGTTTGCTTGAACAGAGTATACGGAATTCCGGCGTTGTCTATGCCCCATAAGTCCCAATCGCTAAACACGGGCCCGGAGAGAGTGGATGGGACTTTCCTTGTGAACTTCTTAACGCTTGTGGCTGACCCGCCACTGATCACCCTGAACCCGCGCCGGACGCCCTGAAATACGGCAGCAGAAACCCGCCGCGCAGCGCAGGAGCGGCGGGGCGGGCCATGCTCATCACGCCCGTCAGGACAGGGGAGGGCAGCGGTTTTCGGGACCGATCCGGACTGCCGTTTCGCCCTCCACCCGGAAGGACACCGGGTTCCCGGCTTCACGCTCCTAGCAGCGCTGCGCGCCTGACCCCGCAGGGCAGTCCGCGATCAGGCGTCCAGCGTGCCGAAACCCTCCAGGCCGTCGAACAGGCCGCGCAGCGGGTACGACCTTACCGGGGCGCGCGTGCCGCCCAGGCTGAAGTGCTCGTGGTTCAGGCGCTCCTCCATGGCCTGCCGCTCCTCGGGGGTCATGCGGCCCAGCAGGCTCTCGGCGCCCATCTGCGTGCCGTGGGCTGCCAGCGCCGCACGTTTGTTCTCCGCGTACGCCGAGACGTCCATGCTGACCGCGAACGTACCCTCCGACACGCCGTACACCAGCGGATCGAGATCCTGCCCCATCCGCGCGATACCGGCCGCCGACTCGACGCTCATGGCCGTGAAGAACAACCGCTGCGGGCCACCGTACGGCAGGTGCCCGGTACTGAAGAACGCCGCGCTCGTCGCCCGGTGAATCTGCAGGTGATCCACGTGCCCGTACCCGCCGTGCGGGTCAAAGGTCAGCAGCACCTGCGGCTGCACCCGCGCGATCAGGTCACGCAACCGGACCTCCACGTCCAGCGGGTTCACGTTCATCATGGCCTTCGGGTCGTCGTGCCGGGTGCGCTCGTACCGGCCGGAATCGTGGTAATCCAGGAACACGGGGTCCGGGATCTCCAGGGCGCGGCAGGCCTCGCGCAGTTCCTGTTCGCGCTGCGCGCCCAGGTCGTCCACGGTCATGCCGGGCACCGTGATCTTGCCCGCCTCGCCGCGCGTGGCGCAGGCCAGGATCACGTTCACGCCCAGGCGGGCGTAGTGCGTCAGGGTGCCGCCCACGCTGAAGGCCTCGTCGTCCGGGTGGGCGAACACGGCCAGCAGCGTGGGGCGGGGGGTGGCGGGGGCGGGCGCGTCCGGGTGGGTCATGCCCGGCAGTGTACGGGCGGCCGCCCGGAGCGGGTGTGCCGCCCTCCCTATTCGCCGCCCGGCCCACTGCCTTGCGGCCCGCCGTGTTCCTGCGCGGCCAGCCGCTGCCCGCGCCGGTAGAAGTCCCACAGGGCGTCCGGCCAGGTCCGGTAGATCAGGCGTCGGTTGCTGGCGTCGGCGGCCTCCAGCGCCGCGCCCAGCGCGCGGTAGAAGCGGCTGCCCTGCTCCTGAAGGGCGCGGGCGGTCCAGTACACCCCGGCGCATTCCATCTCGTTGAGCTGTTCAGGCGTGATCACGGACCACAGCATGTCGCGCGGCGCGCTTGACGAACAGGGGGGAGCGCGGGAACGGCGCCCTGACACGGCCCGGCCGGGGCGTCTGCTACGCTCGGACGCATGACAAAGGTGGTGGCCATTACATCCGAGAAGGGCGGCGTGGGAAAGAGCACCCTGGCCGTTCACCTCGCCGGGGCGGCGCACGCGGCCGGCCAGTCGGTGCTGCTGATCGACGAGGACGGCCGGGTCGGCAGTTCCCTGCGCTGGGCCGCCCGGACCGGCGGGCTGCCGTTCCCGGTGATGGACGCCGGGGACGTGAAACCCAAACGGCTGGCCGGCTTCGACCTGATCATCCTGGATACCGAGGGCCGCCCGCGCCGCCGGGACCTGCGGCAGCTGGCGGAACGCACCGACCTGATCCTGGTGCCCAGCGGCGTGTCCCCGCTGGAACTGGAAGCCACCCGCGAACTGCTGGACTTCCTGTCCGGCGAGGACGCCGCCCGCAAGACCCGCGTGGTCCTGACCCGCGTGCCCCCGGTCGGCCGCGCCGCCGAGGAGGCCCGCGAGGACCTGCGCGAGGACGGCGTGACCGTCTGCAACGCCATGGTGCGGCACTACGCGGCGTACCAGAAGGCCGCCGAACTGGGCATCCTGGCGGGCGAGGTGCGTGACCCGCGCGCCGAGGCCGCCTGGAACGACATTCTGGCGCTGGCCCGCGAGGTCCTGTGACCGGCGCGTGCGGGGGGCGCTGACGTGGGCCGCTTCGATTACCTCGAGGGCCGCGCCAGGACGGGCAAGGGCCGCAAGGGCAAGGACGGCAAGCGGGAGCGGTCTCCCAAGATCACGCCGGAACCCGACGGCCGCCAGAAGGGCGAGACGGCTGAACGGGTCGAGGCCGTGTACGTGCGCAAGGAGACCGTGCGCGCCGTGTGGCGGCAGGTGAAGGCCGAGGGCGGCGAGAGCGTCAGCGAACTCGTGGAGGACCTGCTGCTGCGCTGGCTGCGCGAACGCGCCTGAACGTGCCGGCGTCCGCCGCGCGCTGGGGACGGGCCGCCGGGCTGCTGCTGGCGCTGTGGCTGACCGTGCCGGGCCTCCTGGACCCGCTGCGCGGCGACCTGCTGGGCGGCGTGAATCTGGTGTTCCACGAGGCCGGGCACGTGCTGCTGATCTGGGCCGGTGAGACCATCATGCTGCTGGGCGGCAGTCTGGGGCAGGTGGCCGTCCCGCTGGCCTGCGCCGCCGCGTTCCTGTGGCGCGGCGACCGTTTCGCGGCGGGCGTGGTGGGCCTGTGGCTGGCGCACTCGCTGGCGGGCGTGGCAGCGTACATCCGGGACGCGCCGCTGCGGCAGCTGGACCTGATCACGGGCGACCCGGACACGCACGACTGGTGGCAGCTGCTGGGCGGCTGGAACCCGCAGGCGAACGCCCTGAACCTCGCCGACCCGCTGGGGCGTTTCGTGACCTTCCTGGGGCTGGCGACCCTGATCGTGTCGGTCGTGCTGGCCGTGTGGGACGACCTGCGCTAGGGTGGCCCGGATGAACACGGAGCCAGGGCTTGAGGGGGGCCGCGGGGTGCCGGTGGGCCGTTACGCGCCGAGTCCCACCGGGGCCATGCACCTGGGCAACGCCCGCACGGCGCTGCTGGCGTGGCTGCACTCCCGCGCGCCCGGCGGACGGCACCTGCTGCGCTTCGAGGACCTGGACACCGGGCGGGTGCGCCCCTGGGCCTACGACCTGATCCGCCGCGACCTGGAGTGGCTGGGCCTGGACTGGGACGCCGAGAGCGTGCAGTCCCGGCAACTCGACCGCTACCGCGAGGCCGCCGCGCGCCTGGACACCTACCCCTGCACCTGCACCCGGCGCGAGGTGCAGGCCGCCGTGCAGGACAGCGCCGGAGCGCCGCACGGCGCCGAGCCGGTGTACCCCGGCACCTGCCGCGACCCCGGCGCGCGGCACCCGGACCGCCCGGCGGCGCTGCGCTGGCGCGTGCCGGACGCGCGGGTGTGCGCCCATGACCGGCTGACCGGGCAGACGCTCTGCCAGGACCTGCGCGCGGACGTGGGTGATCTGGTGCTGCGCCGCAACGACGGCGTCTACGCCTACCACCTCGCGGTGGTCGTGGACGACGCGGCGGCCGGCGTGACCGACGTGCTGCGCGGCGCGGACCTGTGGACCGCCACGCCCCGGCAGGTGGCGTTGCAGGCGGCGCTGGGCCTCCCGACGCCCCGCTACCTGCACGTGCCGCTGATGACCGACTACCGGGGCGAGCGGCTGGCCAAGCGCGGGGGTGCGCCGCCCGTGTCGGCGCTGCGCGAGGCGGGGGAGAACGCGGCAGGAGTGCGGGCGCAGCTGGCCCGCAGTCTGGGCTGGCCGGTGCCGGACGAGGTGGAGGTGGCGGACCTGCTGCCGCTGTGGCGCGCGGCACTGGCCGGAACACGGCTGGCCTGAATCGCCGGTCCGTGATGGATTCCGTCGCGCTGCCAGTCGTAGCCGCGCGGACCGGGCGGGACTGGCAGGCCTGTCAATCGGAGCCCTTCTTACTGTCCAGCCTCCTCAGACGAAAACAGCCCGAAATGCCCAAACTTAGACGAGTTGTCTAAGTTTGCCTAACGGCCGTTCGGACTGGCAGTTCTACCCTGCGTCCATGTCCCTGACACTCCCCACCTACCCGCAACCCGACGGACGTGGCCGCTTCGGTCGCTTCGGCGGGCGGTACGTGCCCGAAACGCTCATTCCCGCCCTCGACGAACTCGAACGTGCCTACGCCGCCGCCAAGGTGGACCCCGCGTACCTGAACGAACTCGACCGGCTGCTGCGCGACTTCGTGGGCCGACCCAGCGGCCTGTACCTCGCCGAGCGCCTCACGGCCCACGCTGGCGGCGCGAAGATCTACCTGAAGCGCGAGGACCAGAACTACACCGGCGCGCACAAGATCAACAACTGCCTCGCGCAGGCCCTGCTGGCCAAGCGCATGGGCAAGCAGCGCGTCGTCGCCGAGACCGGCGCCGGACAGCACGGCGTCGCCAGCGCCACCGCCGCCGCCCTGCTGGGCCTGGACTGCGTGGTGTACATGGGCGCCGAGGACATCCGCCGCCAGGAACTGAACGTGTTCCGCATGAAACTCCTGGGCGCCGAGGTCCGCGCCGTCACCAGCGGCACCAGCACCCTGAAAGACGCCACCAACGAGGCCATCCGCGACTGGGTCACGAACGTCCGCGACACCTTCTACATCCTGGGCAGCGTCGTCGGGCCGCACCCGTACCCGGCCATGGTCCGCGACTTCCAGAGCGTGATCGGCGAGGAGGTCAAGGTGCAGCACCAGGCGCTGGAGGGCCGCCCCGTTCCGGACGCCATCGTCGCCTGCGTGGGCGGCGGCAGCAACGCCATCGGCATCTTCGCGCCGTTCGCGTACCTCCCGGAAGAGCAGCGCCCCCGCCTGATCGGCACCGAGGCGGCCGGTGAGGGCGTGGATTCCGGCCGGCACGCCGCGAGCGTCGCGGGCGGCCGCGTGGGCGTCCTGCACGGCGCGATGATGTACCTGCTGAACGACGACGAGGGCCAGATCGTCCCGCCGCACTCCATCAGCGCCGGCCTGGACTACCCCGGCATCGGCCCGGAACACTGCCTGTACTCCGAGACGGGTGTGGCCGAGTACGTGCCGGTCACGGACGCGCAGGCCATGGACGCCCTGCAACTGTGCACCCGCCTGGAGGGCATCATTCCCGCGCTGGAAACCGCGCACGCCCTGCACCACGCCGTGGAACTCGCGCGCACCATGCGCCCCGACCAGACGATCGTCGTGAACCTCTCGGGCCGCGGCGACAAGGACGTGGCCGAGGTCATGCGCCTGCTCTCCCTGCCCGCCGGTCAGAGCAGCACGCCCGGCACCCTGCACGCCCGCCCGGAGGTCCAGGCATGAGCGCCCCCACCCCGACCACCCCCACCACAGCCACCACTCCCGGCGCTGCGCGCCTGCACGCCGCCTTCGCCCGCGCCGCTCAGGCGGGCCGCGCGGCCTTCATTCCCTTCATGACGGCCGGCTACCCCACCGCCGAGGGTTTCCCCGCCGTCGCCGACGCCCTGCTGGAACGCGCCGACATCCTTGAGGTCGGCATTCCATACAGCGACCCCCTGGGCGACGGTCCCACCATCCAGCGGGCCAGCGAGCAGGCGCTGGGCGGCGGCACCAGCACCCGCCACACCCTGCGGCTGGTGCGGGACCTGCGCGCCCGGCACGACACGCCCATCGTGATCATGACCTACGTGAACCCCATCTACGCCGTCGGGCCGCGCGAGTTCATGCGGCTGGCCCAGGAGGCCGGGGTGGACGGCCTGATCCTCCCGGACCTGCCACCCGACCAGGACCTGGAAATCGCGGACCTGGCCGCCCAGCACGGCATTGCCGTGACCTTCCTGATCGCCCCGACCAGCACCCCGGAGCGCGTGAAACTGGTCGCGGAGGCCTGCACGGGCTTCCTGTACGCGGTCAGCGTGACCGGCGTGACCGGCGCCCGCGAGGGCTCGGCGCTGGGTGAGGTGCCCGCCATGCTGGCCCTGGCCCGCCAGTACGCGCGCGTGCCGGTCGCCGTGGGCTTCGGCGTGAACGACGCCCAGACCGCCCATCAGGTCGCGCAGGTCGCGGACGGCGTGGTCGTCGGCAGCGCGTTCATCAACGCCGTGCGCAACGGTCAGGACGTGGGCGCGCTGGCCGCCAGCATTGCGGACGGTTGCCACAAGGGCTGAGCCGGACCCACAGAACGGGCAGGCCCACGGCAGGGCAGGGCCAAGAGGCGGGCTTCCGGGAAGTGATTCTCTGGAAGCCCGCCTCTTGGCCCTGCGTTCAGGCGTGCGTCGTGCGGCGGTTGTTGAGGGCCATCACGCCCCAGGCGACCAGGGACAGGGCGGCGCACAGGATGAACACGCTGCGGTACCCGAAGGTCTGCGCGACCGCGCCGGACGTGATGCCGCTGAGCATCGCGCCGACGCTGGACGTGTTGGCGTACAGGGTGGTGGCGGCGCTGAAGCGGCCGGGCATCAGGGTCTGGAAGTAGGTCATGCCCAGGCCCGCCAGGATCGCCAGGACGACCGCCCGGACGACCTGCGCGGCGATCAGGGCGCCCATCCCGCCGGCCAGCACGACCAGCCCGAAGTGCAGCACGAACAGGCCCATCCCGGCGGCGATCAGGACAGGCACGCCGGGCAGGCGGCGCCACGTGACCAGCGCCAGCATCACCGGGATTTCCAGCAGGGCGCACAGGCCCACCAGCAGGCCCACCTCGCCCGCCGTGCCGCCCAGGGTGTCGGTGACGAACAGCGGGAACATCGCCATGCCCATGTGCATGCTCATGCCGTACAGCACGAACGCGGCCGCGCCCCACGCGATCACGGCGCGCGGGATGGGGGGCGGCGCGGTGACCGGCGCCGAACCGGGACTCGGTTGCGGGCGGCGGCCCGGCACGCGGATCAGGGGCGCGGCGGCCAGCGCGAAGCAGGCGGCGGCCGCCAGGAACACGGCGTGGTAGCGGCTTTCGCCCAGCAGCAGCGCGCCCAGGCCGGGGCCGACCACCCACGACAGGCTGAACACGCTGCGCAGCAGGGTCATGGCGCGGTCGGCGAGTTCGCCCGGCGTGTCGTTCAGGCTGGCCCGCGCGAACGAGAACACCTGCGGGAACGCGGCGGCCCCCAGCGACAGCAGCAGCGACCCGATCAGCAGCAGGCCCGCGAAGTTCGGGGTGACGGCGATCAGGGCGTACGCGGCGGTCCCGGCGGCCAGGGTGAGCAGCAGGATGGGTTTGCGGTTGGGCAGCCGGTCGCTCCAGCGGCCCAGCAGCGTGGCGACCAGCACGGCCGACACGGCGTTCACGGTGAGGAACACCCCGAGTTGCAGCGGGGTCATGCCCGCGCGGTTCACGGCGTACAGCGTCAGGTACGGGATGGCCAGCGACAGCCCGAAGCCCAGCAGGAAGACGCTCAGGGCCAGTCCGGCGGCGTGCGGGAGGCGCAGCATGGCGCCCAGGCTGCCGGGCCCGGCGGCGGCGGCGGCGGTCGTGGGGGTGGTCATGGAGTGGTCCGTCCGTTCATCCGGACCACTGTAAGCCCGCTGCGCCGGCGTGGACCGTGAGGAGGTGCTAGCCTCCGGCATGACCCCTGAATCGATCAAGGAGCTGCCGCGCCGGCAGGACGTTCCCCGTGAGCAGACCTGGGACATCGAGGCCCTGTACGCCACGCCCGACGCCTGGGAGGCCGACGAGGCAGGACTGATGGCCGGCGTGGACGCCCTGGCCGCCCATGCCGGACGCCTCGGCACCCCGGAGGGCCTGCTGGCGTACCTCGCGGCGGCCGACGAGGTCGAACTGCGCCTGACGCGCTTCATGTCGTACGCGGGCATGACCGCCAGCGTGGACGGCCGGGACGCCGTAGCCGCCGCGCGCCGCGACCGCGCCAGTGGCCTGGGCGCCCGCTACGGCAGCGTGACCGCCTTCTACCGCCCGGAACTCCTCGCGCTGGACGAGGCGACGGTGCGCGGCTGGCTGGACCGCCCGGACTTCGCAGATCAGCGCGTGCGGCTGGAACGCATCCTGCGCGGCAAACCGCACGTCCGCAGTGCCGAGGTCGAGGAACTGCTGGGCGCGGTGCAGGCCCCCTTCGCGTCCGAACGCGGCATTCACCCCACCCTGGCGAACATGGACCTGCGCTTCGGTACGGCGGGCGGCGAGAAGATCACCCAGGGGAACGTGGACCGCCTGACCTCCCACCCGGACCGCGAGGTGCGCCGCGAGGCCTGGGAGAACTACGCCGACGCGCACCTCGCCGCGCAGCACTCGCAGGCCGCCATGTACGCCACGAACATCCGCCAGAGCGTGTTCCTGGCCCGCGCCCGCCGCTACCCGGACGCGATCACGGCGTCCCTGGCCCCCGACCGCATCCCGACCGACGTGGTCACCACCCTGCTCGACACGTACCGCGCCAACACCCCGGTCTGGCACCGCTACTGGCGGGTGCGGCGCGAGTGGCTGGGCCTGAACGAACTGCGCGAGTACGACGTGAAGGCCGCGCTCGTCGAGCCGCGTCAGGTCAGCTACGGGCAGGCCGTGGACTGGATCTGCCAGGGCATGGCCCCGCTGGGCGAGGCGTACGTGACCGACATGCGCGCCGGCCTGACCACCGAACGCTGGGTGGACTACGCGGAGAACGACGGCAAACGCCAGGGCGCTTACAGCAACGGCGGCGGGCGCGTCAAACCGTTCATCTTCATGACCTGGAACGGCACCATGAACAGCTACAGCACCCTGGCGCACGAGATCGGGCACTCCATGCACTCGCTGCTGTCCATGCGCGAGCACCCGTACTCGGTGCCGCGCTACACGCTGTTCCACGCGGAGGTCGCCAGCAACTTCGATCAGGCGATGGTGCGCGCCCACCTGCTGAAACAGGCCCGCGAGAGCGGCGACACCACCTTCGAGGTGCAGATCATCGAGGAGGCCCTGTCGAACTTCCACCGGTACTTCTTCATCATGCCGACCCTGGCGGCCTTCGAACTCGAAGCGTACCGCCGCGTCGAGGCGGGCGGCACCCTGAGCGCCCCGGACCTGAACACCCTGACCGCCGACCTGCTCGCCCAGGGCTACGGCGACGGCGTGACCATGGACCGCGAACGCAGCGGCAGCCTGTGGGCGCAGTTCAGCACCCACCTGTACGCGAACTTCTACGCGTACCAGTACGCGACCGGCATCAGCGCCGCGCACCAGCTCCTGGAGACCTTCGCAGGCGACCCGGACGCCGCCCGCGAGAACTACCTGCGGTTCCTGCGCTCAGGCGGCAGCCAGGACCCCATCGACGCGCTGCGTGAGGCTGGCGTGGACATGCTGAGTCCCGCGCCCGTGCAGGCCACCTTCCGCACCCTGGAAGGCTACGTGGCCCGCCTGGAGGAACTGCTGGCCGCGCGCCGCTGAGCGCACCGTAAGAGAGCTGAAGGGGGGCAGGCGGCGGGAGCCTCTGCTCCCGCCGCCTGCCCCGTGCGTTGATGGAACCGCCCCGCCGCACAACAGAAAAGAGCGGGCAGGGGCCGGGAGGTCATAGGGGTTCCGTTTGTTTCCCACTCGCATCCGCTCGAATTGAACGGCTTACAAGGCCGTTCAATCGGAGTCCGTATCAGGAGATGCGTGGGTGAAAGCCCCCACCGGGGGCAACGGCCACCGCTTACCGGGGGAATTGTATTGACCAATTTGATGAACATAGAATGAAGGGGCTTTGAGCTTCAGAGAGGAGAGTCCCATCTTGGAAACCCTGCGTGTCTCCGGCACTTCACGTCCCAACGCCATCGCTGGTGCCATCGCTGCGCTGCTGCGCTCACAGGGGCAGGTGGAAATGCAGGCCATCGGCCCGGCCGCCGTGAACCAGGCGGTCAAGGCGCTGGCCATCGCCCGCGGTTACCTCACCGGCGACCAGCTCGATCTGGTGGCCCAGCCGGAATTCGTGAAGCTGGAAACCCCCCAGGAAGAACGCACCGCCGTGAAATTCACGGTGCGCGCCATTCCCGCCCCGCCCGCGCCGCACTGAATCCCTCCCGCCCGGCACGCCGGACCTCAACGTCCCGTCAGTGGCCTCTCACGGCGTCTGGGCGCCCCTCACCTAGATTGAGGTCAGGAGGAACGCCTCATGGAATTCCTGGGTCCCTACACCCCACTGATCCTGCTCGTGTTCGTGGCGTCCATGCTGATTCAGGGCTACCTGACCCGCACGTACAACCGCTGGAGTCAGGTTCGTAACCCCCGCAACCTGACGGGCGCCGACGTGGCCCGCCTGATGCTGGACGCCAACGGTCTGGGCCATGTCCCCGTGAACGCCGTGCCCGGCAACCTGAGTGACCACTACGACCCCATCCGCAAGACCGTGAACCTCAGCCAGGGCGTGTACGGCGTGCCCAGCGTGAGCGCCATGGCCGTCGCCGCGCACGAGGTCGGGCACGCCATTCAGGACAAGGTCCGCATGCCCGCCCTGTTGCTGCGCGGCCGGCTCGCCGTACCCCTGAGCCTCGGCATGAACCTCGCGCCGTGGCTGCTGATGGCCGGCATCGTCCTGCAAGTCACGGGCCTGATCTGGGTCGGCGTGATCCTGTTCGGCGCGGCGCTGCTGTTCCACCTCGTCACGCTACCCGTCGAATTCGACGCCAGCCGCCGCGCCCTCGCGTATCTGGAAGCAGGCAACCTGACCGGCAGTCCCGAAGGCCAGAAGGGCGCGCAGGCCGTCCTGACCGCCGCCGCCCTGACATACGTCGCCGGATTCGCCATGGCCCTCGCGCAGTTCCTGAACGTCCTGGGCATGGCCCGCAACCGCAGTTGACCACCCCGGAATCCCACATGGACAGCCCCCGACAACAGAAGTCGGGGGCTGCCTGCTGTTTAGCGTCCTAGAAGGCCAGAATCATACGGATTCCGTCTGTTTCGCTGACAACCCGGAAGGGCGCCGGGTTGTCAACTCCACGTCCGGAACCCGCTTCGCTCCTTCTGGCTTCGCTCGGATGGAATGGTTTTTGCAAACCATTCCATCCGAGGATCAGACGTTGAAGCCGAACATCCGCATCTGGCGTTTGCCGTCCTCGGTCATCTTGTCCGGACCCCACGGCGGCGTCCACACGAACTCCACGTTCACCTCGGACACGCCGTCCAGGCGGCCGACCGCCATCTCGGCGTCCGCGCGGATCAGGTCCTGCACGGGGCAGCCCACGCTGGTCAGGGTCATGGTGATGTCGATCAGGCCGCCCTCGGCGATATCCACGCCGTAGATCAGGCCCAGGTCCACCACGTTCACCGGGATTTCCGGGTCCTTGACGATCTTCAGGGCTTCGAGCACCTGCTCCTCGGTGGGCAGCGTGACTCCCTCGGCGCTCACTGCGCGCTCCCGGTGGGCAGGCCCGCCTCGACCCAGGCGAGCGTGCCGCCGGCCACGTTCACGACCTGCGAGTACCCCTGCGCTTTCAGGTACTCGCCGGCGCGGGCGCTGCGGGCGCCGCTGCGGCAGATCATGACCAGTTCACGGTCCTTGGGGAGTTCCGAGAAGCGCGCCTCGAACTCGCTCAGGGGAATCAGGGTGGCGCCCTCGGCGTGCACTTCCGCGAACTCGTTCGGCTCGCGAACGTCGACCAGCAGCGCGCCGGCCTGCACGCGGCTCTGCCCTTCCTGCACAGTGATGTCTTCCATGCGGGTCAGCATAGCGGAGCGCCGGGCCGGGAATGTGCCCGCCGCCGCTGACGCGCGCCCCGCGCCCCCTATGCTGCCCGCATGACCCCGCCCGACTCCCGGCCCGCGCCCCTCCCTGACGGCGTGACCCTGATCGACCTGCGCCCCGAACCGCTGCGCTGTCCGCTCCTGACCGACCTGACCGCCCAGACCGTGCGCGTCGTCAGTCTGGACGACATCGAGAACGGCGCGCACGGCCTGACCCGCGACCTGGGGCCGCTGCTGGTCGTGTGCGAACGCGGCGTACGCAGCGCCCTGGCCGCCCGCTACCTGCGCGCCGACGGCCTGGACGCCGACGCGTACCCCGGCGGCGTGCCCGCGTTGCAGGAAGCCCTGCGCGGCCCCTGATACGGACTCCGATTGAATGGGCTGCAAAGCCCGCTGGGTCCGAGCGAAGCGAGTGGGAGCGGGGCGGGTTCCGGACGTGGAACCGGCAATCCGGTGAAGTTCCGGATTGTCGGCGAAACAAACGGCAGTCCGTATGACCCCGGCCCACCCGTCTGCCTCTACCCCTGCGCCTGTGCCTGCGCTCCGCGTGTCTCACGCGCTGCGGCTAGACTGCTTGCCATGTCAGCTCTGCCCCCCGGTTTCATCACGACCAGCGACGTGCTCGAAGGGCGCCTGAGCGGCGCGGACGTCCGCCGCCTGGAACTCGCGTACGGCAACGAGGAACTCCTGTACGGCCTGGATGTGCTCGGCCTCGCCGGGCCGTTCAGCCGCGTCACGCCCTGGGAACTGGAGGACGAGCGGGGCGTGCGCCGCATCAACGCCAGCGGGTACGCCGCCACGCCCTTCGGGGAGATGCCGCCCGCCATCACCGAGTTCATGCAGGCGTTCCTGCGGGAAAACCGCGCCATGGGCCTCCCGCAGCAGAGCACCGGCCCGTGGCGCGCGGCACTGGAAGCGAACCTCGTGCGGCTGCTGGCCCGCGAACTGCCCAGCCACGCGGACAGTCAGGTGTTCTTCTGCTCCAGCGGCACCGAGGCCATCGAGGGCGCCCTGAAATTCGCCAGGGCCTGGAGGCCAAAAGCGAAATTCCAGATCTCGTTTGCCAGCGGGTACCACGGCAAGACGCTCGGCAGCCTGAGCCTCACGCCGAACCCCGAGTACCAGGACATCTTCCGGCCCCTCGTGCCCGGCGCGCTGACCAGCCCCTACGGCGACCTGGACGCCCTGCGCAGCCTGATCCGCCGCGTCGGCCCCGACAACGTCGGCTGCGTGGTCGTGGAACCCATCCAGGGCGAGGGGGGCGTGAACATCCCGCCCGCCGGATTCCTGCGCGGCGTCGGGGAACTGTGCCGCCAGCACGGCATCACCGTCATCGCCGACGAGATCCAGACCGGCCTGGGCCGCACCGGCCACTGGTTCGAATCGGCCGCGCAGGGCCTGGACGCCGACATCATCACGCTCGCCAAACCCCTGGGCGGCGGCATGACCGCCGTGGGCGCCACCATCGTCCGCGCGCCCATCTACAAGAAAATGCTGGGCGGCCTGAGCAGCAAACGCCACAGCAACACCTTCGGCGGCGGCGCCCTCGCCATGGCCGTCGGCATGAAAAGCCTCGAGTACCTCATCGAGAACGACCTGCCCGCCCGCAGCGCCCGCCTGGGCGAACAGGGCCTCGCGCGCCTCCAGGCTCTCCAGGCGCGCTTCCCGAAACTGCTTCAGGCGGTGCGCGGCCAGGGCATGCTGTTCGCCCTGCAATTCCAGCCGATGGTCGGCGTGCCCCTGCCCGGCGCCCTCAAGGAACTGGTGTTCGAGGCGACCGCCATCCTCGCGTTGCGCGAACTGCACGGCGCGGGCGTCATGGCGAACCTCAGCCTCAGCAGCAAACGCACCGTGCGCCTGACCCCCGCGCTGGACATGCCGCAGGACGTGTTCGACACCATGTTCGACCGGGTGGAGGCCTTCGTGCAGACCCACCCGAACGCCCGCGACCTGCTGACCCGCACGCCCCCGCAGGTCACGGCCCGCCTCGCCGCGTTCGCCGCCAGCAAACCCAAGAAACGCACGCCCAGCGACGGGTAAGACGGACTCCGATGGAATGGTTCGCAAAAACCGTTCCATCCGAGCGGATGCGACTCGCAGAGCTGCCCCGCAGAGTAGGAGTGGAGGCGGGTTCCGGGAGCGGAGTTGGTCAATCGGTGCTTTCCCGATTTGTCAACGAAGCAGACGGAATCCGTTTTACAGGTACCGCTGCCTCACAACCCGCGTGCCAGTGCCGTGTCCAGCCGCTCCAGCAGCAGCGTGACCTCGCCCGGCGTGATGCTCAGCGGCGGCCCCAGCAGCAGGTGGTCGCCGCGCACGCCGTCGAGCGCGCCGCTGCCGGGGTACGTGAGCAGCCCGGCGTCGCGGGCGGCGGCGGCGACCCGCTCGGCCACGCCGGGGGTCGCGTGCGCCTGCCCGGTGGCGGGGTCGCCCAGGATCACGCCCAGCAGCAGCCCGTGCCCGCGCACGTCCAGCACGCCGGGGTGGTGACCCTGCAGGGCACGCAGGCCGCCCAGCAGTTGCGCGCCACGTTCCTGCGCGGCCCGCACCAGTTCCTCGCGCCCCACGATGTCCAGCACGCTCAGGCCCGCCGCCACGCTGACGGGATGCCCGGCGTACGTGAAGCCGTGCTTGAACGCGCCGCTGCCGTTCATGACCGTGTCGTACACCGCCCCCGAGGCCATCACGCCCGCCAGGGGCGCGTACCCGGCGGCCAGACCCTTGCCGAGCACCACGAGGTCCGGCGTGACCTGCGGGTCGTGCAGACGCACGCAGAGCGGCTCCCCGCAGCGGCCCATGCCGCTCATGACCTCGTCCGCGATGAACAGCACGCCGTACTCCCGGCAGATCGCCGCGATGTGGGCGTGATACCCGGCGTTCGGGGCGAGCGCCGCGTCCGACGCGCCCACCACCGGCTCGCACATGAACGCCGCGACCGACTCCGGCCCGACCTCCTCCAGCAGCGCCCGCAGGCGCTCGGCGTCGGCCTCGCCGCTCAGGGATGGGTCGGGTTTCGGCAGTTTCGGCCACGCGTCGGGGCGCATCAGCGGGGCGTACACCTCGCGCCGCGCGCCCATGCCCGACGCGGCCAGCGCGCCCAGGCTCGCGCCGTGGTAGCTGGGCACCCGCGTGACCACCCGGAAGCGTCCCGGCTCGCCCCGCTCGACGTGGTACTGCCGCGCCAGCTTGATGGCACTCTCGTTCGCCTCGGACCCGCCCGACACCGCCCAGAAGCGGTAGCCGGGCAGGTTCAGGAACCCGGCCAGCCGCGAGGCGTACGTTTCGAGCACGTCACTGGAGAACTGCGAGCCGTGCACGAACGCCAGCCGCGCCGCCTGCTCCGCCATGGCCTGCGCCACCTCGCCCCGCCCGTGCCCCACGTTCGCCACGAGCGCCCCGGACGACCCGTCCAGGTACGAGCGGCCCTGATCGTCCTGAATGAACACCCCGTGGGCAGAAACGGCGGTCGGGTACGACTTGCGGCTGCGGTAGAACACGTTCGACATGGGCAGGATTCCTTGTGCGCAAAGAGAGAGTGGGAGGAGAGCGGGGGGCGGTTTATGAACGGGTCGGACGCGCTCCGTTCTGCGCCGGAGGTTGGGGGGCCGTGCTTACCACGTGTCGCCCCCACCGGCGGGCGGCCAGGCGTTCAGGGCCTGCCGGACCGTCACGACCTGCCCGAAGTGGTGCGCGGTGTGCAGGGCCATGTCGGCCAGCAGTTCCCCGATGGTTTCCTCGTGGTTCACGGGGTTCGCCAGGTCCGGGCGGGCGGCGTGCGGGTCGATGCGGGCCAGCAGCTCGTAGAATTCGTTCTTCACGCGCGGCCAGTCCTCGCTGCTCACGGTGGGCCAGGTGTCGGCGGCGTGCTTCGGGTAGGGTTGCGCCTCGCCCATCTCGATGATGTCCAGCATCCAGCGGTTCCACCAGTTGATGTGCGCCACGAGTTCCGCCACCGAGTGCGGCAGGCCCGCCGGGCGGGTGGTGGCCGTGTCGGCGTCCAGGCTGCTCAGGGACGCCTCGACGCCCACGAAGGCCTGCCCACCCCGGAACAGTTTGGGCAGCAGGCGCGCGAAGGCCATCTGGGTTCGTTCAGTGCGGTTAGGATCAGTCATGGGGCCAGTGTTCCAGAAAAATTCGTGGGGCGGAGGTCACGGGAATGCCGGAGAATCATCATGAACAGCAGATCGGCGGGGTCCGGACCCTGAGCGAACTGGGCCTGAGCCTGCCGGACGCCGGGGCAATCCGCGAGGCACTGGGCGCCGCATATTCCCTGGACGGCCTGATCGTGCAGGAGGCGGACCTGGACCCGGCGTTCCTGAACCTGCGCAGCGGCCTGCTGGGCGAACTGTTCCAGACGTTCACCAATCACCGCCTGCCGCTGGCCCTGGTCGTCCCGGACCCGGCGCGCCACGGCGAGCGCTTCGTGGAACTTGCCCGCGAGCACACCGGGCACGCCCTGGTGCGCGTCACGCCGACCGTGGAGGCCGCGCGGGAGTGGCTGGCGCGGGCCTGACGCCCGGGCCGCGCCGTCCACGCCCCCGTCAGTACCGCTGCGCCACCGTCTTGGTCTGCAGGAACCAGAACAGGTAGTCGGGGCCGCCGACCTTGGCGTTCGTGCCGCTCATGCCGTACCCGCCGAAGGCGTGCGTGCCGCTCAGGGCGCCCGTGCACTTGCGGTTGATGTACAGGTTCCCCACGTGCATGTCGCGGCGGGCCACCGCGATCTTGTGCGGGTCGCGCGAGTAGAACGCGGCGGTCAGGCCGTACTCGGAGTCGTTCGCCAGTTCTATGGCGTGTTCCCAGTCGCGGGCGCGGGTGAAGGTCAGGACCGGCCCGAAGATCTCCTGCTGGAACAGCGGATCGGCCGGGTCCACGTCCGCGAACAGGGTGGGGGAGACGTAGCCGCCCACCCGGTCCCCGGTGTCGGGCGTGTCGCCGCCCAGCACCAGCCGCGCGCTCGTGCGGCCCGCCTCGACAAACTGCGCGATGCGGTCGGCGCTGCCCTGGTGGATGACCGGGCCGATGGCGGCGTTCTCCTCGGGCAGACCGACCTTCAGGGCGCGGGTCTTCTCGGTCACGCGGGCCAGCAGGTCGTCGTACACGCTGTCCTCGGCGATCACGCGGGAGCAGGCGCTGCACTTCTGGCCGCTGTACCCGAACGCCGCCTGCACGATGCCGGTCGCGGCGGCCTCGATGTCCGCGTCCGCGCACACGACCGTGGGGTCCTTGCCGCCCATCTCGGCGATCACGCGCTTGAGCCACCGCTGGCCCGGCTGCACCCGCGCGGCCCGCTCGTAGATGCGGCAGCCGATCTCCTTGCTGCCGGTGAAGGCGATCATCCGCACGCCCGGATGGTCCACCAGCGGGTCGCCCAGCACGTCGTCCGTGCCGGTCAGGAACTGCACGGCGTTCCGGGGCAGGCCTGCCTCGAACAGCAGTTCGACCATCAGGTACGACGAGAGCGGCGTCTCCCCGGCGGGTTTCCACAGCACCGTATTCCCGGCGGCCAGCGCGCCCAGCGCCATGCCCAGCGGAATGGCGCTCGGGAAGTTCCACGGGCTGATGCACGCCACCACACCCAGCGGCTCGTACACGGTGGTCACGTGCTCGTCCAGCATGGGGTACACGGCCTTGCCCTGCGACCAGCGCAACGTTTCACGCGCGAAGACCTCGAAGTGATCCACCGACTCGGCCACCTCACCGTCGGCCTCGGCCCAGTTCTTGCCGTTCTCCAGCGTCATGACCGCGTTGAATTCCATTCGGCGTGCGCGCAGCAGCTCGGCGGCCCGCTTGAAGATGCTGGCGCGTTGCAGCGGATCGGTGCGGCGCCACTCCAGGAAGGCGGCCTGCGCGGCGGCCACGGCCTCGTTCAGCTGTGCAGGCGTGGCGTTATGAAAGTGCCACAGCGTCTCGCGGGTGTCGGCGGGGTTGCGCACGGCGAAGGTGCCGCTCCCCTGGGCGTCCTGTCCGGCGACGATCAGCGGGAAGGTGCGGCCCACGTAGGCCTCGCGTACGGCCCGGAAGGCGTCGCGCTGGCGGGCGGCGACCGCCTCGTCCTGAAAGATGTGGTACGGCTCGTGCTCGAAAGGCAGCAGGCCTTCCAGATGGGTGGTGGTCATCGGTCTCCTCTGGGTCGTGCGGGGTTGAAGTGCCGTGAGGCTAACACGCCGCGCAGGCAGGCGTAAACACGCTGTCAGACGGCAGAAATACGGCGCATGTGCCTGAGCGGCAGGCCCGGCGAAGCCCCAAAACCTTGCATTTGAGAGGCGGGCTTCACGGCGCTGACCGGCAGTCACGCCGTGGTCACGCCCCGCCCGTCACCCTGAACCCGTCCCCCCAGCCCCGACAGGAGGCCCCGCCATGCATGTTCCCGGTCCGCACGTCCCCACCCTGCCCAGCGGCACCCACCCCATCGGCAACTACCAGATGCACCCCGACCCTGGCAGTGGCCGCTACCGCATCCAGGTGCAGTGCGCCGGGCGCTGGCACGCCGTCACCGTCCCGCCCGGCGAGGAACACCTGCTGCTCACGCTACTCCAGACCCCCTTCCCGGCCGTGCAGGACGGCTGGATCGTCGCCGCACGCTCACCCCTGGGCAGCCCACTCACCTGACACGGACGCTGCCCTGAAAGCTCCGCGCCGCTGCCGGAACCCGGATCAGGGCGTCACGTCCACCTGTCCCGCCCCCACGATCAGCCGCGCCACCCCGGACGACCGCAACGCCACGGGGGCGCGGTTCAGGTGACCCGGTACGCTCACCTCGGCGTGACGCACGCCGTCCGGCAGCGGTACCTGCCACGACTCGTGCGGCCACAGCACCCGGCGGTTCAGGCAGCGCCCGTCCGGCAGGCACACCCGTAACCCGGACAGGACAGCGCCGGAACGGTTCGCGATCCGCAACCCTTCCGGCTCCTGAAACAGCAGTTGCCCCCACGCGCCCAGCGTCAACGCGGCCAGCAGGACGGTCAGGGCAGCGGGAACAGGCCCGAACCGTCCGGGCACGGCCGAGGTGGGGGAGGGCAGGTGGGCGCTCATGCCTCCCAGCGTGTCAGGAGTTCTTCTGCGGCGCGTCAGCCATTCGGACGAGGCCCGGCGGCGGGGAAAGACCGAACGGCCATCGGCGGCCCTGGCGGTCAGTCAGGCGGAGATCCGGGTCAGCTGGACATGGGTTTCGGGCGGGTGTCCTTCCAGATACCCCGGCTGGCCGCCTGCACGGGCGTGAGCGGCGCGCCGCCCGGTTCGGGCGCTGGCGGCCACCACCCGGCCGGTGGCGCAGTCAATCCGGGTTGCGGCGCCCCGTGGCCCGCCTGTGTGCCGCCCATCAGCGGTACCGGCCCACGAAGGCCCCGACGTTCAGGACGCCCTGCCCCAGCTTGCCCTTGAACAGCAGGTCCGGGCTGGGCGTGGCGGTCAGGCGCAGGTTCGCGGCGATGTTCGCGGGGCTCAGGCTGGCCGCGCCGGTCGACAGGGCCAGCGCCGCCGCCCCCGACACCGCCGGAGCGGCGAACGACGTGCCCGACGCGTACGCCAGTCGGCTGTCCGGGTAACTAGTGATCACCTTCTCGCCGGGCGCGGTCAGTGACATGCCCGCGCTGTACGTCGAGAAGCTGGATTTCATGCCTTTCAGGCTCACGCTCCCGATGCCCAGCAGGCCGCTGTTCGCCGTGAACAGCCCGGTCGTGAGGTTCTGTGCTGGAAACACCATGCCTTCTGTACCGCTGTTGCCCGAGGAGTTCACGACCACGATGCCCCGCGCGAGCGCCGCACTGATCATGGTGTTCAGGGCCGCCGAGTCCGTAACGGACCCGAGTGACAGGTTGATCACGCGCGCTCCGCTGGCCACCGCGCGGTCCATGGCCTGCAGGACCCGCGACATCGGCCCGCGCCCGTTGGGATTCAGGACCCGCAGCGGCAGGATCTCGGCGTTCGGCGCGACCTGCAGCACCACGCCACTCACGGCCGTGCCGTGACCGTACTTCCCGACGCCGCTGACCGGCAGTTCCTCCTGCGGGCTGGCGTCGCCGCCCACGTAATCCCACGCGCCCACCGTGTCGATCCGGCCGCGCAGCAGCGGGTGGTTCAGGTCGATGCCGGTGTCGATCACGGCGACCTTCACGCCCCGCCCGAGTTCCGGGACCAGCCGGTGGGCCGCCTGGAGGTTGATCGCGGCCCAGTACTCCTGGGTGCTGGCCCAGTCGCGGGGCGTCAGGAAGGTGCTGCCGCCCGCCCAGTTGGTGGTGCCGCCCGCCCAGTTTGTCGTGCCGCCGGCCCAGTTGGTGACACCCAGTCCGTCGGCCAGTCCCTCGGCCGTTCCCTCGTTCATTACTTCCAGTTCCTGATCGACTTCCAGGGTCACGCCCTGGGCATTCACGCCCAGCGCCCGGAGCCCCTGGCTGCTCAGGCTGGCGGCCTTCAGGGTCGCCGGAACCGACAGCAGGGCGTACCCGCTGTCTGCATGGAACGCGATGATCTGCGCGCCGGGCAGCGCGCCGCGCAGGGCCGCCTCGGTCACGTCCGGCCCGATCCGGACCGTGGCGATCTGACCGCCGGAGGCCAGCGGCGCCGGTGCGGGCAGCGCACTCTGAACCGGCGCGGTCCGCTGACCGCAGGCGGCCAGTGACAGCGCGGCGGCCAGCAGGGTCAGGCGGGACAGAACAGTCGTGTCGATCTTCATGATGCTTCCTCCACTCTCCGGCAGCGCCGCCCGGTGCGGCGGGCAGTCTGGGAGCTTCTGGAGCCCAGTGTGCGCGGCCAGTGTGACGCTCCCGAGACAGACGGACTGCCTGCCGGGTGCCCCCGACGGGTGAGGTCAGGCGCGTGCTGGGCGGCATTCACCGCGCCGCCACACCCCTGAAAGCCAGGAAAAGTCACAGAACGGAGTTTTATGACAGCGGGACCACACGCGGCCGCAGGCCGGAGGGCCGACCGCGCGGGAGCAGATCACCGCCCATGCGTCGCTCACAGCGGTTTTCAGTTCCTCGCTCTGTTACGCAGCTCTACGGGTCCGCTCGATTCAGGGGTACCGATGGATACCCTCGACGCCGCTCAATCCTGCGGTCAGTGCCCGGCTTCCGGAAGGACGCAGACCCGGTTGCGTCCGGAACGCTTGGCGCGGTACAGCTGCTCGTCGGCCAGCGACACCAGCCGCTCGTGGTTCGGGACGCGCGGATCGGTCGCCACGCCCATCGACAGCGAAACCGTCAGCGACGGGTGAATCTGCGACCAGTCGTAGGCGTTCACCAGTTCCCGGACCCGCTCGCAGATCCGCTGCCCCTGCCCGGTGGTGGTGTTCGGGAACACGAACAGGAACTCCTCGCCCCCGTACCGCCCGACGCTGTCGGTGGGCCGCACCGCGTTCTGGAACAGCGCCGCCACTGCCCGCAGCACCTGATCCCCCACCAGATGCGAGAACTGATCGTTGATCTGCTTGAAGTGATCGATGTCCGCCATCGCCACGCACAGCGGCGCCTGCGTGACCCGCCCGTGCAGGAACTCGTGCTGCAACACGCCCTCCACGTGCCGCCGGTTGAACAGCCCGGTCAGGCCGTCCTCGGACAGCTGCCGCTCCAGCAGCCGCGACTGCTCCTCGAGCATATTCACCAGCCCGCTCTTCTCGGTGTTCACCCGTTCCAGCGCCTCGTTGGCACTCGCCAGTTCGATGGTCTTCAGGCGGTAGATCTGCGCCTCGGACTTCACCCGCTCGACCTCCAGCTGCGTCATCAGCGCCCGCGTCTTCAGGGCCGCCGTCACGCTGTGAATCTCGCGTTCCACGTCATGGTGCCGCCGGTACAGTTCCAGCGCTTCCTGCGCGTTCCCCTGCGAGGCAGACAGCTCCGACAGTTGCAGGTACGTGTTCATCATGACGTCGCGGGCCATCAGTGGTTCGGCCAGGGCAAGCGCCTGACCGTAGGCGTCGCGGGCGCCCTCCAGATCGCCGGTGCGCTGGAGGATCCGGCCCAGTTCCAGATAGTGCCCTGCCAGCGGAACACTCAGTTCATGAATCCGGGCGTCGTCGATAGCCCGGTGGATCAGGCTGATGCCTTCCGCTACTTCACCCAGTTGCGCGATGGCGCGGCCCGCTGTGGCGCGCGCTGTGTTCCCTACGCTGAGATTCCCAGCCTGCTCGGCGTACATCATGGCGGCCCGCGCGGCCTGCGCGGCCTGTTCCGGCTGTCCCAGGTCAAAGGCGACGGTGGCCTGCATGCTCAGCGCGAAGGCCACACCGTTGACGTGATCCAGCGACCGGTACAGTTCCAGGCCTTCCTGCACGAGTTCCAGGGCTTTCGCAAGATCGCGGTTGTGGTAGTAGAGATTCGAGAGGTTGTGCAGCGAATGAGCCTCGCGCAGGCGGTCGTGGTCCTCGCGGGCGATGCGCAGCACCACGGCGAGGTGATCGGCGGCCTTCTCGTACTCCTGCAGGTTCGAGTACACGGCGGCCGTGAAGTTCGCGCAGTCGGCCTGCAGGGCGCGGTTGTCGCACAGGATGCCGATGTCCATGCCCTGCGACAGGTGCGTCAGGGCTTCCTCGTACTGGCCGGCCATGAAGCAGTAGAAGCCGCTGGTGCGCTGCGCGAGACCCAGGGTCAGGTCGTCGCCGCAGCGGCGCGCGGCGTCCAGGGCGCGCGGGGCGATCAGCGCGCCGCCCCTGGGGTCGCTCTGGCGGACGCTCCAGGCCTGCTCGATCAGCCGCTGCGCTTCCTGGCAGTCCTGGTCCTGGGCCTGCGGGCCGGGCGTGGGCGGGTGCAGGTCCGGGTGCCGGCGGGGGGCCAGCATGGGTTTGAGTTCCGGCTGGTTGCTGGTGACCATCATGATCAGGCGCTCGACGATGTCCGGGTCGAACTGCGTGCCGCTGCCGCGCTGCATCTCCTCCAGGGCGGCGGTGACGGTCCACGCCTCCTTGTACGGGCGTTCGGAGGTCAGGGCGTCGAACACGTCCGCGACCGCCACGATGCGGCCCGACATGGGGATGTCCGTGCCGCGCAGTTGGCGGGGGTAGCCGGCGCCGTCCCAACGTTCGTGGTGCGTGCGGGCAATCTCCTCGGCCATGCGCAGCAGGCGGGACGTGCTGCCCTCCAGCACCTTCGCGCCGATGATGGTGTGGAGTTTCATGCGCTCGAATTCTTCCGGGGTGTACGGACTGGTTTTCAGCAGGATGTCGTCGCTGACGCCGATCTTGCCGATGTCGTGCAGGCGCGCGGCCCAGCGGATCAGGTCGACCTCCTCGGGCGGGAGGCCCATCATCTGCGCGAGCTGGCCGCTGAGTTCCCCCACGCGGCGGGTGTGCTGCCCGGTGCGGTCGTCGCGGTACTCGGCGGCCATGCCGAGCCGCGTGACGATCTCGATCTGCACGGCTTCCAGTTCGGCGGTGCGGACCCGCACGGTCTCCTCGGCCTGGAGGCGGGCGTGCTGCGCGGTCTCGTTCAGCTGGCGGTACACGTCGGCGTCGTGGCGGGCGCGTTCCGCGTCGAACTGACTGCGCAGCGACTGCACCTGCCGTTCGCTGTCCTCGGTGAACAGCTGCCGTTCCAGGTCCCGCAGGTCCCGCAGGTACGGGTACGCCTGCGTGACCTGCCCGTCCGCCTCGAGCCCGCCGACCAGCGCGTTCAGGATGGTCAGGACCGACGCGTTCAGGTGATGCTCGCGCGCCTCCCCGAGTGCGCCGTTCAGGTGCGTGAGCGCGCCGCCGGGGTCGCGGCGGGCGAAGGCGGCCCGGCCGAGGCTCAGCAGGGCGTTCACGCGGCCGTGCACGTCACCGGTCGCCTCGGCCCAGTACAGCGACTGCTGGAACATCGCCCCGGCCTGCACTGAATCCCCGAGTTGCAGGTGCACCTGACCCAGGTTGTCGAACAGGTCGATCAGGTGCGTCGTCTGATCGTGCACGCGGGCCAGTTCGATGGCGTCCAGCAGCGTCCGGGTGGCCTGAGCGGTGTCGCCCAGGTCCTTGTGCGCCAGTCCCAGGATGCCCAGCGCGGCCAGTTCGGTCTGCAGGTCCCCGCAGCGGCGCGCGAAGGTCAGGCCGGGGTGCAGGAACGTCAGGGCGTGCGCGGGCTGACCCATCAGCAGGAACGCGTGCGCGATGTTCACGCGGCACGCGCCGCGCAGTTCGTCCGGCAGTTCCTGGTACTGGTCGCACAGCTGCTGGCAGCCGTGCAGGGCGGCCAGCGCGTCGGCGTGCGCGCCCAGGTTGGCGTGCAGCATCCCGATGTTGTTCAGGCAGTGCGCCTGCCCGGCCCGGTCGCCGCGCCGGGCGTGCAGGTCCAGTTCCCGCTGCTGGCATTCCACGGCCAGTCGCAGTTGCCCGCCGCGCTGCGCGGCGCTGGCCAGCAGCGACAGCGCCTCGATCTCGGCCGCCTCGTCCCCGGCGGCGTGCGCGGCGTTCACGTAGTCGGTGGCGGCGCGCAGCAGTTCGTTCAGGGCGTCCGGGTGGGTCAGGTCGCTCAGGGCGGCGCAGCGCCCGGCGTGGGCGCCCAGGTCGCTCAGGGGGCCGCCGGGTGGCGCGGCAGACGGCAGGTCCCCGGCGGCCACGGGGGACACGGTGGGGTTATCCGTCATGGGGGCGCCGTCGGTCCTGCGGGGAAGAGAGGCGGTGGTCGGCCGTTCCCGGCAGCGGGGGCGCGGGCGGCTGGACGGGACCCAGCTTCTCCAGCGCCTGCCGCAGCAACTCGGAAGTGCTCGCGGCGTCCTCCGGGCAGACGACCAGCGAGGTCTGCAGGTCCAGCGGAACGGGCGCGGCCTGCTTCAGCTGCGTCAGGGCCGCGCCCAGCCGGTCCTGCCACCCGCGCACCGCCCCGCCGGGTTCCTGTGGCAGGCGCAGCAGCAGCGCGAAGGTCGCGCCGTTCAGGCGGTACGCGCGGTCCTCGGTGCGCGTCACGGTGCGGAGCGTCCGCGCCAGCCGCGAGATCAGGTCGTTCCCGCCCGCGTACCCGGACGTGGCGTTCAGGTACCGGATGTTCCCCAGGTCCACCAGCGTCACCGCGAACTGCGCGCCGTGCCGCGCGGCGAACGCCACCTCGGCGTGCAGGTCCGCCAGGAACGCCTGACGGTTCCCCAGGCCGGTGTACTCGTCCGTCAGGGCCGTGCGTTCCAGCGCGCGCAGCAGGGTGGCCTGCGTCAGGGCCAGCGCCGCGCAGCGCGCCGCGACCGGCAGCAGCGGACTCGCCGCCTGCGTGCGGGTGCCGACGGGACGCAGGCTCAGCGTCTGATCGCCGATCTCGACGGTCAGGTCGCCCGGATGCGCCGGATCAGACGCGTTCCGGGTCAGCGGGGTCACCGGCAGGCCCGTGCGGTGCAGGGCCGCGCTGGCCGGGCCGCCCGCGTACGTGAACCACGCGGCGCAGGCGTCCGTGCCCGCCAGTTCCGCCAGGACCGGCAGGCTGACGTTCAGGATGTCCGGCACGCTCCGGGCGTCCTCCAGCAGGTGCGTGAGGCCCAGCAGCGCCGCGCTGTCCTGCCGCGCCTTCACGGCCCTGTCCTCGAAGACCCGCACCTGTTCCCGCAACTGCCCGAGCGCCTGCTGCCCGGCCCTCACCTCCAGCGCGCGGTGCAGCGCCCCGGCAACGGGCGCCGCCGCGCCGCGCAGGGACGCCTGCACGTCCGCGTCCCAATCCGCGCCGGGCTGCCCCGTGAAAGCCAGCGTGAGATCCGGTTCGGCGGCCGTGGGCACCGGCAGCAGCAGCACCGGTGCGTCCTCGCTGGACACGGTGCCAGACATGGTGCCGGGCGTAGTGCCGGACGCCGTGGGCAGGGTGATCAGCCCGGGCAGAGGCCCGCTGCCGGTGTCTCCTGCGGCGCCGGGCGCGGGCAGCGGCGGCCAGCGCGGCGGGGGCGAACCGGCCGCCGCCAGCACCTCCGGAGAGGCGTGAGGCGACAGGCGCAGCAGGGTCAGGCTGTCCAGGCCCGGCACGCTGCCTAGGCTGTCCAGCAGGCCCTGAAGCAGGTCGTCCGGCCGGTCCCCGGCAGCGCTGACGAGTTCCAGCAGGCGTCTGGCCCCGACCGGCCACTGCGGCAGGTCCGGCCACGCCGGGCGTTCGGGGTTCTCCGGCAGGACGCAGCGGTACCCGGCTCCCCGCACCGTCTCGATACGCGGCCCGCCTCCGCCTTCCAGTTTGCGGCGGATACGGTTCACGTAGGCGTCCACGACCCGTTCGTCGCCGCTGAAGTCCAGTCCCCACACGCGTTCCAGAATGTCGGCGCGCGTGTACAGGCGACCCGGATGGGCGCGCAGGAGCGTGAACACCGCCTGCTCCCGCGCGGTCAGCTCTGTCGGGGCGGGAGCGGCCTCTGCCGCCAGTGCCTCCCGCCGGACCGAATCGTTCATACCGGGCGATCCTGTCACGCTTCCGCTTACAGAATTCTCTCATGCGGAGTGATGGTTGCGACAGGGAACGGCCCACCCGCGCGGCCCCGCCCGGAACGCCCGTCACCCGGTCGTCAGGTCATACGGGTTCCGTTTGTTTCGCTGACAATCCGGAACTTCACCGGATTGCCAGCTCCACGTCCGGAACTCGCTTGACTCCCACTCTCATCCGCTCGCATTGAACGGGTTTTGCAACCCATTCAATCGGAGTCCGTATCACCATTCAGGAAGGCCAGCACGGCGCGCTGCATCTGCACGCTGGTGTAATGCCCGACCCCGGCGAAGGTGCGTTCCACCAGCCCGGCCCCGGCAGGCCCGAATGCCTCCCGGTACGCCGCCGCCGTGGGTGCGTGATGCGCCGCCAGCGGAAAGGTCGGGTCGGCCTCCCCGCTCGCCAGCAGCAGCGGCGTGAGCGGCGCAGTGCCCGCGTGCGCCACCGGGCGGTAGGCATCCAGGAAGGCCCGCAGGTGCGGCGCACGGACCGCCGGTTCCTGCCACACGCCGGACGTGATCAGAGCCGCCGTCCGCGCCACCGGCAGGCCCGCCTCCGGCAGCGTGCGGCGCAGCGTCTGCGCCACGTACCCGCCCATGCTGGACCCCACCAGCCACAGCGGCACACCGCTGACCTCCGGCCCGAACGCCGCGTGCGCCCCGTCCAGCAGCGCCGGCGCCTCCGCCACCGTGCGGCTCACGCTCTCCCACACGTACTCGCGGTCGTTCAGGCCGGGTGGGGTGTCGCCCTGCCGCTCGCCGTGCAGCGCCGCGTCCGGCAGGATCACCGCCGCGCCCCCGGCGGCCAGCGCCGCGTACACGCCCAGCTTGCCCTCCTTGGTCGCCCAGGCCCCGTGGTACACCACGCACAGCGCCGTCACCGCCTGCCCCTCCGGCGGGAGTTCCAGCAGGCACGGCACGCCCCCCAGGACCCGCCGCACCACCCGGTACGGCCGGCCCCCGACCAGCGGCGCGGCGCGGGGATCGGCGGGAACGTCACCGGTCACGCCGGCCACCGCTGCGGCGTCCCCGTGTGCAGCGTCCACACGTCCGGGTTGCGCAGCGCCGCCCACTCCCCGAACCCCAGGCCCAGCGCCAGGGCCAGCAGGTTCCCGTGCGTCACCACCACCGTCACGCCCGCCGGGTCGCGCGCGTCCGCCAGGGCCGCCTGAACGCGCGCGCGGGCCGCCGCGCCGGACTCGCCGCCCGGCAGGCACAGGCTGTCGTCCGCGAAACTGTCCCGCAGCCGCTCGCGCCAGTCGGCCCTGGGCACGCCGCTCAGGACCCGCTCGGTCAGGCGCTCGTCCGTCCTGAGCGGCAGGCCCAGCCGATCTGCCAGCGGACGCGCCGTCGCCGCCGCCCGCACCCACGGACTGCTGACGATCCGCGTGACGCCCAGCCCAGCCAGCGAAGAAGCCAGGGCCTGCGCCGCCGCCTCGCCGTCCGGGGTCAGCGGCGCCCCCGGTTCCTGCCCGGTCGCCCGCGCGTGCCGCACCAGCAGCAGCGTGCCGGGCTCCAGCACCTCCTCGCGGCTGCCGTCCGGCCCGGCGTGCCCGGCCCAGTCGTGCGTCAGCAGGTGCCGCAGCGCCGCCTGCGTCAGCCAGTCGAAGGTGTCCGGCGCGTCCTGAAAGCGGCGGCGGACCTCACCCAGTGCCACCCACTCGTGACCGGCGGCCCCGTCACCCTGCTCGGTCAGGTCACCGCTGGCCTGCACGCGAAAGAAGAAGCCCACACTGTCCACCGGGCCGCGCCGGGTCTGGTACACGAAACTGGGCGTCAGGCATTCCACCTCGGCGGCCGGGGTCACGGTCACGGTGCCGTGCAGGTCCGTCAGGTAGCCGCTGACGGTCAAGCCCGTCTCCTCACGCACCTCGTGGGCCAGGGCGTCCGTGATGCCCTCGAAGGGATCAAGCTGTACGCCCGGGAATTCCAGGCGTCTGGGCTGCCCTGGTTTCACGCGGCGTTGCAGCAGCACCTCGCGTCCATGCGGGCTGTCCCGTTCGATCACGGCGCGGGCGTTCACGTAGAACTCCTTGCGGTGGTGAAGGAAAGGGGCCACCAGGGAGGGCCGCCTGAGCGCACCCATCAGTCCGGTCGCCGCCATCAGGGCCGCGCCCACGGGAAAATGGCCTGGGTCATACCGGGCAGGCTACATGACGCCGCGACGGTCAGGTAGCAGAAACCAGCCTCCCCGGATGGGAAGACTGGCGTGGGAGGAGCGGCCGGGTTTACTTGCCGTCGCCGTCGGTCGCCTCGCGCTTGCCTTCGCTGTACTCGGCGTTGGCCTGCGCGTTGTGAACCTCGGCCTTGGCACGGTCCTCCAGGGCCTCGGCCTTGTGGTGCGCGTCGCCCGTCACGGCGTGCGCGGCGTTGTGGCCTGCCTCGCGCAGGCGGTCGGCGCCCTCGTTGACCTTGGCCTTGGCGGCGTCCAGCATGTTCCCGGCGGTGCTTTTGTCATCAGTCATCGTGAACCTCCTGCAAGTTGAATTCCCTACTGGGATTGGCCCTCTTGGGTTCATCCACCATCGGTCATCCGTCCACGGTTGCGGTGAGTGGGCCTTCACACCTGCCGCAGCAACCCGAAGGCAATCCTTCATGAATTCCGGCATGGATTTCGCGCCGCCGCCTCCGAACGGAACTCTGAACTGCGTCCAGACCGCGCCTTGAACCCTTCGGGTAACACGGACACCAACTCCCCGCTCACCCGACTGGGGTACAGTGATTCCCGTCATGGATAACCACATCAAGGTGCCCGCGCAGGGCGAGAAGATCACGATGCAAGACGGCAAGCTCAGCGTGCCGAACCACCCCATCATCCCCTTCGTCGAGGGCGACGGCACTGGCCCCGACATCTGGAAAGCCAGCGTCCGCGTCCTCGACGCCGCCGTCGAGATCGCCTACGGCGGCGAGAAGAAGATCGAGTGGATGGAAGTCTACGCCGGTGAGAAGAGCCTGCAGGTGTACGGCGCCAACGAGTGGCTGCCCCAGGGCACCCTGGACGCCTTCCGCGAGTACCTGTTCGGCATCAAGGGCCCGCTGACCACCCCGGTCGGCACGGGCATCCGCTCCATCAACGTCGCGCTGCGCCAGGAACTCGACCTGTACGCCTGCGTGCGCCCCGTCCAGTACTTCAAGGGCGTGCCCAGCCCCGTCAAGCGCCCCGAAGACGTGGACATGGTCATCTTCCGCGAGAACACCGAGGACATCTACGCCGGCATCGAGTACAAGGCCGGCACGCCCGAGGCCGACAAGATGCGCGGCTTCCTGATGCGCGAGATGGGCGTCACCAAGATCCGCTTCCCCGACACCAGCTCCTTCGGTATCAAGCCCGTCAGCCAGGAAGGCACCGAGCGCCTCGTGCGCGCCGCCATCCAGTTCGCCATCGACAACGGCCGCAAGAGCGTCGCCATCGTCCACAAGGGCAACATCATGAAGTTCACGGAAGGCGGCTTCCGCGACTGGGGCTACGAGCTCGCCAAGCGTGAATTCGGCGCGGTCGAGATCGACGGCGGCCCCTGGTGCCAGCTCCCGAACGGCATCGTCATCAAGGACGTCATCGCCGACAACTTCCTCCAGCAGATCCTGCTGCGCCCCACCGACTACGACGTGATCGCTACCCTGAACCTCAACGGCGACTACGTCAGCGACGCGCTGGCCGCTCAGGTCGGCGGGATCGGCATCGCCCCCGGCGCGAACATCAACTACGTGACCGGCCACGCCATCTTCGAAGCCACGCACGGCACCGCCCCCAAGTACGCCGGCAAGGACGTCATCAACCCCAGCTCCGTGATCCTCTCGGGCGAGATGATGCTGCGCTACATGGGCTGGACCGAGGCCGCCGACCTGATCCTCAAGGGCCTGGACGACACCATCCAGCAGCGCGTCGTCACGTACGACTTCGCCCGCAACATGGAAGGCGCCACCGAAGTCAAGACCAGCCAGTTCGGTGACAAGATCATCGAGAACATGAAAGCCCGCAAGGCATAACCCGCAGAAAGAGGGGAGGCCCGGACCGCACACGCGGCGTCCGGGCCTCCCCCTTTGCATGCTCTGGCGCCAGCAGGACAGGCCCGCCCACCGGAGCGGCAGAGCGGGCTTGTCTGCGGCTGCGGGTTTACCCGATGGCGAGCATGCGTTCGATGGGCACCAGGGCCTTCTCGCGGATGTCGGCGGGGACAGTAACGCGCGGTTGCAGGTTCGCCAGCGCGTCGCGGATGTTCTCCAGGGTGATCATCTTCATGTACTCGCAGCAGGCGGTGCGGCTGACCGGAATGAAGGTCTTGCCGGGCACGTCGTGTTCCAGGCGGGTGACCATGCCGGTCTCGGTGACCACGATGAATTCCTGCGCGGCGCTCTCGCGGGCGCGGTGGACCATGCCCTCGGTGGAGTACAGCTGCAACTCCGGCAGGGCGCCCAGGATTTTCGTGGAGCAGCCGCACTCGGGGTGGATGAGCAGTTCGGCGTCCGGGTACGCGGCCTGCTGGTCCTGCACGTCCTCGGGGCGGATGGCCTCGTGCACGTGGCAGGCGCCGTCCCAGACGTCCATGGCGCGGCCGGTCTCGCGGATGACGTGCGCGGCCAGGAAGCGGTCCGGCGCGAACAGGACCGGCACGTCTGCCGGGAGGTTCTGCACGATCTGCACGGCGTTTCCGCTGGTGCAGCAGTAGTCGCTCTCGGCTTTCACGTCGGCGGTGGTGTTCACGTACGTGACGACCAGTCCGCCGGGGTTCTGCGCTTTCCAGTCGCGGATGCCCTGCGCGGTGACGGTGTCGGCCAGCGAGCACCCGGCGCGCAGGTCGGGCAGCAGCACGGTCTTGTCCGGGTTCAGGATGGCGGCGGTTTCGGCCATGAAGTGCACGCCGGCGAACACGATCACGTCCGCGTCGGTCTTCGCGGCCTGCCGGGACAGGCCCAGCGAGTCGCCCACGTAATCGGCGATGCCCTGCACCTCGGGCCGCTGGTAGTTGTGCGCGATGATCACGGCGTTCTTCTCGCGGCGCAGGCGTTCGATGTCCGCGCGGATCTGCGTCTCGTCCGGCAGGACTTCGAGTTGCAGCAGGTCGCGGTGCGGCGTCTGCGGGCGCGGCACGACCGGGGTGCCGGCCGGGTCGGGGCGTTCCGTGACGGGGCGGGGGGTGGGGGCGGTGTTGGGCAGGTCGGTCATGACGGTTCCTCGGGTGCAGCGGGGTCGGGGGTGGGAATGAAGTTCAGGCTGATGTCCAGCGCGGGCGCCGAGTGCGTCAGCGCCCCGGCACTCACGAAGTCCACGCCGCTGGCCGCCACGCGGGGCAGGCGGGACAGGGTCATGTTGCCGCTGGCTTCCAGCGTCACGTGCGGCGCGAGGCGGTCACGCAGCGCCACGGCCTGGGCCAGCAGTTCGTCGCTCATGTTGTCCAGCAGCACGCGGTCGGCGCGGGCGTGCAGGGCTTCCTCCAGGCCCGCGAGGTCCGGCACCTCGCACTCGATCTTCAGCAGGTAACTGTGGTCGCGGGCGCGGCGGATGGCTTCCGTGATGCTGCCGGCGGCGGCCACGTGGTTGTCCTTGATCAGGATGCCGTCGTCAAGGCCCGCGCGGTGATTGAAGCCGCCGCCGTGCCGCACCGCCTGTTTCTCCAGGTCGCGCCACAGCGGGGTGGTCTTGCGGGTGTCGAGCAGGCGTGTGTGCCCGCCGCCCAGCGCGTCGGCGTAACGGCGGGTCTGCGTGGCGACGCCCGACAGGCGCTGCATCAGGTTCAGGGCGAGGCGTTCGCCGGTCAGGAGGCTGCGGGCCGCGCCGCTGACCGTGCCGATCGGGCCGCGCGTGCGGGCCTCGCCGTCCCGCGCGGTCCAGGTGACGCTCACAGCCGGGTCCACCAGCGCGAAGACGCGCGTGGCGACCTCCAGGCCACTCAGGACGCCCGGTTCCTTCAGCAGGAATTCGGCGGTGGCGCCCTGCGAGGCGGGAATGGTGGCGAGGGTCGTGGCGTCCCCCCGGCCGATATCCTCGGCCAGGGCGGCGCGCAGGCGCTCGTCGAGGCTCAGCACGGGGCGGCCCCCAGAGGTGACGTTGTGCGGGATTTCACGCGGAAGACCCTAGCACAGCCGGTGCCGCCGCGCCCACCGGCACCCGCACCACCGTTTCCCCCAGCAGGCGCGACTGCACGGAATGCACCGCGCCCGCCGCCTCGCCCGGAAAGTCCGTCCGGTGATGCCCGCCTCGCGACTCCTCCCGCGCCAGCGCCGCCCGCAGCACCCGCTCGCCGATCAGGGCCAGATGCCCGGCCTCCAGGCTCTCGCGGGACTCGGTGCCCGTGGTCGGCCACGCCCAGGCGTCCAGTGCGGCCCGCAGTGCCGTCCCGTCGCGCCGCAACCCCGCCGCGCCCGCCACCAGTGCCCGCAGCGCGGGAAGGCAGGCGGGGTCCACCAGCGGGGCCAGGAGCGCCTCGGTGCGCGCCGGCACCGGTTTCAGCACCGCCAGGGCCGCCCGCGCCGCCCGCGCGCCGAACACCAGCCCCTCGGACAGGCTGTTGCTGGCCAGCCGGTTCGCGCCGTGCAGCCCGCTGGACGCCACCTCGCCCGCCGCGTACAGGCCCGGCACGCCCGTGCGGCCCTGCACGTCCGTCTGCACGCCGCCCATCGTGTAATGCACCGCCGGCTGTACCGGAATGAGGTCCGCGCCCAGGTCCAGTCCCAGCGGCGCCAGGGACGCCGTGACCGTCGGAAAGCGCGAGCGCACGAACGCCGCGCCCAGGTGCCGCAGGTCCAGGTTCACCCGGCCCGTCGCGGCGATCTCGGCGGCGATGGCACGCGCCACCACGTCCCGCGGCGCGAGTTCGTGCGCCGGATCGTACCGCTCCATGAACCGCTCGCCGCGCGCGTTCAGCAACCGCCCCCCCTCGCCGCGCGCGGCCTCCGTCACCAGGAACGCCTCGCCGCCCCGCACCACGGCCGTCGGGTGGAACTGCACGAATTCCAGGTCCCGCAGCGCCGCGCCCGCCTGCCACGCCAGCCCCAGCCCGTCCCCGGTGCCCTCGGGCGGCGCGGTCGTCACCGGGTACAGCCGCCCGAAGCCCCCGGTCGCCAGCAGCACCGCCCCGGCGCGCACCTGCACCGGCCCGTCCGGCGTGAGCAGGTCCGCGCCCACCACCGCGCCCCCCGACACCCGCAGGTTCCGCACGAACGCGCCCTCCAGCACGCCCAGCGCCGGCCCCCGCGCCGCCCCGAGCGCCCCGGCCAGCGCCAGGCTGATCGAGTGCCCCGTCGAGTCCCCCGTGTGCCGGATCCTGGCCCGGCTGTGCCCGCCCTCCAGCGTCACGTGCGCGCTGAACGTCACGCCCAGGTCCCGCAGCGTCTCCACGTGCGACCGGGCGTCCCGCACGAACGCCTGCACCGTCTCCGGTTCGCACAGGCCCCGCCCGGCCTTCAGGGTGTCGAGCGCGTGCGCGTCCTCGTCACCCACCGCCAGCGGCGCCGCAATGCCACCCTGCGCCCAGCGGGTCGAGCCGCCCGTCAGCGGCGTCTTGCAGGCCAGCACCACGTCCGCCCCGTAACTGCGCGCCGTCAGGGCCGCGTACGCGCCCGCCACACCGCCGCCGACCACCAGCAGCTCCGTCTCGACAATCCTCACGCCCGACAGGGTACGGCACAGGGAAGAGGAAGGGGCTTGACAGGAGCCGCCGGGTCGCGCACACGCTGCCATCTGCCATCCGCCATCCGCCATCCGCCATCCGCCATCCGCCATCCGCCATCCGCCCGCTTGCTAGACTGCGCGGCATGACGCGACTGCTGCTGGCCCTGGCGGGCGTGATTCTCCTGGCGGTGACGGCGCTGGCGGCCGTGTGGCTGATCGGGCAGTTGCTGACCGGGGTGGGGGCGTTCGTGGTGGGTGCGGCGGGCGTGCTGGGGCGTCTGCTTTGGTTCCTGCTGGTGACGGGTCTGCTGGCGGGGCTGGTGTACTTCGTGACGAGCGCGTGGCGTCCGGCGCTGCGGGCGCGTGGCGGCAGCGAACCTGCGCGGCCCCGTGAATCTGCGCGGCCCAGTGAACCTGCTCGGCCCGGTGCCGTTGCCCGCCCGGCCAGCGCCACTCCGGTTCGCCTGGAGAAACCTCCGGTCTCGCCGGACACCTCCGCCTGAAGCTGTGCAGTTGCTCCCGCGCCGTGCGGGCCACCATGGCAGGATGAGGGTATGTCTGACCTGACGCCCGAACAGACCGATTCCAGTGTGGTGAACCCGGCGCGGTTCCTGGGCCGCGCCGACGTGTACGCGCAGGCCCGGCCCGGTTACCCGGACGCGCTGGGCGCGTGGCTGCGGGACCTGGGGCTGCTGAACGCACGGGTCGCGGATATCGGCGCGGGGACCGGCCTGTTCACGCGGCTGTTGCTGGCGCACGGCGCGGCCGTGACGGCCGTGGAACCCAACCCGGACATGCGCGCCGCGCTGGGCGAGGGGTTGCGTGGCGTGCCGGGCCTGACCGTGCAGGCCGGAACGTCCGAGGCGACCGGGTTGGCGGGCGCGTCGGTGGGTCTGATCACGGCGGCGCAGGCGGCCCACTGGTTCGACCCGGCACGCACGACCCCGGAGTTCCGGCGGGTGCTGAGGCCGGGCGGGCAGGTGCTGTTCGTCTGGAACGACTGGCGGGCCGCCGGGGACACCGCGCCGTTCAACCGCGCCTACGGTGAGGTCGTGCGGGCGTTCACTGCTGGCGATCCCCTGCCACTGCGCGTGCCGGAGGACGACCTGCCGCTGTTCATGCCCGGCGGGTTCGAGGGGCGCGAGTGGATGCACACGCACCCCCTGACGCGCGCGGCCCTGCACGCGCTGGCGGGCAGCGTGAGTTACCTGCCCGCGCCGGACTCGCCGGACTTTCCGGCCCTGCGGGCGGCGCTGGACGCGGCCTTCGATGCCCACGCGACCGTGGAACCGGGCGGCGCGGAGGCCCGCGTGGAACTGGTGTACCTGACGCGCGCGTACCTGGGCACGCTGGACTCCGTCGCTCCCGCCCCCAATGCTTCCGGCCCCGCCGTGTTACGCTGAGGACAGAACCCCGGCGGGTCTGACCGGCTGGGAAAGGAGGTTTTCGCCATGACCCACCCTGAGCCCGTCACCCCCTGGCCCGCCGCGCTGCCCCCCGGTGGGTACGCCGCCGAGGTCGTGGCGAACGCCTTCATCGAACTGGCCCGCCGTGAGGGGCGGCACCTGACGCAGATGCAGGTGCACAAACTGGTGTTCATCGCGCACGGCTACGCGCTGGCCCTGCTGGGCCGCCCCCTGACGTACAACACCGTGCACGCCTGGAAGAATGGCCCGGTCATCCGCCGCCTGTGGGAACGCTGGGGCGGGCGGGGCGTGCAGCCCATCGAGTCGCCGCTGCCGGTCGCGCCGTCCGAACCGGACCTGCACGCCGACCCGGACGCGGCCGAGGTGATCCGCAGCGTCTGGAGCGCCTACGGCAGCATGGACGGCCTGGAACTCTCGCGCCTGACCCACCGCGCCGGCAGCCCCTGGGCGCAGGTGTACGCGGCCCGCGCGGACCTGATTCCCGACGAGATCACCCGCGAGTACTACATCGCCCTGGCCCGCAGCGCCTGATGCCGGACCCCGCGCCGCCTGCCACTCCGCCCCCGGCACCGGAACGGACCGCCATCGAGCAGGCCGTCCTGCACGGCCTGGAAGCCGAGCGACGCACCATGCCCACCCAGGCGGACCTGGAACGCCGCACCCGCGAACTGCGCTACCGCGAGGCCGTGGATCAACGCTGGCTGCGGCTGGGCGTGGGGGCCATCGTGTTCCTGCTGTCCGGCGCGTGGCTGGCCGCCGACGTGGTCCTGACCCTGGCCGCCGGGTGGGGTGAACTGGGGGGCCGCCCGTTCCGGCTGGACAGCAGCGTGCTCGTGGCGTTCCTGACGACCAGCACCGCCACCGTGATCGGCCTGTTCCTGGTGTTCCTGCGCTGGCTGTACCCGCAGGGGCGCGCCCTGCCGGACGCCCCGCCCCCCACCCCGGACCCGTAGTCCCCGCCGGGGCATGTGCGCGTCGTAACGCGGACTTCAGTTGGGTGTGCGTAATCCGCTAGAATGGCAGATTGTGACGCGCGCCGCCGCCCGAGCCCAGCCCCTGCGCTGAGACCTGCTCTGGTCCCCTCCGGCGCGGCCCACGCTCCCGGAGGACTTTTGAGTTACTGGCGCAACACCATCAAACCCCTGCTGGACGACGAGACCGGCACCCTGTTCAAGCAGGCCCCCGTCCGCGTGACCCTGGCCTTCCCCAACCGTTACTCGGTCGGCATGGCCTCGCTGGGGTATCAGGTCATCTACCGCATGTTCAACCAGGAAGAAGGTGTCGCCTGCGAACGCGCCTTCCTGCCCGACGACGTAGAAGCCTTCGAGCGGACCGGGCAGGCCCTGCCCACCGTCGAGACCGGCCGCGACGCCGGCGACTGCCAGCTGCTGGCGATCAGCGTGTCGTTCGAGCTGGACCTGACGAACATCATCCGCCTGCTCGACGTGACCGGGCTGCGCCCCCTGCGCGAGGAACGCGACGACAGCGACGCCATCGTCATGATCGGCGGGCCGTTCACCAGCTCCAACCCCTACCCGCTCGCTCCCTTCGCGGACGTGATCATCATCGGGGACGGCGAGCAGATCATCCCCGTCGTCAGCGAGGCCCTGCGCGAGGCCGAGAGCCGCGAGGACTTCTACGACCTCGTGGACGGCATGCCCGGCGTGTTCCTCCCGGCGCGGCACACCCACGAACCCAAGTGGGCGACCGCGCCCAAGGAACTCCTGCCCGCCTACAGCCAGATCGTCACGCCGCACAGCGAACTGAGCAACATGTTCCTGGTCGAGGCCCAGCGCGGCTGCCCCCGCCCCTGCACCTTCTGCCTCGCCCGGACCATGTACGGCCCGAACCGCAACAACCAGGCGCAGGAACTGCTGGACGTCATCCCCGACTGGGCCACCAAGGTCGGACTGGTCGGCGCGGCCCTCAGCGACTTCCCGCACACCAAGTTCGTGGGCCGCACCCTGACCGACCGGGGCATCAAGCTGGGCGTCAGCTCCATCCGCGCCGACACGGTCGACGCCGAACTGGCCGAGATCCTCAAGGCCGGCGGGCTGCGGACCTTCACCGTCGCCAGCGACGCGCCCAGCGAACGCCTGCGCCGCTGGCTGAAAAAGGGCATCACTACCGAGGATCTGATCAAGACCGCGCACATCAGCCGCGACCTGGGCTTCAAGGGCGTCAAGGTGTACATGATGATCGGCCTCGGCCCCGAGAACGACGACGACATCACGGAACTGATCTCGTTCACCAAGGAACTCGCCGGGATCAACCGCATCGCGCTGGGCATCAGCCCCTTCGTGCCCAAACGCCACACGCCGCACTTCGCGGACCCCTTCGCGGGCGTGCAGGTCATCGAGAAACGCATGAAACGCATCCAGAAGGAACTGCGGACCACCGCCGAACTCCGCAACGTGTCCGCCAAGTGGGCCTGGGTGGAAAGCGTGATCGCGCGCGGCGGCCCGGAGGTCGGCATGGCCGCCTACCAGATCTACCGCAACGAGAGCATCGGCGCGTGGAAGAAAGCCCTGGACGAGGTCGGCTGGAGCGACGAATTCGAGACGAACGCCCCCGCCATCGACCTGCCGCCCGGCCAGTACGAGAGCAAGGACGTCAGCGCCCACGCGCAGGGCCTCGCCATCTGATACAGACTCCGATTGAATGGCTTGCAAAGCGTTCAATCCGGGCGGAGTGATCAGCAACAGGGAGCGGCGGCAGGGGATATTCCTTGCCGCCGCTCCCTGTTGCTGGTGGTCAGCTGCTCGCGGCGGGACGGGCGGGACGGGTCAGCCACGCGGCGATGGGCGCGTCGAAGCGGGCCAGGACCGGGCCGATCAGGGCGGTCAGCAGCACGTACACGGCGGCCAGCGGCCCCAGTTGCGGCGCGAGCCCCAGGCCCAGGCCCGCGATCAGGATGCTGAACTCGCCGCGTGCGATCAGGGTCGCTCCGGCGCGGACGCGGCCGCGTGTCTGCACGCCTGCGCGGGCCGCGCCGATCCAGCCGACCGCGAACTTGGTGGCGGCGGTCACGACGGCCAGCAGCGTGGCGGCCAGCAGCACGTCCGGCACCTCCGCGAGGTTCAGTTGCAGGCCGAAGAACACGAAGAACACGGCGGCGAACAGGTCCCGCAGCGGCTCGATCTGCCGCCGGGCGCGGTCGGCGACCTCGCCGGACAGCGCGATGCCCACCAGGAACGCGCCGATGGCGGCGCTGACCTTCAGCAGGTCGGCGGCGCCGGCCACGACCAGCACCAGTCCCAGCACGCCCAGCAGCAGCGCCTCGTCGCTGGGGACGTTCAGCGCGCGGCTCAGGAGGTGCCCGTACCGCAACGCCAGGAAGAAGGTCAGGGCGAACACGCCCAGCGCCACGGTCAGGTTCACGCCGATGGCGACCAGCGTGCCGCCCAGCAGCAGCGCCGCCACGACCGGCAGGTACACGGCCATGGCGACGTCCTCCAGCACGCACACGCCCAGGATGACCGGCGTCTCGCGGTTCCCGAGTCGGCCCAGGTCCGACAGGACCTTGCTGGCGATGCCGCTGCTGGTCAGGTACGTCACGCCGCCCAGCAGCACGCAGGCCATGGGGGGCAGGCCCAGCAGCCACCCGGCGATCAGGCCCGGCGGGAAGTTCAGGGCGAGATCCAGCGCGCCGATGTTCCGCTGCTTGCTCAGGCTCTCGCGGAGTTCCTGACTGGTGAATTCCAGGCCCAGCGTGAACAGCAGCAGCACCGCGCCGATCTCGGCGCCCACGTGAATGAATTCCTCCGGGGCGCGGCCCAGGTGCATGAACGCGCCCAGCCCCACGCCCGCCAACAGGTACAGCGGGATGGGTGTGATGCCCAGCCGCCCGGCCGCGCGGCCCACCAGCGCCAGCGCCAGGATGACCACCCCGAGTTCCAGGAACAGTTGACCTAACGGCACGCGCCCCCCGTGCGGGCGGGTGGGGAGGCGGTCACGGGGTGCCGCGCAGCAGCGCGGCCGCCTGCCGGATGCCGGGCGCGGTGCCCACCACGACCACCACGTCGCCGCGCTCGAAGGTCAGTTCCGGTCCCGGCGCGGGGACGGCCTGCTGGCCGCGCATGACCGCCACGATGGACGTGCCGGTGCGGGTGCGCATCATGGTGCTGCCCAGCAGCTCTCCCACGAAGGGGCTGGTGTCGGGCAGCGGTAGCCAGTCCATGGCGAGTCCCTGGATGTCCTGCATGGAGGTTTCCAGGCGGCGCGTGACGGCGCTGCCGCCCAGCAGGTCCGCCACGGCCTCGGCCTCGTCGTCGGCCAGGACGATGCTCTCGGCGCAGGCGTCCGGGTCGTCGCGGCGGGCGACGAAGATCTCGCGCCGCCCGTCGCGGTGGGTGATGACGCCCACGCGTTTGCCGGAGCGGCTGTCGAAGTCGTAGCGCATGCCCACGCCGGGCAGCGGAGTCTCGTCGAGTTTCACCATGCGGCCCATGATAGGGCAGGGGGTGTCATACGGACTCCGATTGAATGGGCTGCAAAGCCCGTTCAATCCGAGCGAAGCGAGTGGGAGAGAAACGGGTTCCGGACGTGAAGCTGACAAGCCGGCGATGTTCCGGGTTGTCGGCGAAACAAACGGAATCCGTATCAGGCGCGCAGGTAGGCGGTCACTTCACGCTGCCCAGGAACGCCGCCTGGTTGCGGTAGAAGGTCTTCACGTCCCGGAACGACAGGTTGCCCGTGATGTCGATGTGGTCGTACCCGCTGACGCGGCCCAGGCGATACCAGCTTCCGGGCGTGGTGGCCTGCCCGGTGTACGCGGCGCTGCCCTGGCTGGTCGGGGCGTTCATGGACGTGTTCGGGACGATCCCGTCGTTCGCCCACCACGCGCTGCTGTACGTGACGGCCCCGCCGGGGCTGCGGCCACTGACGTTCCCCAGCCCAGGCTTCAGCGGCCACGCGTGGGGGTAAGCGATGGGTTGCAGGACGGCGTTCATGGTGGGGTTGGGGTAGTGCCAGCCGCTGAGCAGGCCGGGCGTGCTGGCGTTCGTCTCCCACGAGAAGTACCGCGTGGTGCGGCTGCGGCCCGCGTAGGCGTTCAGGGCGGCCGCGCCGTCCGGGCTCAGGTCGTACGCCGCCTGATCGCGGGTGTTCCAGATGCCGGAGTTGAACACGCGGGTGTTGTACGTGGTGAAACTCTCGCCCGGCGCGCGGCTCAGACCCCACTGGCCCAGGTCGAAGTTGTACACGAAGTTCTGCGGGTCGAGCCCGCCGACGCTGCCCGCGAACGCCAGGATCAGGTTCTTGAACATGGGCACGGCGTCCTGCAACGTGTCGGCGGCGGGACTGCCGTTGTTGGGGCTGCTGACCGTCATGACGCTGCGCACCCACCCGGCGCGGCCTCCGGCGAACAGGCCGCCGCTGGCGCGGTTGGCGGCGTCCCCGTCGTCCAGCAGTTTCACGAGCACCCGCGCGGTCTGCCCGCCCATCGAGTGCCCCAGCAGGTTCACCGGGTGCTGCGCGTCCCACTGCGGGTAGAAGCCGGGGTAGCACTTGGCGGTGTCCGTGCGGGCGTGCCTGTGCGTGGCGGCGTGCGCCGCGCCGTAGTCCACGCAGCCACCCTTGATCTGCGCGTACAGTTCGGCGGCGCGGTCCCAGTTGCTGCTGACCGGCCCCAGGCTGGCCGTGAACACGCTGTACCCCTGGCCGCGCAGGTCCTGCTGCACGTCGTTCAGGCCGCCCCAGTAGCGCAGGCCCAGCGCCTCGTCCCGTCCGAAGCCCCCCAGGCCATGCACCAGGATCAGCGGCGTGCTCTTGTCCAGCGCCTGCGCGTTCAGCGGCGCGGGCAGGGCGGTATCGCGCAGGTCGGTGCGGGTGGGCGCGGCCGTCGCCTCGGGCGGGATGGGCACGGCCGCTGTCACCGGAACGGTGGTGGCGGCGGGGCCGGTGGGGGCGCCGCACGAGGCGAGCAGCAGCGCGGCGCTCAGGGCGGCCAGGACGGGGGTGCGGGCAGGCGTACGGTGCGGGGCATGGGACATGACGGCTCCTGGGCCACGGGCGGAGGCAGGCCCGCGCCGGGTGCCGGAACAGGACTGCTGAAGTCCGTTCACGCTGGAACGGACGGATCTGCCGCGGGTGGCAGCTGGGTTGTGGGTACGCTCCGCACAGTGACATACCGGGGCAGCGGTTGACTTGACTGGGGTTCATTTTTGAACTGCACCCTTCCCACCCCTTCCTGGCGTTTGCAAACAATTCAGCCTGAAATCCAGTCAATCTCACGCCGACCCTGGCCGGATGCGGCATGATGGGGCGCATGACGAACCCCACCCCCCGCCCGCAGACCATGGCGGAAAAGATCCTCTCCCGACGCGGCACGCAGGTTGTGTACGCCGGCGACCTCGCGGTCGTCGAGGTCGATCAGGTCATGGTCGTGGACTCCATCGCCCAGAGCTTCATCCAGCGCATGGGGCAGGACCTGAACGCCACGCCCAGATACCCCGAGCGGGTCAGTATCGTCATCGATCACGTTGCCCCCGCGAGCACCGTCAGCGTGGCGCAGGCGCAGAAGGAAGCACGCGAGTACGCCGCGCAGACCGGCGTGCGCCTGTTCGACGTGGGGCGCGGCATCTGCCATCAGGTGCTGATGGAGGAAGGACTGGCCCGGCCCGGCTGGATCGTGCTGGGCAGCGACAGCCACTCCACCACGTACGGCGCGGTCGCCGCGTTCGGGACCGGCATGGGCGCCACCGACATCGCCCTGGCCGCCGCCAGCGGCAAGACCTGGCTGAAAGTCCCCGAGAGCGTGAAAGTCACCTTCACCGGCGACCTCAGAGCGGGCGTGAGTGCCAAGGACGTCGCCCTGGAGATGATCCGCCGCCTCGGCGCGGACGGCGCGACCTACCAGAGCATCGAGATGCACGCCGGGGACCGCTTCACGCGCGGCGAACGCATGACCCTGGCGAACCTCTGCGTCGAGGCCGGAGCGAAGGTCGGACTGGTCGTGCCCGGCGGCGAGATCCTCACCGCGTACGGCTACGACATCCCCGACTGGGTGTACCCCGACGACGGCGCCACGTACGTGCAGAGCATCGAGATCGACCTGGGCACCCTGAACCCCCGCATGAGCGCCCCCAACGAGGTCGACAACGTGTTCGACGTGGCCGACCTGCGCGAACAGCTGCGCGACCAGCACGTGGATCAGGTGTTCATCGGCACCTGCACGAACGGCCGCATCGAGGACCTGCACGCCGCCGCCGACGTCCTGCGCGGACGGCGCGTCGCCCCCGGCACGCGACTGCTCGTCATTCCGGCCAGCAGTCAGGTCATGGAGGACGCCATGGCCGACGGCACCCTCCTGACCCTGCAACGCGCCGGAGCGGTGCTGGGAACGCCTGGCTGCGGGCCGTGCATGGGCCGCCACCAGGGCGTGCTGGCCCCCGGCGAGGTCTGCGTCAGCACCAGTAACCGCAACTTCATCGGGCGGATGGGCGACAAGGACGCCCGCATCTACCTCGCGTCGCCCGCCGTGGCCGCCGCGACCGCCGTCATGGGCCGCGTCGCACTGCCAGAGGACGTGCTGTCCACCCCGGTACCCGCGTGAACGTCCGGCTGGATCACTGCGTGCTGCACGTCTCCGACTGGGCGCGTTCGAACGAGTTCTACGCGCGGGTGCTGGGGGCCGAGGTCATCCCACGCGCTCAGGGCTTCGCGTACCGCTTCGGGGCGCAGCAGCTGAACCTGCACGGGCCGGGCCTGAGTCCGCAGCCGCTGGCGCGCGTGCCGGTCGCGCCGGGTGGCAGTGACTTGTGCTTCGTGTGGGACGGCCCGGTCAGCGGGGCCGCCGCGCACCTGAGTGCGTGTGGCGTGCCGGTGGAACTGGGCCCGGTGGCCCGCGCGGGCGCGCAGGGTGACGGCCTCAGTGTGTACTTCCGCGATCCGGATGGGTCGCTGCTGGAATTCATCAGTTACGAACAAGCGTACGAGCAAGAGGGGGCCTGAGATGGCGAGAATCTGGAAATTTGGTGACAGTGTGAACACGGACGACATCCTGCCGGGCAAGTTCGCGCCGTTCATGGCGGGCGAGGACGTGTTTCAGACTTTCGCGTTCCATTACATCCGCCCGGAGTTCGCCGCGTCCGTGCAGCCCGGCGACGTGCTGATCGGGGGGCGCAACTGGGGGCTGGGCAGCAGCCGCGAGTACGCCCCGCAGGCGCTGAAGAAGTTGCAGGTGGGCGGGATCGTCGCGCCGAGTTTCGCGCGCATTCATTACCGCAACCTGCTGAACCTGGGCATCCCGGCGTTCGAGTTCGACCTGACCGGGCTGCTGGAGGACGGCGCGGACGTGTCGCTGGACGTGCCCACCGGCGTGCTGACGCATGCGGGCGGGACGGTGCAGTTGCCGCCGCCACCGGAGTTCCTGCGCGAGGCTCTGGCGGAGGGGAGCATCCTGGCGTTCTTCAAGAAGCATGGGCGTTTTCCCGGCGAGCCCGCCTGAACCGGGGGCCCTACACTGGGGGCATGGCGACCCTGGAGATTGAATGCCCCGTGTGTGCGGAAGTGCTGGAACTGACCGACGAGGACCGTGCGGAGCTGATGGTGGGGGACGTCATCGTGTGCGACTCCTGCCATTCGGAGATGGAAGTGACCCGCAACGGTGAGGGCGAGGACTTCGATCTGGAGCTGCTGGGTGAGATGACGACCTGCCCGAATTGCGGTGAGGAGTTCGAGGTGACCGAGGACATGCTGGGGGCCGCGCCGGTGCAGGTGCTGGACGGTGTGGAGGTCAGCGTGGTGTCGTGTCCGCACTGCAAGGGTCTGGTGGCGCTGGAGTTGATGGACGACCCGGACGTGATCTGAGCGCAAGGTTTCTACCACCTGCCTAGGCAATTGCGAACGCCATAAATTAGGTGCGTTAACCTACCAAACGTAAGGAGTGAATATGGCTACCATTCAATTTGAAAACCCCGATACCGGCGCGACCATCGAACTGACCAACCCCGAACTCGGCGAACTCGTCACCGACGACGAAACCGGCGTGGAATACGAGGTCGTGTCCATCGAACCGCCCCGCCTCGAAGCCGCCCCGCAGGAAGCGGAGGACTGGGGAGAGTGACCCCGCCAGGGCACGCGGTCAGGCCGTTCCACCGGAACACCTGACCGCGCTCCCTTGCAGGGCCACCCACCCCGGACACCCCCATGGCAGACCTCGCCGTCCTGTACGACCGCATCCGCCCCGACGAGAAAATGCTCTTCGAGGCCCTCGACGACCTCGGCGTGCCCTACGACAAGGTTTACGCGCCGCAACTGACCGTCACCTTCGACGAGCAGGGCCGCGCCGCCGTGCCCTGGAAGGTCGCCATCGAACGCTGCGTCAGCCAGAGCCGCGGCCACGGCGTGACCCGCGCCCTCGAAGGCTTCGGCGTGAAGGTCATCAACCCCGCGCACGTCATCGAACTGTGCGGCGACAAACTCGCCACGAACGCCGCCCTGCACGCCCACGGCCTGCCCACCCCCCGTACCGGCGTGGCCTTCGACGGCGACGCGGCCCTGCAACTCATCGAGGAGATGGGCTACCCGGTCGTCCTGAAACCCACCGTCGGCTCGTGGGGCCGCATGGTCAGCCGCCTGAACGACCGCGCCGCCGCCGAGGCCGTCATCGAGCACAAGGAAGTGCTGGGCGGGCCGCAGCACGGCATCTTCTACGTGCAGGAACTCATCAACAAACCCGGCCGTGACATCCGCGCGTTCGTGGTGGGCGGCGAGTGCATCGGCGCGATCTACCGCACCAGCGAACACTGGATCACGAACACCGCGCGCGGCGCCAGGGCCAGCAACTGCCCCGTCACGCCCGAGATGGCCGACCTGGCCGTGCGGGCCGCCGCCGCCGTCCACGGCCAGATCGTCGCCATCGACCTCGTCGAGGACCCGGGTGCCCAGAACGAGTGGGGCGGCCTGAAGATCATCGAGATCAATCACACCATGGAATTCAAGAACTCCGTGGCGACCACCGGCGTGAACATCCCGCGCCGGATGGGCGAGTACGCCATCAGCCTGCTGTAACCGGCTGCAAAGAGAGAGGCCCGGTGTGCCGATCACCGGGCCTCTCTTCTGGTTGCGTCACCTCTGTGTGGGTCAGTCCAGCACGTCGATGCCGGTGGCCCGCACGCGCTCGCGCACGTCCTTGAGGCCCTCGCCGCTGACGCGCATCACGAAACGGCGCCGGCCGTTCTCGCCGCCGTACGTGGCGACGCTGATGATGTTGCTCGGCAGGATCGCCCCGGTCGCGCGTTCCAGGCTGCCCGGCACGTCCGGCATGTCCAGCGTCAGGCGCTGCCCGCCCTCGCGCATGCCCAGGATGCCCGTGAAGGCCCGCAGGACATCCATGGTCGTGATGATCCCACTCAGGCGGCCCGCGTCGTTCAGGACCGGCAGGCCCCCCACGTGATGCTCCTGCATGCGCAGCGCCGCGTCCTCCATGTACTCGCCCTCGGCGGCCGTGATGACCGGGCGGGCCATCATCTCCTCGACCGTCAGTTTGCTCAGCAGGTAATTCAGTTCCCAGACGCTCAGGGTCGTGGCCTTGCTGGGCATGGCGTCTTTCAGGTCCTTGCGGGTCGTGATGCCGACCAGCCGCTCGCCCTCCATGACCGGCAGGCGGCGGAACCCACCCTCTTTCAGCAGTTTCAGGGCGTCCATGACGGGCGTGTCGGGAGTCACGGTGGTCGGATTACGGGTCATCCAGTCGCGAACGAGCATACGCGCAGTGTACAGGTGACCCGGCCCGGCACACGTCCCGCCTGCCTGCGTACAGCCCCACGAACGGGGGATGGAAAGGAGGTGTGAACCGGGTCAGCTGACCTTCATTCGGCTCAGAAAGGCGCGTGATACGTTGCGCGACATGAAGATCAACGCCAAGATCCTGGCCCCCCTGGCCCTCGCGGCCGCCTACGGCCTCGGTACCGTCGCGCCCCACGCGCAGACCACCCCCCAGAAGGTCGGGTTCGTGGACGTTTCCAAACTCCTGGCCGCCCACCCCGGCGACAAGGAAATCCAGGCCATTCAGAAGAAAGCCGACGATGAACTCACGGCGCTCGACAAGCAGGTCAAGGCCATCGATGCCAAGGGCGCGAACGCCTCGGCCGCCGAGAAACAGACCCGCGAGCAGCTGGTCACCACCATCCGCAGCAAGGCCGACGCCTACGACAAGCAGCTGGCCCCGAAGATCGCCGTGGTCGAGAAGGCCGTGGACACCGCCATCAACACCGTCGCCAAGAGCAACGGCTTCTCGATCGTCATGGACCGCGACGTGGCCGCCAAGAGCGGACTGGTCATCTACGCCGACCCCACCAGCGAACTGACCGACGCGGTCGCCAAGTCCGTCAAGTAATACGGACTCCGATTGAATGGGCTGCAAAGACCGTTCAATCCGAGCGGATGCGACTCGTAGAGCTGCCCCGCAGAGTGGGAGAGAAACGGGTTCCGGACGTGGAGTTAGCAACCTGGCGCCCTTCCGGGTTGTCAACGAAACAAACGGAATCCGTATAAGCCCGCCTCCGCGCGATCACCCCTGACCCGAAGCTGGCCCCGCGCGGTACTCGCTGCGGGGCCGGCTCCGTCACCACCGGCTTCCTGCCGGGCCAGGAGAACTTCCCTTGAACCGATTCATGCTCCTCCTCCCGCTCGCCCTGCTGACCACCGTCCCGCACGCCCAGCAGAGCAAGAACCGCGTCGGCATCCTGAACGTCCAGACGGTCGTGAAGGGCATGCCCGGCGCGCAGGCCTACCTGGACCTGAACGCCAGGGCCAGCAGCGACCTCGCCGCGAAGCAGAAGAACATCCAGGCGCTCGCGGCGAAGGCCAGCACCGCCGCCGACCGCGCCGCCCTCACCAAGGCGCAGCAGGCGTACGCGGCCGCCCGCACCGACTACGCCAAACGCATCGACGCGGCCTTCAAACCGCTGGGCACCAAGATGAACGCCGCCGTCGCCAAGGTCGCCCGCGCCAACGGCTACACCGTCGTCCTGGACGAACGGGTCGCCGCGCAGACCAGCCTGATCGTGTACGCCAACGAGGGCGCCACGAACCTGAACAACGCCGTCCTCAAAGAACTGAAGTAAACGGCGGGAATCACCTCACAGAACAGACTCCGGAAGGCGGGCAGCTGCCCCTCTTCCGGAGTCCGTTCTGTGATCATGTCTGACCCGATGTGGTCAGGGCGCGCAGCCGATCAGAGTCGGACGGTTTCGTTCTCGCCCATGTCGGGCTTCCCACCGACCAGTCCCTTCGCGAACGCCAGCAGGCTGCGGATCTTGCCGTTGCCTTCCCAGTACTCGGCGCCGTTCGCGTGAATCTGGATCAGCTGGATGTTCGGGTCTTCCTTGCCCTGCGGGAAGTACGTCTGGTAGAAGTCACTCCAGAGTTCATCGAGTTTCGCGCGGTTCTCGACCAGTTGCGCGGTGCCGTTCACGCTGACGTACACGCCCTTGTCGGGGCTGGAGTAACTGACGTTCACCTGGGGGCGGGCCGCCATGTTCTGCACCTGCTCGGTGTCCTTGCCGCCGATGAACCAGATGTCACCGTCGAACTCGACCTGCTGCGTGGTCATGGGGTGGGCGTGCAGGTGACCGTCGGCGGTCTGCACGGTCAGCATGGCGAAGTGGACTTCCTTGATCATGGCGGCCAGCGTCTTGATGGAGTCCGTGCGGGCGGTATCGGATTGCGCGGTATCGGATTGAGTCATGGGTTCACCCTGTCACGCGCCCGCCGCGCCGAACTGAAATGAGAGGCACCGTGTGAACAGCTTCGTAACCCGTTCTGAAGGAACCCTGCACGCTCCGTGAGGAACAACCGGACACCCCGCACCAGGGCCAACCATGGGAACGGCCCGGACCTCTGGCGTCCGGGCCGCGCACTTCCGCTACTCATACGGACTCCGATTGAATGGACTGCAAAGACCGTTCAATCCGAGCGGATGCGAGAAGGAGAGAAACGGGTTCCGGACGTGGAGCCGGCAATCCGGTGAAGTTCCGGATTGTCGGCGAAACAAACGGAACCCGTATCAGCAGAGGTGACGCTCAGGCAGGCAGGTGCTGACCTTTCGGGCGGGTGTCCGGCACGTTGCGGACCAGCAGTACGCCCAGGATGAAGAAGGCGGCGGCCACGCCGAACACCAGCGTGTACCCCAGGTTGCCGCCCTGCGCGTTCCCCCAGTCGAGCAGCGCGCCCTGCGGCCCCCCGATGAACTGCGGAGCCACGAACGCCACGTGCCAGATGCCCATGTCCCGCGCGAAGCTGGTGTCGCTGGGCATGGCGTCGCTGCCCAGCGCCCAGTCCACGCTGGTGAACGCGCCGAAGCCCAGACCGAACACGACGGCCAGCAGCAGCGCTGCCCCGAAACCCGGCACGACCAGCAGCAGCAGCGCGGCGGCCGCCATGGTCGTCCCGGCGACGTAGATGACGGGTTTACGGCCCACGCGGTCACTGATGCGCCCGCCGATCAGGGCGGACACGATGCTCGCCACGATGATGCACGCCAGCATGATCGAGTTCGACGTGGCCGGGTCCTTCTGGCCCAGCACGTCGGCGTTGTAGTACTGCAAGAAGGGCTGCACCGAGTACTGCCCCAGCGCGAACAGGACGCGCGTGACGAACACCCACAGGAACGGCCGGTACGCGAACAGCGACTGCCACGGCGCGGGCCGGGTGCCGGCCGGGGCGGGGCGGGCGTCGTCCGGAACGCCGCGCATCGTCACGAGCGCCGGCACCAGCAGGAACACCGCGATCAGCACGAACGACACCATGGACGGCAACCCCAGCGTCCCGACCACGAAGGCACTGACCGCGCCCAGCAGCTGCCCCGCCGCCTGGAGCATGCCCATCACGCCGCTGTACCGGCCGCGCTGCTCGGTCGGCACGAGCTGCGGAATCAGGGCCGAGTACGGCGCGGTGGCGTAGTTGTTGCCGAACTGCACGAGCAGGAACCCCAGCACGTACACCCAGAAGCCGGTCATGCCACTCAGCAGGGTCACGGCGGCCCCCATGACGGCCAGACCCGCGATGTTCACGCCCACGCCCAGCCGCAGGTACGGCACGCGCCGCCCGGTGCGGTCGCTGTGCGCGCCCACCAGCGGCGGAATGACGAGCGCCATGACCGCGCCGATGGCGGTCAGCGCGCCCACGTACGTGCCCTTGCGGTCCGGGCCGACGAATTCGAGGACGTTGGCGGGCATCAGGACCAGCAGCAGCAGCAGCCAGTGGAAGGCCGTGCCGAACCAGAACGCGGACAGCACCCACGGGCTCACGCGCGGGGCAGCAGGAGGGGAGGCAATCATGATGCGGCGAGTATACGGGCCGACCGCCCGGCGCTCATGCGCAAGCGGGCAGGCCGGACGCGCCGGGCCTTCAGGGTGTGTCCGGCAGGGCGTCCCAGTACGCCTGCAGGTCCGGGGCGAGCGGCACCTCGGCCACGACCTGCGTGCCCGCCCACGGAACGCGATGCGCGCGGCGTGCAGCGCCTGACGCGCCAGCCCCAGCCGCGCCGTGAGTTCCGGCGTCTGCCCGGTCTCCATGAACGTCAGGAACACGCCGGGATCGCGGCCGTAGATCTTGTCGCCCACCATCGGCAGGCCCAGGTGCGACAGGTGCGCGCGGATCTGGTGCAGGCGGCCGCTGCGCGGGTACGCCTCGATCAGGGCGTGACCGGCGCGGCGGGCCACCACCCGGAAGTCCGTCACGGCGGGCCGTCCGTCCGGCACGACCCCCTGCCGGATGCTGACGCGGTTCGCGCCGCCCAGCCCCAGGTCGCCCAGCGGGGCGTCCAGCGTGCGCCGTTCCCAGTCGGGGGTACCGTGCACGATCGACAGGTACGTCTTGCCGACCAGATGCGTCTTGAACAGCGTGAAGAACCGCTGCGCGGCCTCGCGGTCGCGGGTCAGGACCTGCGCGCCGCTCGTCTCGCGGTCCAGGCGGTGCGGCGGCGCGAGGTCCGGCTCGCCGGTCGTGCGCTGCATGAACGTCAGCAGGTCCGGCACCTCCACCCGCGCCCGCACCGGGTGCGTGAGCCACAACGCCGGTTTGTGCACCACGTAGAAGTCCGGGTGTTCCAGGATCACGCGCGGGCGTTCCGTGGGCGGCAGGAGCGGCGCAGGCCGGGCCGGGCCGGGCGCGGTCACAGTTCCCACACGCTGGCGTAATCGCGCCCGGCCAGCCGCTGCGAGAGATCCACACCCCGGTCCACGGTGCGCGCCAGCCGCCCGCGCAGCCACTCGCCCGGCACGCCCGGTGCGTCCCAGTGCGCGGAGGTGGCGTACACGAAGTGCGGGTTCACCACGCAGCGGAAATCCACCATCAGGCCGAACGCGAACGCCCCGTGACTCAGGTACCGTGGTCCAGCCGCCGGACACCAGGAACGTGACGGGCCGGTCGAACCACGCGCCGTGCAGGCCGCGCGCCTCGTCGCTGCTGCCCGTCAGTTCCACCAGGGCTTTCGCTCCGGACCCAGGCCCCAGTTGTACACGGGCACGCCCAGGAACACGCCGTCCGCGCCCGCCACGGCCGCGTGGTACCGCGCGGCGTTCGGGTGGTCGTAACAGCCCCGGCTCCCTGCACGTTGTCGAAGGGCGGGAGCGGATCGGTCCGCAGGTCGAGGAACGTGACCTCGTGTCCCTGCGCCCGCAACTGCGCGGCGGCCAGGGTGCACAGCCACGCGCTGCGGCTTTCCGGGTCGAGACTGGTGGACAGAACCGTGAACTTCACGCCCCAGAGCGTAGTGCATGAGGCGCTGTCCATCTGTGCCGGGCTGTCTGTGTGTGCCGCGTCTGTGCCCGCCGGGTCAGCGGGCCGCGTCCTCCAGCCGCCGCAGGTGCTCGATACGGGCGTCCGTGCCGGGGTGGGTGTTCAGCAGGTCCGGCAGGCCGCCCGCACCTCCCTGGGCCGACTCCAGGCGGGCCAGGATCGTCTGAAGGGGCCGGGTGGTGCCGTACCGCTCCAGCAGGTAGCGGGCGGCGATCCGGTCGGACTGCGTCTCGGCGGCCCGCGAGTACCCGCCCTGCACCAGCGCGACCGGCACCGCCGCCGCGAACGTGGACGCGCTGACCACGTCCCCGGTCAGGGCTGTGACGATCAGGCCCAGGCCCAGCGCCTGGTACACGCTGGCCAGTCCGTGCCGCTGCGTGACGTGCCCCGCCTCGTGCGCCAGCACCCCGATCAGTTCCCGGTCACTGCGGCCCAGCTCGACCAGCTGATCGGTCATGACGACCGTGCCGTTCGGCAACGCGAACGCGTTCGCGCCCAGTCCGCTGCTTCCCGCCGGCTCGCCGTCACGCAGCAGCAGCCGGTACCCGTACCCGCCGCCCGCCCAGGCACTCACGTCCCGGAAGGCGGCCTGCAGCTCGGCTGCCGCGCGGCGCTCAGGCGGCTCGGCCCGACCAGTTCCTGCTGCTCCAGGACCGTCAGTGCCTCGCGGTCGAAGGTGGCCAGCACGCCCTGCGGGGTCACGGCCGCCGCCTGACGCGCCAGGACCGGCAGGCCGAAGGTCACGAAGCCCCACAGCAGCGCCCCGGTCACGGCGACCGCGCCCAGCGCCGCGCCCCAGCTGGCCTCCAGGCGGGCCACGCCGCCCAGCAGGCGGTTGCGTCCTGCCGGGACTCCCAGTCGCGGACGGCGGCGTGGTCGGTGGTCTCGAACCGGCTGCCGTCCGGGAAGGACAGCGCGCGCGCACGCCGGGCAGCGCCGGGTCCACGGTCACGTCGGCCGCGCGCCAGTGGTGGTCGGCGCGGCCCGGCAGGCGCAGCCGCGCGCCGTCCGGTCCCAGGTGCAGCGTGGCGGGTGGTCGCGGCTGACCTGCCCGTCGAAGTACACGCCCGGCACTCGGGCCAGGAGTCGCGGCCCGACATCCTCAGAACCCCAGCCGATGTCGAGGAGTTCCGTGGCGGCCTCGCCCAGCGCCGACTCCGGACCACCCTGACGGCCCGCGAACTCGTCGAGCGGCACGATGGCCCGCACGGTCACGCCCTCCAGGAGGTAGCGGTTACGGCGGATGTCCGCCCAGGGGGTCGCGAGGCCCAGTGTCAGCACCTGCGCCACGCCGTTCGACACGGTGATCCACACGACCTGCCAGGGGTTGAAGGTCGCGCCGTGCGGACCACGCCGCCCAGTTCGGCGTTGTTCAGCACGTACCGCATGGTCGCGGCCCGCACGTACTGCCACGCCACGCCGTTCATCGCCAGCAGGATCACGTACGCCACCACGACGAACAGCACGCCCAGCAAGCCCGCACTATTCCAGTTCAGGCTGTCCAGCTCGAAGCCCTGACTGGCCATCCACGCCACGAGCGCCACGCCGCCGGAATGGCCAGCAGCAGCCCCGCCCCGACCAGCAGGCCCACGCCGACCAGCGCGATCAGGTACATGGGCGCCACGTCCCCCGGAACAGGCCGCGCGCCGACCCGTACCGCAGGTTGTTCAGCTGGTAGCGGCGCTGCATGAACCACGCCCACGGCAGCGCCAGACCCCCGGACACGGCCGCCGCCACGTTCGCCGCGCCGTACGCCACGTAGGCGTCCTGCACGCGGCCGTCAAAGTGAAAGCGCAGACCACGGTGCACGGTATTCACCGCCTGGAACCGCATGGACTGCGCCACCAGCCACGGGTACAACCCCAGGAACAGCAGGGCGATCAGGCCGACACCCAGCCCAGGCTCTCGCTCTCGCTGGTCAGCACATAGGCCAGGAACAGCGCCCCACCAGCAGGTAAGAGCGCAGCAGGCGGCGCGGATCGGCCCGGTACTCGAAGTTGTGACCGTCCACCCAGGTGTGCCCGTAGAAGTACTGCGGTTGCGAACCCGCGCCCACGGCAGGTACAGGCCCAGCGTCACGACCGTCAGCGCCGAGTTCACGATCCACAGCCGGAAGTACTCGCCTGCCGACCCGTGAACGACACCGGGTAGGCCGTGACGACGGCGCGGCCTGCGGGCCGTCCGCCGCGTGCGTGCCTGCGGAAGGGCCGGTGCCAGAGCCTGTGTCAGGGCCGGTGCCAGAGCCGGTGTCAGGGCCTGTCGCGGGCGCGGCGGCGTGTCGTCCGAGGGGCGTGCCGGAGTCCGGGACGGCCGCCGGGCGGTCCTTGGACAGGGAGACGGGGTCGCTCATGTCCGCCATGCTACGGGCTGCGCGGCCGACGCGTGGACGCATCTGACGGACTCCGAACGGGTTGCAACAACCGTTCAATCCGAGCGGCAGCGAGTGGGAGCAGTCCGTACGAGTCGGCCGCGCCCGGAAACGCAAGCAGCGGACGACGACGCGTCCGCTGCACAGGTGAATCTCCGAATGGTGGGGGGGCTGAGCCGCAGGGGTGCTGTCCGCTCAGGCTCCGCAGGGGAGCCTCAGCCGGACGTTACCAGCGGCTGCCGCCGCGGTTGCCGCCCATGCCGCCGCCCACCGGAGCGGGCGCGGCGTTGGTGACGACACGTTCTTGGCCTGCGGGCCCTTGCTGCCCTGGCCGGCCTCCACCTCGAACTCCACCTCGTCACCCTCGTTGAGCTTGCGGAAACCGCCGCTCTGGATGGCGCTGTAGTGCACGAACACGTCAGGGTTGCCCGGGTGCTCGATGAATCCGTAGCCTTTTTCAACGTTGAACCACTTCACTCGACTTGAGCCATAACTCTCCTTGCATCTCAAGAATTCGCTGCCTGGTATCCCACCCTCTGGGTCAGACCCAACAGATGACGCGAATTTTAAGACCCCAGTATTATCGCATGACTCGCGCCGGGCGGTGTGCAGATTTGCGCCCCTGCCATCCCGCTGCCCGGCCCCGTCCCAGCGGGGCAGCGGCGCGGTGACAGCAGGGTCATGCTAGGCTGACACCCAGTTCAACGCCGCGTGTGTCACTGACGAAGCCCCCGGGCCCTGCGCCGCAGCGACCGTTACGCACACGCGACCTTCCGGAGGAATACAGCATGCCGCGCTACGCCCTGGACGGGCACGTCCCCCACATTCACCCCACCGCGTTCATCGCGGCCAGCGCCGACATCATCGGTCAGGTCACGGTCGCGGCGCACGCCAGCGTCTGGTTCGGTGCCGTGCTGCGCGGCGACATCGAGGCCGTCACGGTCGGCCGTCCTGCAACGTCCAGGACGGCGCGGTCCTGCACACGACGCCGGCTGGCCTGCATCCTGACCGATCACGTGACGGTCGGGCACGCGCCATCGTGCACGGCGCCATCTGCGGCCCCGGCAGTCTGGTCGGCATGGGCGCGGTCATGCTCAGCGGCTCCAGTCTGGGCGCGGGCGCGGTCCTGGGGGCCGGCGCGGTGCTGCCGAAGGGGTACACGTCCCGGACGGCATGCTGGCCGTCGGCATTCCCGCGCGGGTGGTCCGGCCCGCGCGGGCGGCGGAAACGCGGCGCGGTACGTGCAGAACGCCGCCCGTTTCCGTCAGGGCCTGATCTGCTGCCCCGACGATGCGGACGCACGGCCGCCCGGACGCAGCGGCCGCCCCGGCGCTGGACGGAGAGTCCCGCGTACTCTCCCGCGTGGACGGCCTGTGACCGTGCCGGGCGCCCGGAGGGCCGCGTGAAGGAGAAACGTCGCGCCGGCCCCCGAGCCGCCGCTCCGGCGAGCGTCCCGCAGAACCTGCCCCGAATCCGGCGCCGAACGACGGCCGGGCTGCCTACCGAACCGACGGCCGAACTGACCGCCGGGCCGACCCCGAGGCCACATGACCGAACCGACCGGAACCCGCCGGCCTGACGCCCGCCCCACCGAACCGGCCGGGGAGGCCGTGCCGGAACTGCAGCCCATGTATCCGGGGGCCGCGCCGTTCCTGGCGCGCTTCCTGCCGCACGCGCCGCCCACGCACGCCGGGCTGGAGCAGTCGTTCTGCGACCTGCACGCGTTCCTGAAACACTGCACGAGCAGGCGTGGTTCGGGTACCTGCACGCCACGCTGGGCGAGCAGAGTGCCTTCGCGCTGCTGTTCGAGGGCCGCGCCGTCACGGCGCCGCCGCGACCGCCACGGGCGAGCAGGCGCTGGGAGAGCTGCTGAAC